>CALATK010000311.1 GCA_937891805.1 uncultured Fibrobacter sp. | reverse complement strand
GGTTAGCCTTGTGGGCATCTTCGGCCTTGCCGCCGGTGCCGTCGATGAACTGGACTTCTGGGGCGGTAGTTTCTTGCTGGTGGTGCTCGGCACCATCCAGGCGTTCATTTTTGCCTTTGTGCTGGGTCGCCGCAAGTCCGAGACCATCGGCGAAGACGGCAAACCCGAAAACGAAGCCTTTGCCCTGATGAACGACGGCGCGGCCCTGAAGCTCCCCCGCTTTTTCCGCCCTATCATCATGTACGTGTGCCCGATTTACCTTGCCATCGTGCTTGTGGCATGGATGATCCACGACGGCATGGGCGTGTTGCTGTTGAGCAATGTGGCCGCCGATGCACGAGTAACCTTCCTTGGTCACGAATTCTCCCAGATTGGCTTTACCTGGGGTGTGCGCGGATTCCTGCTTGCGCTGGTAATCCTTTTGAACATTGCCATCTACTTTGCCTGGAGGCAGGGTGGTACAGCAAGACTCACCACCATCTTGCATAAACAGACCAAGTCTGTGGGCCGAGCCGATGAACACGACGAAGAGGAGGCATAACCATGGAATTTTCTACAAGCGGATTGATTTTTATGGTAGCCTCCTGGGCCGCCATCATCGGACTTTGTATATTTTGTTTCGCAAAGGTCTTTAAGAAAAAATAACTGACGAGAATTTGAAGGAGAGAACCGTGAAGGACATTCAAGAGAAAGTATCTGAACTTGGACTGACCCTACCCCAATGCCCGGCCCCGCTGGCGGCCTATATTCCCGCCACCCGCTACGGCGATACCATCGTGGTTTCTGGGCAGTTGCCCTCCATCAACGGGGACTTCTCCAACTTCTGCGGCACGGTGCCTACGGACATTTCCGTAGAAAAGGCTACCGAAGCGGCACAGATTTGCCTAATGAACAACATCGCCGCCGCCATGACGCTCCTGGAAAGTGACGAGACCCTGATGCTGGTGCAGATGCAGGGCTTTGTGCAGTCCGCAAGCGACTTCCACGAACAGCCCGCCGTGTTGAACGGGGCCTCCGAACTGGCCGTGCGCATCTTGGGCGAAAACGGCAAGCATGCCCGTACCGCCGTAGGCGTTGCCGCCCTACCGAAAAATGCAGCCGTCGAAATCAGCTGCACATTCCAGGCCATCCGCAAGGCAATCAGTTACAGCGGACGGTATCATTGGATTGAGAAGAAATAGTTAAATCAATTCTTCGGGAGGCAGGTGGTCGCCGCTTTCCGGTTCCTGGTAGCAGGTTTCCGGAACCTGGACCTGCATCTGGAAGTAGGCCCTATGGGCCGCAATCACCCGTTCCCGGGCGAATTCCGCGTTCTGCCAGTCCCCAATCTGCACGTCCTTGCCTTCCAGTTCCTTGTAGTTCTGGAAAAAGTTTTTGGTGATGCGGAGGAACATCTGGTCCACGTCGGTAATGTCCTTGATGGGGCGCGGGTTGAAGACCGGCACTCCCAGAACCTTGTAGTCCTTCTTGCCACCATCGGTCATATCCAAAGCACCAATCACGCGGCAAGTGCAAACAGAACCCGTCATCATGGAGGCGGGACTGTAAATCAGCATGTCCAGGGCGTCGCCGTCGTCGGCCTTGGTGCTGGGGATAAATCCGTAGGTGCAAGGATAGCTCATGGAGCTGAGCAGGCAGCGGTCCAGGCGGAACACGTGCAGGCGCTCGTCATATTCGTACTTGAGGTTGGTGTCCTTGCCGATTTCCACCACGCAGTCCACTTCGTAGGGGTACTTGCGTCCGATGGGGAGATCGAGATAGTTAATAGCCATTTATACTCCAAAAGGCCCACCTTGAGCCCAATTCTTGTTTTTCATTTTTGTAACGCAAATTTAGCATTTATCTGAAAAGATGTAAAGGCGCAAAAGGCCAAGACATCTATCTGCTACGCCAACGGGACGAAGTCACCTTGTCAAAGAGGCCAAAGTAGAAGACCGGTTCGCCCTTGTCGGGGCTATAGCCTACCTCAAGGCGGATACGGTCCAGGGCGGGAATCACCAGATGGATTCCCCCATAGACGGCGCCTTCGTAATCCTCCCAGCCGGGACGGCCCTTGTCCCACAGGAGGCTCCCGTCGAGACCGGCCACCAGCTGTACGCCGTAAAAGAAGTTCACCCCGGCAACGCTTGCCGCATGGCGTTCCATCAACACAAAACGCTCTTCCAACGTCAATAGCACTTCGTGGACTCCCAGGTAGTTGGAATCGGCCTCGTGGCCACGGAAGGTATTTGCCCCACCGTGGTAGTAATAGTCGTAGCGTTCCACATCGCCCAGGCGGTAACGCACCAGAGCTGTCGCCCCCGTCACAAAGCGCCAGAGCGTGTAATAGGCCCTGGCATCCGTCAAAAGTTCGCGGTAGTTCTCGCCACCCATGCCATCGCCACAATCGCCCTCTTCCAGGATATTGCAGTTGATATCGCGGTCATCACCCTCACCCACATGGGTCAGCATATATTCAAAATAGACTCCCCGGCGGCTATCCAGCTTGCTATCACGGAAATCGAAAGCGAATCCGAATCCAAATTCAGGCAAGAATGCGGCATCCTTCAACTCGCGACCAGCCACCGTCATGAGCAGGGACAAATGGGGGGTAATTCCGTAATCCAAGTCCAGGTCCAGAAGCCAACTGTCGTCCTGGAAACCGCGAATGTCATCGTAACTGTCCGTACGGAGGAACTCCAAGTTCCAACCCAGAGGCAGGCCGAACAGGTAGGGCGAACTGGCATAGAAGGCGTATTCGTTATTGTCCAGGAACGGGTCGGTTGACGTGCGGTACTGGACCTCGGCACGGATGTCCTCACCCAGCACGTTCAGGTTTGCGAGGGCAAGGCCAATCATGAGCCCGTCGCGGTCGGTCTTCTTGCCTGCCGGGGCGGGAATCCAGCGGAAAATTTCCTTGAAGGCGTAAGTCAATTCGGAATTCGGAATTCGGAATTCGGAATTAGACGCAGAGCGACAAGAGACCTCAATTTCCGTAAACAGGTCCAGGTCCTGCAGGCGGCGCTTTTCGGCCTCGAACTTTTCGGTAGAAAAAGCCTCCCCAGCCTTGTTCAACAGTTCCCGCTGAACCACGCGAGGGTTCGTGTGTTCCAGACCCTCGAAACGGACGGAAGAAATGACAGTGCCGTCAACACAAGCCGCCACCGTGGGGGCCGACGACGAATCTGCCGGAGCCACCTGGAGGGAATCGGCACCAGCCGGAGCCGCCATTGCGGACACCGCAAGGGCAAGCAGGCTGAGGAATGTGGTTTTAAGGCGAGGCATTGATGTAAATGTAGAATTTAAGGGAGATCCCCGTGATTCTATCGGGGCGTCGCCCCTCCAGAATGACAGCGGGGATGACAAAGTGTGGCGCAGGGATGACAAAGTGTGGTGAATTGTTCACCTAGATTCCGGGGCGTGAGCCAGAATGACGCAGGAGTCGGTTCCGGCGACGAGACGGGTCCAGGCGTTTCTGCATGGCCGTGAGCACCCGTGTCAAGAACCAGGCAATGGCAAAATAGATGATTGCCGTCGTGACCAGCGGGAAAAACGCCTCATAAGTGCGGCTACGGATAATGTCGGAAGCCTTGGTCAAATCCTGAATGGCGATGTAACCCACAATCGAAGTCATCTTCACCAGCGAAATGAATTCACCCTGGTACACCGGCAAAAAGTGCCTGGCCGCCTGGGGCAACACGATCTTGAAGAAAGCACGGGGTTTCGTGTAACCCAGGGCAAGGGCCGCTTCCATCTGCCCCTTGTCTACCGCCTCGATTCCCGTGCGCATCATCTCGGAAACATAGGCCCCGAAGTTCATGCCAAAACCAATGACAGCTACCCAGACTCCATCGATTCCCGTACGAGCAAACACCACATAGAACAGAATCATCAGGAGCACCACCGAAGGGGTTCCCTGCAGAATGCGGATGTAGGTAATGGCGATGGCATCTACAATTCTAATCTTAGAAAGGCGCATCAGGCAAATCAGGAATCCAAGAACCGTACCGAGCAATGCCGACAGTATGGAAATGTACACAGTCACCCAGATGCCATTTGTCACCAGTTTCCAGCGGGATTCCATGACGAAGGTCCGCACAAAACTGGACTTCAACGACGTAATCAGGCCTTCTTCGACAATGGCGGCAGAGTCGCTTGCCGCACCGTTTTTCGCAGGCGGCAACACATTCTTTTCATCCAGAATCTGCACTGCCATCACGCATTCCGACACATAGAACGAATTGGACAGGAAATTCTTTTCCTTGAACGCCGGGGTTGTACTCAACGTTGCCACCGCAAAATCATACATTCCCGTTTCGACACCGAGAATAACCGATTCAAACGCGACATCGTGAACTTCAAGACCATACCCCATCTCTGCAAAAATCCGGGCCATCAAGTCCATCTCGTAACCGACAACTTTACCGTCCTTAATGTATTCAAACGGCGGATTGATGGCACTCGTCGCCATCTTGAAAGTCGGCTTTCCCTCTTTTGCCTTCGGGAAATCCACGACCTTTCTCGTTTCGTCGTGTCCCAGCCACAGGTTGTCAATCGAATCCAGAAGGCCCGATGCACGGTACTTTTCGATATAGGTGTTCAACTCGTCACGAAGACTGCGTCCCTTCTCCTTTTTGGGGAATACCGCCACGATATCCATGGGTTCGAAACCCGCATGGATATAGCCAAGATTCGGGTTTTCCAAAGCCGCATAACGAATCACCGGTTCGTCGTTGATAAAGCCGTCCAACTTACCGTTCGCCACAAGGTAGGCCATGTCCGGCGTAGATTTGTAATAGTCTATTTTCGCCTTTGGGAGAAGGCGCCGCGTTTCCTTGTCAACGAAAACGAAACCCGTCTGCATACCGAGTTTCAGATTCTCGTTTTTGTTCATCTCGGCTATGGAATTGTACTTGAGCTTCTTGTCCCTGAACTGGGGCGGCACGTCCTTCAAGTCAACTGCCGACGTAGTGTCCATGACTTTTTCACCTTCGTCACGGACCGAGACGGTACTGGGGGAATCGTTCAATAGGTCCGTGGAACGAATCGGCTTTTCGGGTTCGTTACAGCCCAAAAGGATCAGGCAGGCAAGGAATAAAAATCTCAAAAGCATCTTTGTCCTCCCCTACCTGATACGCAGTTCCACGGTGTTCTTGCCACCGGAATAATTGTGAACAATGGTGTTTGTAGCCAGTTCCAAAAATTTGCGGGAGACTTCGTCCATGCCGTCTTGCGGATTTAAGGCTTCGCCTCCATATTCAACCTTTATCTCCAGGCCGTCACTTTCGCCGGAGTATTCCATGACCATGTGGATTTCTTCTGTTACAGAAAGCCTATTCAAAATAGACTGGACCACCATTTCTTCAAAGGCGAAGAGCATGTTTCTCGACATTCTCTTGGAAACCTGGTTCTTCTCTGCGAAAGCATAAAGTCTGTTCACCGTCCCCATATAATCAAAGGTCGAAGGCAAGATCACCTCTTCGAAAACCTTAAGACGTCTTATGAACTGACGGGGCCTGTCCTTTTGCGGATTGTCAAATATCTGCTCGGGAGTCCCTTCCTCGTAGATGACACCCTGGTCCATATAAAAGACGCGGGTAGAAATATCCCGGGCAAATTTCATTTCGTGAGTAACGATGAGCATCGTCAGTCCTTGCTTTGCAAGGTTACGGATAACCGCAAGGACCTCCCCCACCATGGTGGGGTCCAAGGCACTGGTGGGCTCGTCGAACAGTACAATTTCAGGGTCCATAGCCAAGGTACGGGCGATAGCCGCACGCTGTTTCTGCCCACCGGAAAGTTCTTCGGGCAAATTCAGGGTCTTGTCTGCAAGGCCTACCGTATGGAGGAGCGCCATGGCCTTCTCATAGGCTTCTTTCTTTGAACGGTGGAGCAGGTCCACCTGGGCCACCATGATATTTTCGAGAACGGTCAAGTGGTTGAAAAGGTTAAAGCTCTGGAAAACCATGCCCATCTTGCGACGGAGCGACGGAACATCTGCCGAAGGTGCCGTAATGGACTTGCCGTCAATCAGAATTTCCCCCGCAGTCGGATCTTCCAAGCGGTTGATACAGCGAAGGAACGTGGACTTGCCTGTACCCGAAGGGCCGATAATAGAAATAATGTCGCCCTTTTCAATTTCGGCATTCACGTCCAGCAGCGGCGTGGCATTAGGGAATACTTTTTTCAGGTGACGGATTGAAATCATAATCCCTCGACAATTTCACTTTTCGATGAAAATATAAATAATGACAAGGGAGGGCTCTCCCCTCCCTAAAACTTATCCGACATGTGTCGATGATTAATCCAGCGAATGGACCAGCAGGCCGTCACGGAGCTTGGGTTCGAACCAGGTGCTCTTGGGCGGCATGATTTCGCCGGCGTCGGCGATGTTCATGAGCTGATCAAGAGTGGTCGGGTACATGGCAAAGGCGCAGGCGCATTCACCGCTATCCACACGCTTCACCAGTTCGCCAAGACCGCGGATGCCGCCGACGAAGTCGATACGCTTGGAAGTACGGGGGTCGTCGATGTCGAAGAGCGGCTTCAGGATGAGCTTCTGGAGGAGAGCCACGTCCAGGCTGTCAACCGGACCGAGGTTCTTGAGGAACTGGGCTTTGAAGGTGCAAGCATACCACTTGCCACCCATGTAGAAATTCACCTGGTTCTGCTTGGCTGGGCTCTGCATCTTGTCGAGAGCTTCGATATCGAACACCTTCTTCATCTCTTCCATGAGCTGTTCCGGAGTGCGACCGTTCAGGTCCTTGAGCACGCGGTTGTAGTCCAGAATCTTCAGCTGGGTGCTGGGGAACAGGATGGCAAGGTAACGGTTGTATTCTTCGTCACCGGTGTTGTTCGGGTTCTGTTCGGCGCGGTAGCTGGCGGCACGAGCACCGGCGGCGCTCCTGTGGTGACCGTCGGCAATGTAGCTCACCGGCACAGCTTCGAAGGACTTGCGGATAGCTTCGATTTCGGCGTCATCGTCGATAATCCACACCGTGTGACCGAATCCGTCACCCTTGCTCACGAAATCGTAAACGGGCTTGCGTTTGGTGACGGCTCCGAACACGTCGAACTGGCCCTGGTCACGGTAGGTCAAAAACACCGGACCCGTGTTGGCGTTGGTGGCCAGCACATGGCGGAGGCGGTCTTCTTCCTTATCGGCACGAGTGAGTTCGTGCTTCTTGATAATGCCGTTGAAATAGTCGGCGGCAGGCACGCAGCACACCAGGCCGTACTGTTCGCGACCATTCATGGTCTGACGGTAAACATAGAGGCAAGGCTTCTTGTCGTAAGCGATCACGCCGTCGGCAATCATCTTGTCCAGGTTTTCGCGAGCATGCGCATAGACCTTCGGGTCGTAGGCGTCCACAGAATCGGGCAGTTCCAGTTCGGCACGGGTCACGCGCAGGTAGGAATGCGGGAGGCCTTCGGCCATGGCCTTCGCTTCGGCGCGGTTCATCACGTCGTACGGAAGGGCAGAAATCGTTTCAGCTTCGGCCGGGTTCACCGGGCGCAGCGCCTTGAATGGATAGATGTGCATCATGGGGTGTTTTCCTTTGTGTGCTTCTTTAATTAAAGCCTCGTCTTCGGCAATCAAGTTCTGGATATAGCTGGTCTTGCCCGCCATCCATTTTTTCTTGCGATAATTTACAATAAAATAGGCCAGTACAAAAAATATTGCCCCGCCGATGGCGGCTACGATGGTAATACCCACCATAAAAGCGGCTAGATGGCCCGCCGCATCGTGCCAAAGGTGAGTTATGACAGAAATAAAATTCTTAAAGGACAGCCCCTCAAATTCCGAAAGGAAATCGAAATTGATTTTTTCAGGCTTCAACAGCTTGCAACCGATGGCATAGCCCGCCGGGTAAAAGAATCCGAACTGGGTCAAGGGGTTTGCCACGAAGGATGACACGATGCCGGGCACCTTCGGCAAGCGAAACACGGCACAAAAGGCCACCGTGAGGATAATCGCTATGCCGATAGTGGGCCAAATTCCAATAAACACGCCGGCGGCAACTGACCACGCCACCTTCAGGGCGTCCTGCCGTTTGGGGAACATGCGGTTGTAATAGATACGGCTGAGCCTCTTGTACTTAGACTCGCTCTTGTCTATGGGTTTGTGCCTAAAATGAATCATCGAGGCCAAATGTAGTAAATAGATTTAAAGCCAGTCTATCTACCGTTTCATTTTAGGGCACCCATTGAGTAATAAAATATGAAAATTCCCTAGAAGGGGGGGCACCTCGTCAATACGAGGTGTTTGTTGCTCACAGGAATGCTCACCGGTTTTCGAGAAGTTTCTGCACGCTATGCGCAAATGCCTGCAAACTCGGATCTCGCGCACCCATCAGCAGAATCGTGTCGCCGGGCTGGGCGTATTCCACCATCTTTTCGGCGCATTCGTTGCGGTCCGCGATGTAGATGGCTTCGCAGCCCTTGAGCAGGAGGTCATCGGCAAGGTCACCGGCGCTGATGTCGCGGGTGACGGTGCCGCCGGCGTAGTAGATTTCGCTGAAGAACATCACGTCGTTTTCACGGTCGTCGTCAAAGTCCTTGGGGCGAAGCGTCTTCGCGATAAATTCCACAAGGTCTTTGCGCAAGAATCGCGTGGGGCCAAAGCCGTGAGGCTGGAACCAGGCGATGACGCGGCCCTCGGTAAAGTCCTGGGCGCTCTTGATGCTGGCGGCAATCTTTGCCGGATTATGGGCGAAGTCATCCACCAGAGTCACGCCGTTGAAAGTCCCTAAAATCTGGTGGCGCCGGAACACGCCGGGGAATGTCGCAAGGGCGTCGGCGCAAGTATGGAGCGTTACCCCTGCGCGGAGTGCGGCAGCCGTTGCGGCCAGGGCATTTTCCATATTGTGCTTGCCCGGGAGCGGCACCACGAACTTCACAAGTTCTGCATTGTGGCGCACACGGAACTGAATGGACGTGCCGACTGACTTGAAGTCCGTACCCTGAACGCCCACATAGTTTTCAAAACCAAAGTCGAATTCGCGACCGGCGCTGAACTTCTTGGCCAGCGGGTGGGCGTCGTTTACAATCAGGATCTTGCCGTTGTCCAGAATGTTGTGGCTGAACTTGAGGAAGATTTCCTGGAGTTCGCTCAATTCCTTGTGATCCTTGTCCACATTCAGAATCAGACCGATTTCGGGTTCGTAGCGCACCAGCGTTCCATCGCTTTCGTCCGCCTCCACCACCAGCCACTGCCCCTTGCCCGACACGGCGTTACCGATCTTGCCTTCTTTCTGCAAGTTCACGAGGCCCGCCCCCGTCATCACTGACGGCTGGAGGCCCGCATATTGCAGGATGTGGTAAATCATAGCGGTCACGGTGGACTTTCCGCTGGTGCCCGAAACGGCGATGGTCTTCGCCTCTTTAGAAATCTTAGCGAGCATTTCGCTACGGTGCATCACCGGAATCCCGAGTTCCTTGGCGCGCTTGAGATCCGGGTTCGTATCTTCGATGGCGGTACTCACGACCACCGCAGAGAGGCCCGCGACAACACCCGAGCCGTCTTGCGGATAGCACTTGACGCCACATTCTTCGAGCTGACTCATCACAAGCGGCTTTTCTGCCGCACCGAACTGGCGGTCCGAACCGCTAATAGAAACACCCTTGCCAACCAAATACTGGGCGATGGCACTCATGCCCACGCCCGCAACACCGATAAAAAAGTAAGATTCCATGACAAATAATGTAGAAATTAACTGTTAATAAAAAATTAAGCAAGAAGATCCTTCGACTCGTTTCACTCGTTCAGGATGACACACTTACAATTTCACATTACACATTACACACTACACACCTCCTCCCCTCCCCCATTTTTTTATATTAGTGCCACTACAAACACCTTTATAAGGAACAAACAAAAAATGGCAAGAGCATTGATTATCGGTTGTGGCGCTGTCGCCACGGTTGCTATCAAGAAGTGCTGCACGGCAAGCGAAGTGTTCAGCGAAATCTGCATCGCTAGCCGCCACCGCGAAAACTGCGAGAAGCTCGCTCAGGAACTGCGCCCGAACACGAAGACGGTCATCACGACCGCCGCCGTGGATGCGGACAAGGCCGAAAATGTCTCTAAGCTCATCAAGGAATACAAGCCCGACCTGGTGATGAACATCGCGCTCCCGTACCAGGACCTGGCCATCATGGACGCCTGCCTCGAATGCGGCGTGAACTACATGGATACGGCGAACTACGAGCCCGAAAACATCGACGACCCCGAATGGCGCAAGGTCTACGACAAGCGCTGCAAGGAACAGGGCTTCAGCGCCTACTTCGACTACAGCTGGCAGTGGGCTTACAAGGAAAAGTTTGAAAAGGCCGGCCTCACGGCATTGCTGGGTTCCGGCTTCGACCCGGGTGTTTCCCAGGCCTACTGCGCCTACGCTTTGAAGCACCAGTTCGACACCATCGAAGAAATCGACATCCTCGACTGTAACGGCGGCGATCACGGCTACAAGTTCGCGACGAACTTCAACCCCGAAATCAATCTGCGCGAAGTTTCCGCTCCGGGCAGCTACTGGGACACCGACGCGAACGGCAAGGGCCACTGGGTTGAAATCCCGGCAATGAGCATCAAGCGCGAATACGTGTTTGACGAAGTGGGCAAGAAGGACATGTACCTGCTGCACCACGAAGAAATCGAATCCTTGGCCCAGAACATCCCGGGCGTCAAGCGCATCCGCTTCTTCATGACGTTCGGCCAGAGCTACCTCGACCACATGCGCTGCCTCGAAGACGTGGGCATGCTCAGCACGCAGCCCATCAAGTTCCAGGGCCAGGAAATCGTGCCTATCCAGTTCCTCAAGGCGCTCCTTCCGGACCCGGCAAGCCTCGGCCCCCGCACCGTCGGTAAGACGAACATCGGTTGCATTTTCAAGGGTACCAAGGACGGCAAGCCGAAGACCTACTACCTGTACAACGTTTGCGACCACCAGGAATGCTACAAGGAACTCGGCAGCCAGGCGATTGCCTACACGACGGGTGTGCCTGCCATGTGCGGTGCCATGATGGTGCTTACCGGCAAGTGGAACAAGCCGGGCGTGCATACCGTGGAAGAATTTGACCCGGATCCGTTCATGGAAGCCCTCACCAAATACGGCCTCCCGTGGAAGGAAAACTTTACCCCTGTTATCGTTGACTAGAGTAAGAGGGACTAGAGACTAGGATCTAGAGATTAGTGATTTTATTCTAACCCCTAAATCCTAGATCCCAAATCCTAGATCCTAACCCCTAAATCCTAGATCCTAATATGAAAAAATGGCGCATTGACGATTCCCGCGACTTGTACAACGTCAAGGGTTGGGGCGTGAACTTCTTCGACATCAACGAGAAGGGTCACGCGACTGTTCACCCGCTCAAGGAAGGCGGTCCGGACATCGACCTGTACGACCTGGTGCAGGAACTTTCGCTCCGCGACGTCTCCACCCCGATGCTACTTCGCTTCCCAGATATCCTGGACAGCCGCATCGAGAAGATCAACGAGTGCTTCAACAAGTCCCGCAAGGAATACGGCTTCAAGGGCAGCTACTACAGCATTTTCCCCATCAAGGTGAACCAGCAGCGCGCTGTCCTTGAAGAGGTAGTGCGCCACGGCAAAAAATTCAACATCGGTCTCGAGGCCGGTTCCAAGCCCGAACTCCACGCGGTGCTTGCCAACATGGACAATCCCGACGCCCTCATCATCTGCAACGGCTACAAGGACGAGGACTTCATCGAACTCGCCCTCCTCGCGCAGAAGATGGGCAAGAAGATTTTCATCGTCGTCGAGAAGATGAACGAGCTCCATCTGGTGGTGGAACTTTCCCGCCGTATCGGGGTGCGCCCGAACATCGGCATCCGCATCAAGCTGGCAAGTTCCGGCAGCGGCAAGTGGGAAGAATCCGGCGGATACCACAGCAAGTTCGGCCTCAACAGTTCCGAACTCCTGGAAGCGCTGGACTACATCAAGGAAGAGAAAATGGAAGACTGCATGAAGCTCATCCATTTCCACCTGGGTAGCCAGATTACGCATATCCGCAATATCAAGAACGGGCTCCGCGAAATTTCGCAGTTCTACATCCAGATTCGCAAGATGGGCATGAACCTGGAATTCGTCGATGTGGGCGGTGGCCTCGGCGTGGATTACGACGGCACCCGCAGCACCAACGCGAGCTCCG
>CALATK010000310.1 GCA_937891805.1 uncultured Fibrobacter sp. | reverse complement strand
TGGACAACCAGGAATGGCTGGACAACATCACCAGCGGCGACTACGAGAAGTATTACGAGAAAATGTATAAGGAGAGGCTAGAGACTAGAGCCTAGGTTATAGGGAGAAATATCATGCGCAAAGCGCATCTTTGAAGACGGCTTTGCCGCGATACTAAACTCTAACCCCTAGATCCTAAACCCTAAACCCTAAGTTACTATGTCCAAATTCAATTTCATCAAAACCTCTATCGAGGGCGTGACGATTATCGAGCCGACGGTCTTTGGCGACCAACGCGGCTACTTTATGGAAACCTACAACAAGGGCGAATTTGACGCTGCCGGCCTCAATATGGTCTTCGTGCAGGACAACGAATCCAAGAGCAAGAAGGGCGTGCTCCGCGGCCTCCACTTCCAGAAGAAGAATCCGCAGGGTAAACTTGTCCGCGTCATCGAAGGTGAAGTATTCGACGTGGCGGTGGACTTGCGCAAGGGAAGCCCCACCTTCGGCAAGTGGGAGGGCGTTACCCTTTCTGCCGAAAACAAGAAGCAGTTCTACATTCCCGAAGGCTTTGCTCACGGCTTTGTGGTGCTCAGCGAGACGGCGACATTTGTTTACAAGTGCACCCGCCTTTACGACCCAAAAGACGAGGGTGGACTCATGTGGAATGACCCCGAAATCGGCATCAAGTGGCCGGTGGGCAATGGCTTTGAACCGCTTCTTAGCGAAAAGGATACAAAGAACCCGGCCTTGAAGGACTTGGGCTTTGCTTTTGAGTTTTAATCCGAAATCCGAGTCAACTCTTTTTTCTATCATTACATGCGATGAAGAACATTTTAGTCGTTTGTACAGGCAACATCTGTCGCAGCCCTACGGGGGAGTATCTCCTGAAAAAGGAGCTGGGCGAAGGTTTTAACGTGATGAGTGCCGGGCTCGGTGCCCTGGTGGACCATCCGGCCCACGAACTCAGCCAAAAGATTGCCCTTGAGCACGGTGTGGATATGAGTGCCCACCACGCAAGGCAAATCAACATGGATATCCTCAAGTGGGCGGACCTGGTTTTGGTCATGGAAAACGGCCACAAGCAGGAGATTATCCGTAAGTACCCCTGGACCGAGGGCAAAGTCTTCCGCTATGGTGAAAGCGTTCAAGTGGATATTCCTGACCCCTACCGTAGGCCCGAAAGTGCCTTTGTGCTGGCTTGGAATTTTATTTCAAAGTTGACCCCCTACTGGGTCAAGAAAATCAAGGAAAGTGAAGGGCAGGCGTAAGCCTGGAAAGAATATGAAGAAAATGAAGTATTTGTTGTTGGCTTCTGCAGCTCTTATGCTGAACGGTTGCTTCTTTGCACCGCAGATGAGAATGTCCGAACCCAGTGATTCTTCGGAATACAACGGTATTTCCGTGTATTTTCACTCCATAGACGAAGGGGATTTCGGTACCGACGTCAAGGCCGCCCCGAATGGGGACACCACGGCAAACTATGGCGATTTGGCCGACCTAATCGTGGACTCCTTGCCCAAGCTGGAATACCGCATCGGTCCTCTGGACATGGTCCAGGTGGTGGTATGGGAACATCCGGAACTCACGTCCCCGATGGGCCAGTATCAGCCCGCTGGTCAAAAGGTGACCACCGATGGTAAACTGTTCTACCCCTATGCTGGCGAACTTCAAGCAGCAGGCCTTACGGCGCAGGAGCTCCGTCAGGAAATCACCAAACGCCTGTCCGACAAGATTCTGAACGACCCTCAGGTGGATGTTCGCGTTTCAGAATACAATAGCCTTAAGGCAGTTGTATCTGGTGAAGTGAAAAATCCGGGATACGCCTTTTTCTCCGAAGCACCCATGACTATCCCCATGGCCATAGCTGAGGTCGGAGGCTTCAACCAGTACGCCGACCCTGCCGGCATGCAGCTCCGTCGCGGCGACAAGGTCTACAAAATCAACTATTTGGAAGCGTTTAAGAAACAGCTCCCTTTAGACAAGATGCTGCTGAAACCGGATGACCAGCTTTATGTTCCTGCTCTGAGCCAGACCCAGCGCGAAAACCGCGCCTACGTCATGGGCGAAGTACAGAAGGTGGGCCTTGTGGATTTGGTGAATGGAAAGGTGAACCTTGTGGAGGCATTGTCTGCGGCAGGCGGTCTCCAGGC
>CALATK010000309.1 GCA_937891805.1 uncultured Fibrobacter sp. | reverse complement strand
GCCTTTTCAAAATCCACACACTGGGAGATCAGCCACACGATCAGCACCAGAAGTCCGGCAATGACCAGCAGAGCGCCGATAAAGCCTACAGGCAGCAGCCAGAGCCAGGTAACAGACCCAAAGGCGCCTGTTCCCATGCAGATCCCTGCGGATGCCAGCAGGGAAAGGGCCAGAACCGTTATAATCAAAACCATAGGTTTCCTCCAAAGCACATACAAATTCATTTTATTATACAGCCAAACAGCGCAAGAAACAAGTGTAAATTTTCCAAAAGGACTGGAAATCCGCTGCATATATTGGTATAATAACAGCAATATGTTTTTTGGGAGTTCACACCTATGAAAAATCTCTTCAAACCCAGATATATCCCGCTGCTGGCCCTTGGCGGCGGCGTGCTGGGATTTATGCTGCGTTTATGGCTTTTCGCCACCGGCATCGACGAAGCTACGCTCACGGGATTGTGCGCCGACCACCAGGTTGTCGTGACGCTCGAAAACGGCGTGGTCGATGGCGGCTTCGGCGAAAAAATCGCCCGCTTCTACGGCAACTGCGACATGCGCGTTCTGGTAAAGGGCCTCAAGAAGGAATTTTACGACAAGGTCCCTTACGGCGAACTTATGGAATGTAACCGCCTCACGCCCAAGCAGATTACAGAAGACGTGATGGCGGTGCTGGGGAAATAGTCAAGATATAAAAATACGGAGGTATGAAACGCTATTTCATATCTTCGTCAAAAAGTGGCTAAATTTTGCAAATTTTAGCATTCGTCGTAAAAAATGTCTGTTTAGGTTGATTAATCGTCCGAAAAATTGTCAAATTATGTGAAATATTCGTCCAAAAAAGTGTATATTTGGAGTATGGAACGACTGCTTTACAGGGATTTGTTGGTGTGGAAGGCCTCTAAGCACCGAAAACCGCTCATCTTGAACGGAGCGCGTCAGGTCGGGAAAACCTGGCTACTCAAGGAATTTGGTCAGCGGGAATACGAATCTGTCGCCTATATCAACTGTGAAAAAGCAGAAAATCTAGATGATGTTTTTGAAAATTTTGACACCCATCGCTTGGTGCGGTCCTTGTCGGCGCTTTCGGGTGTGGACATTCTGCCCGGAAAAACTCTGCTTATACTGGACGAAATTCAGGAGTTTCCTAGGGCACTGACAAGCCTCAAGTATTTATGTGAAGACGCTCCTGAATATCATGTTGTTGTTGCCGGCTCCTTGCTCGGAATCGCACTCCATGCGGGGGCATCTTTCCCTGTAGGCAAGGTGGATTTTTTAAAGCTCTATCCCCTAACATTTGAAGAGTTCCTGCTAGCAAGCAAAAAAGACCTAGCTGCAGAAGCTCTGAACAAAAAAGACTGGGATACGCTTAGATCGCTTTCGACGATGTTCGTGGAACTTTTGCGTCAATACTATTATGTGGGCGGGATGCCTGCCGTAGTGTCAGCATTCCTTGAAGGGAGTGGCCCTGCAGAAGTCCGTAAAATACAAAGGCAAATTCTTGCTGATTACGAGAATGATTTTTCGAAACACGCTCCTCCGCACGAACACGCGAGGATCAAAATGATTTGGGATTCCATTCCGCGTCAGTTGTCGAAAGAGAACAAGAAATTTCTGTATAGCGCATTGAAAAAAGGCGAACGGGCATCCAAATATGAACTAGCATTGCAATGGCTTTTAGATGCAGGGCTTGTGTACAAAATCCCGCGCATTAGCAAAGTACAAATGCCAATCCGCTTTTACGAGGAGTCCTCTGTATATAAACTTTTCGTACTGGATGTTGGGCTGCTTGGAGCGCAAATGGACGTGAGTGCCGAAAAAGTACTTATCGGGGAGAAAATCTTTTCGGAGTATAGTGGCGCCTTTGCCGAGGAATATGTCTTGACTCAGCTTATGGCAATGGAAAAATTGGTTCGTTATTACTCTACAAACGATTCCCAAGTGGAATTAGATTTTGTCGTGCAAACAAATAATCGCGTCGTTCCTGTTGAAGTCAAGGCCGAAGAAAACGTTCATTCAAAATCGCTGCGAACCTTTATTGAACGCAACAGTGATTTAGTGGGGCTCCGCTTCTCGATGAAACCTTACATAAACCAGCAATGGATGGAAAATGTCCCGCTATTTGCCGTGCAGGGATATTTTAAGGATAATTAGGAATATTGTAAAAACTCCCCGAGCGCGAGGTCGGGGAGCGGGTTACTTGGTCGTCAAGGACTATTTGCCCTTAGGCGGGTTGCCGCCGCGACCACGACCAGACTTGCCTCCTGTAGTAGAAGGCCATCCGGCTCCGTGAGGATTGACGGGCGGCTGTCCATTATGCTTAGACATAGGTATTACCTCCTTTATGCTGCTAAGGGTGAAGACTGTAGGGAAATGGATTCGTTCCTAATCCATCCGACCTGAGTGAAATACTGTCGCAAATAGCGATAGTAATCTCGTCGAAAATTGTCAAAAGTCCTTGGATCGCTAGGGGTACTCGGGATCACGATAGTTTTATTGGCATACTCCGCTATATGGCGAATAATGACGTGTTTACCGTGTCTGACGATTTCCCATTGTCCAGAACGAAGAATGTTCTGAACGAAATCGCGGATGTTTTTGTTGCTGGATATGTAGGGCATGTTGCCTCCGGGATAAAAAGTGATGCGCATAATATACTCTTAATATGCGAATTTTATGTTCGTACGAACTGAACGTTCGCAAAGTGTCAACTCAAAGAAAAAGTTGTTTCCTTCGTGCAAATTTTTGGTTATATTTAAAACCAAGAAAAAGGAATCTACTATGACCGAAACCGACATCTTACAAAAACTCGATGAAGCCTTCAACGCCCTCACTCAGGAACGGAAGGCTATTGTTGTGCCCTTTGCTGACATGATTCAAAAAACTGGGCTTGACAAAAAACAGGCTTCAAGATACGAGCAGATTCTCAAATCTTCAGGAAACTTTAAATTGGATTACAAGAAAGAAGGCATTTTTGTAAACCGTAAAAATTTTAAACCTATGGAGAAACCCATGACTACTCCCCAAAACACGACAAACAACAATGTGAAACTCCACGACAGAATCAAGGCGTTGCGAGACGCGCTTTCTGAGGGCCTTTACGAAAAGGATGAAGCAGTTCGTCTAGCTTTACTTACTGCAATTGCTGGAGAAAGCATTTTTTTCCTAGGCGATCCCGGCTGCGCAAAGAGCATGATTGCCAGAAGAATCGTGAAGGCATTCAAGGCGGATGGCGACGATAAGGTCAAATACTTTGAAACTCTTCTCAATGCATATACGACACCGGACGAAGTCTTTGGAAATGTGTCTCTTAAAGGATTAAATGGCGAATTACCGGAATGCAAAGATAAAGAAGTATATCGGCGTCTTACTGAAGGCATGCTTCCAGAAGCAGATATCGCTTTTTTGGATGAAATCTGGAAAGCGAATTCAACTATTTTGAATTCTCTGCTCACAATTGTGAATGAACGCAAATTTCATAATGGAAACGAAGTCCAGTCTGTTCCGCTGAAAGCCCTCTTTACGGCTTCTAATGAACTTCCTGCCAAGGGCCAGGGCTTAAAAGCTTTATACGATCGTTTAATTCTCAGATTAGTTGTATCGTTTATTGATGATGAGAATAATTTCTTTGAAATGGTTAATGCTCCGTCTTCGTCTGAATTTGAACTTCCTGAAGAAGTAAAGAAACTCCAAATTACCAATGCAGAATTGGAGGAATGGAAAAAGGAAATTGATGAAATACCACTTTCTGATGCAGCAAAATCCGTTATTTCTGCGATTCGTAAGGAACTCGTGTCTCGCAATGAAGCAATGAGCGAAGACGATAAGCAAAATGGGGAACTTTTTGAAGTTGGTGACCGTCGTTGGAAGAAAATCGTTCATATTTTGAAGACATCGGCATTCCTTAATGATCGTACTGACGTTGATTTGATGGATTGCCAGCTTATTGAGTATTGTATTTGGAGTACAGAAAAACAACAGAAAGTCGCTCGTGAAATTGTCGAAAAATGTATTCAGCAGAATGGTTTGGATTGCGATACCGCAATAGACGAAATTAAAGAGCAAATCAAAGAATTTGATTCCGTAATTACAAAAAGATTTTTTGTTGAAGCTGAAAAAATCCCCATAAAATATACCATGAATGATGGTTTGCAAGCGTACAAAATCAAAAATCCTCAAAATGTATACTTTGCCGACCATAATGTCAAACCTTTTTATGTGTGTAATGATTTTACTTGGAGTGGGCGTAACGATAGACACGGAATGCTCTATGATGAACACAAAAACCAATTAGGTCCTAATTTCAACTTTTCTTTTTCATCTTTTAAGATAGAACAGGATACCGTATCATGGACTGATTTTTGGCGCAATTATAACGGCTTTAATGATCGTTCATATTCAATGGAAATCGAAACTACACCAGGAGGGCTTCAGAAAGATTCATCTTTATTCGCTCCTGGCAAGGAAAATAATCTTAACGCAATTCAAAGTCAAGTTGACAAGTCTAATTATCAACCCATTGCAGACCATATCTCTTCTGAAATTCAAAAACTTGATTATTTCGCCAAAGATCAATCCTCACCATACAAGGCCAACCTTTTTGCAGACCAATATTATTGCAATGCCATCATGAACGCCGTAACCGAAGCAAAAAGAGACCTGCAAAACGCTCAGGTTGATTTAGACAAAAAACGTTCCCGTTATCATGATTAAGGCAAATTATGCAAACCCCTCAAAATGTAATAGCAGTCTTGCGTCAGAAATTTCCTGACGGCATGCCAGATGTTCATTCTCTTTCGGATGAACAAAAGGCTTGGTTGCATATGAAGATACAGTCTATTGCAGAAGAAATTGTCCCCTCTCAAGTAATAAGTCAACTTGAAGAAATCGGAAATCGCTTAATACACGCGACAGAAGATATTCCTGACAATGAAATGCAGAAAATCGTATCATTTGTATTTGCTAACATGGACAAAATCGAAACCATGTCAAAGAAAGGATGAATATGGCAAATAAAGGTCTTCGCTTAAATTGTCGTAAAGCTATTGACGCGCTTCATGCTATACGAGAAAAATTTCCATCTGGAATTTCTGATGTTACTGTAATTTCAGAAGAATCTCGTGCATGGGTTCAAGTAAAAATACAACAATTTCGCGAATGCATAAAAGATGAAGGTTTATCCTTATCCAGATGCTCTTGGTGGCATCCAATGAGATTGATAAGAAATATAACAGCTCACGCCACAGAAAATCTTTCTGATAAAGATTTCTTAGGATTATGTAATACTCTTTTTCAAAATATACAGAAGATATCGGATGATTTAGGTAAAAAAATAGGTTTCCATCGTCATCATTCCAAGAAAAAGCGCAAATTTGAAAATTTTGCATCAAGCAGCGCTTTTGGTTCCGAAGCAGATCGAAAGCAACTTGTCGACGCAATAGAGGATATGGCATCACCTGTTGAGCCCACCGATATTAAGATTGAATTTCCCCAAAACAATTACGCCAAGCTCGCTGAAAAAACGTTTTCAGACATTCTTGCCCATGATGACATAAAGGATTACATCCAATCTCACGAGGGCGTCTCAGAAAATATCCAAACGGATATTCTCGAATGGTTGCAGCAAACAAAGGAAACCCTTGACAAGGAAGATCCTTTCCTAGATGAATCTATTTTTATAGAGCAACAAAAGAAATTGTTCGCCATAGATGTCGCTACAGATTTAACGAATGAGAATTCAAAAATCCAATACCACTATAGGCGATTACCTTCTGTAAGCGAATCGAAACGAGGCTCAATTGCCCCTAGCAATCTTAATTTTGATTTCTATAAAAATCAGTTTGCAGAACAGAAGAAAGAGCCGAAAAAGGACCGCAAAGATAAAGCACCTATCCAATGGAAATCCGTGGAGCAATTAGAAGTTCTTCGCAGGAATTTCATTGCTGATATGGAAAAAAGCCTTATTGACCGGAAAAACAAATGGGAGCAAGAACGTATTGACAAGATGCGCAAATCATTCCTTGACGAACTGTATAAAAAAATACAGAACTTCAAGCGTCTTGAAAAACTTCTTTCTCCATTCATCAAGGATTTCGGACGTCTTTGGAATTTATCCGAAGGGGTATTTGAAACCAGTGGTTTTGAAATTTTAGAGCAATTTGCGAAGCTCCTTGAACAAGATCAATCATTGCAAGAACTTGCTGAAATCCTGGGCAAGCATAACCGTGCTCAATCCATTTTTGAAAAGGAACTTCGCGATAAGGTTGTCATAAAAACGGAATGGCATCCCCAAAATGCCTATCGTGGAGAGATTAAGGGCATTTGTTTTTCAAATGATATCTCCTCGGTCTTGCCAAGTGAATTGGCGTTGATGAAGAATCCGGCGACAAAGAAACTCTTCCAGTTGCGATTTGCCCAAAAGCAGCTGTTGTCTTTTGAATACCAAAGAAATATTGCAAGGACAAGAAAAGAATCTACGCAAGAAGAGGTTTCCATCGAAAAGAAGGAACCCAAGGGTCCCATTATTATCTGTGTAGACACAAGTGGTTCTATGCAGGGAACACCGGAAAACATTGCAAAGACTGTAACATTTGCCTTATCTAAAATCGCTCTAGAAGAAGAACGAAAATGCTACCTAATTTCATTCTCTACAGGAATAGAAACTCTAGACATGAGCGACTTCAAAAAAGGCGATAGTTTGCAGAAACTTGTCCGCTTTCTACAAATGTCGTTTAATGGTGGCACAGATGCACGCCCGGCATTGCAACACGCATTACAAATGCTCCAATCTAACGATTATAAGACTGCAGACGTCCTTATGATATCGGATTTTGTAATGGCAAATCTTCCGAGCGATTTAATTAATGCCATTGAAGTAGAGAAAAAAAAGAATACCGATTTTTACAGCCTTGTAATCGGAACAAGCGGAAACCAGGGTACGATAGATTGTTTTAGCCACAACTGGTCTTATAACACAAACGATATTCATGCTTCACGACATTTAGTTGAGCTACTGCATTCCATAAAAACGCGTCCCGCAAGTCAAGGAAAATCCGATAATGCCGACAAATAAAAACGCTTTCTTGCGAATAAAAATTCTTGATGGATTGCTTTCAGAGAGCGTAGTTCGTCGTTATACAATGAACGATTTGACAAGATTATGCAATGAGCAACTTGAGGTATTAGGCGAACGCCATGTAGGACGCCGTTGTCTTGAAAAAGATATAAAATTTATTCAACAACAGTTTAGATTAATAGAAAGAGAACGTTCTGGTAAAAGCACAATCATACGATATGCTAATCAAACTGATAGTATCTTTAACCAAAGTGTTTCTGCATCCGAGAAAAAACTTTTGCAAGCATTTTCACGTATAGTCGGGCAAATGGACGGTATAGAAGGTTTTGAATTTTTTGATCGACTAAAGGAATCGTTTGATAATACTAACCAACCTCTCATTATTTTTGACAGAAATGAAGATTTAAAAAATCGTGATTTATTACCGAAATTGATAAATTTTATTGAAAATAAAAAAACAATAAAATTTGATTACCATCCTATTCATAATAAAAAGTCTAATGTTGTTGAATTGTATCCTCAGTTGCTAAAGCAGTACAATGCTCGATGGTTCCTTTTTGGACTTGCAATGGACAAGAAGAAAATCCTTACGTTTTCTTTAGAACAAATTGAAAATGTTCAGAATTCCTCAAAAAAATTTGAACCATGTGCTATTGACTGGAATGAGTATTTTGATGATATGATTGGGGTGACTAGAAAAGATGGTGAAACACCGCAGGAAATTATTTTCTGGGCATCAAAAAGAGAATGCGCCTATTTAGAAGGCAAGCCTATTCACTCGTCTCAGAAATTACTAAAAAAAAGTCGAACTGCTGAATTACAAAAAAAATATTCTGTTCCAGAAGATGACGGCAAGTTTTTTTCCATCAAATGCATTGTCAATTTCGAGCTAAAAAGAGAAATGGCATCAAAATTTGGAGAAAGACTTGTTCTTGAACCAGAATCTCTACGAAACGAGATTATTGACGATGTGAAAAAGATGATGGATCAATATGGCAAAATAAAACCCTTACACTAAAGCTAATTCTTCTATCACCTTTCATTTTTTTATATATTCCCTACCATGGACACGGAAAAGAAAATAGCCCTGATTATCGACTGCGACAACGCCAAGGCAGACGCCATCTACGGCATCATGGAAGAACTCTCCAAGTTCGGGGAGACGAGCATCCGCAGGGCGTGTGGCAGCTATTCAACATTTTTGTGTAAAATCTCATAAAAAAACACCATCTGCCCGTGTAAAACATATATTAAGAAGAACACCTGGAGATTCTATGAAGCACAATAACCTCAAGGCCTTCCTGGCTGCCGTAGCCATTACGTTGTCCGCCTGTGGCGGTGACTCGAGTAGTTCCGCCTCTGAGAGTGGTGAAAGCAGTGCTGCTGAAGACTTGAGTTCGTCAATAGAAGTCTCATCTACCAGTGAAAACGGTGATTCCGGCTCAGGGGCTAGTGACTCCAGGGTGACAGAGGGTTCGTCTAGTAGCGATAAGTTCACTTCGGCAGGCTCAGTGAACTTAATGGACACCACCAAAGTCACCTACACCCTCAAGCCTTTCGTGGGGCCGCTCACGAACCCCCACAAAGGTTTTACGGTGCCTACCGAAGCCGCATGGACTTTTGATCCCGGCTTTGAATACGGGCCTCACGGCTCCCTGAAAAACGGCGCTTGGAACCTGGTTACCTACGGTTCCGGCTACCAGCAGTGGAACAAGCTGAATCCGGCCAAGGATGTTTACGACTGGAGCGATTTGGAAGAATTGCTGGATGCACTCACTGCGCACAATATGGGTTATGCCCTACGTGTATTCCCGTATTCGCCTAGCTTTATCAAGGACAACAACACCCCCGAAGAGAACTATGACTGGACCCCGAAATTTGTTTACGAGGCGGGCGCGAAAAAGATTACGGCGACCTACAAGGGGAACGGTTCCAATGCGGTCGTCCCTGTTTGGGATGATCCGAACTATTTGCAGGCCGCAAAGGATTTTGCGACGGCCCTCGCGGCAAAGTATGATGGCGACCCGCGCATTGAATACATCGACGTGCGTTCTTTCGGCGAATGGGGCGAATGGCATGTCTCGAATCTGGACGGAAGCCACATGCCCTCGGTGGAAATCCAGAAGGACATGCTGAAACATTACGCCTCCGTATTCAAGAAAAGCTTGCTGGTGCTGCCTTCCGATGGTTATGGCGATGTCTATACCTACGCACTCGGCCTTGGCATTACCAAGCGCGACGACTGCCTTATCGGCATTCCCGGAACCGCTGATTCGCTGGTGCGCGCCTACGAGGCGAACATGCCCACCGTTGCCGAAAACTGCGGTGCCTACGCACTCATGCTGGAATATACCGATGTGATTCCTGGTGGCTACCTCAAGTGGACTCCGGAGCGCTGGGTAGATGCCATTACTACGGCCCACTTGACCTATTATGTACTGGACCAGGGTTTCGATGATTGCGGCTACCGGTTCTACAACGAAAACAAGGCGCTGGCAGATTCCATGACCAAGGTCATCGGCTATAATTTCACAGTGACCCGTGCGGAGTTGGCGACCGTCGCAACGGCCAAAGATACCACAAGCACATTGAACATTACCGTCAAGAACACCGGTGTGGCTCCTTGTTTCTTTGATGTCTATATGGTGGCGGAATTCGTGGACACTACGGGCAATACCCTCGCACAAATCGGTGAGACCCTCCGCATTCCCAAGGGGACCTTCAAGGACGCCACTTCGCAGGATTTCTCCTTCACGCATAAAGTTGCTGCAGGTGCGGCGAATTTCGCGACCCGTCCAGATGTTTCCGTGGCATTATCCCTCTACGAAAGCGAAGATGCTTACAAGAGAGGCAAGAATCCTACCGTCCGTTTTGACAATGACGGTCTCCAAGGAAACAACAAATTACTACTGAAACCGTAGGATTACTATTTTTGACACATGTTCATTTTCCTGTTCATCCTAGTCGCTGGCCTTGTCCTGATTTATGCCAACGTGAGTCCTGTGGCTTCCGGCAAAAAGGGCAAGTTGATTGCCCTCGGGATTCTTGTTTCCATATTTCTAGGCATGTTTTTCCGCGACACGCTGGTTGGCTGTGCTGTCGTGGCCTTCACTTCGGTGTGGCTTTGCCAGGCCCTTCTTTTATACATCCCGTGGGATTTGTTCAGACTGGGCCGCCGTGTGGTTCTGCGCCAGGCGATGTCGCTCCAGATGTTGACATTTGCCAGCCGCATTCTGCTCGCGGTGACGATTTTGTTGACCGTTGGGCTGTTTGTCTATGGAGTTCCCCATAACGGCAACTACAGGCTTCTAGAAACGACGGTAAAATTGCCCAGTAGCCACGTTGTCGTGGCATCAACGGATTCTGCTGCAGTCGCCGATAGTTCGGTTACAGACAGTTCCGTCGTCACATTGCAGGCACTGTCCGGCTTTACGGCGGTGTTTTTCAGCGATGTCCACGTGGACCCGCTTTTCAGGCGGGCCAAGCTGGAGCGCATGATTGCTAGCGTGGATTCCATCGCACCGGACTACCTGCTTTTCGGGGGAGACCTAGCCGATGTTTCCACGATGCAGCTGGACGAATGGGGTTATGACTCCCTGTTCAGGCAACTCACCTCCAAGGCGAAAGTGGCCGCCGTGGCGATCAACGGAAATCACGAATCCATGCAGGAGAGGGGCGATTCCGATCCTGATGCCTGGATGCGCAAGGTGGGCTTTGTGGTGCTGGACGATTCCAGCGCCTGTATCGGATATGCCTGCTTTACAGGCCGTACCGACTTTCAGGTGGCTCGCCGCCGCGGGATAGAACGTGTTCCCCTGGCAAGTCTTGCTCCTAATGATAGCGTTCGTCCCTGGATTCTGATGGACCACCAGCCCAAGGGAATCGAGCCTGAATATTCCGGACGCTTGCCGGACTTTGCCTTTTCGGGACATACTCACAACGGGCAATTTTTCCCGGGAACCATCGTCATCAACTTCGTGTGGCGTCTTGCCTTTGGCGAAGGTATGCTAGATGGTGTCCGCTGGCTGGTGAGCGCCGGTGTGGACTGCTGGGGGCCGCCCGTGCGTGCGGGCAGCGATGCCGACATGTGGGTAATCCGCTTCACGTTTGCCGAATAGGATAAAATAGCAAGCTTATTTGAAAAATGGGAGCTTTCTTCCCGTTTGACCTTTAACGGCGAGGTTTCCCCGAATTATTCTGCTTAAATGCATGAAAAAAGCCTCGCAAACCCTCCAAAAATGAGGTATTTTTCAAGACATAGGGGGTAGAATTAAACACACGAGGTTCATTATGAAAATGATTCCAGCAATGACAATGGCATTAGTAGGTTTCTTTGCGGCCGCCTCTTTTGCCCAAGATGAAACCACTTCTGCTATAGAAAATGCCGCCGTGCAGGAGGTTTCTGGCGACGAGTCCGCTAGCAAGGTCGAAAAGCAAGATCCCAGGGCCGATCGTGCTAAGGAACGCTTTGAGCGCAAGGACGCTAAAAAGGCAGAAATTGCCAATCACAAGGCCGAAATGAAGGCTCTGAAAGAAGAGCGCGCTGCTGCTCGAGCCGAACGTAAAGAAGCCAAGCAGGCCGAAAAAGAGGCTAAAAAGGCCGATAAGGAAGCTTGGAAGGCTGACAAGGAGGCCAGAAAGGCCGAGCGCAAAGAAGCAAAGCAGGCCGAAAAGGAAGCCCGTAAAGATCAAAAGGGCAAAGGCCGCCACAAGTAATTCTTTGCGAGCATTTTAGTTATGAAAAAGGGCGCCACGTGCGTCCTTTTTAAATATTCCACCTGATTCCGGCCTTCAATTTGGACAGGAGGCTCCATTTAGGATAGCCGATGCTGTATTCCGATGTGTTGAGATAATGCCGGTAGAGTTGTTCGAACCCTATAAAGGTTCCGAACATACCCGGTTTCCATGAGATGTTGAATGCCCAGGAACCGCTGAATTTTTGAACGCCGTCATAGGTTGTGGCGGGCTCGTCAATCACAAATCCGTAGAACAGGTTCAACTTTGTCTCGACGGAAATGTCTGTTTTAAACTTATACGAAACAGATGGCCTTAAAGAAGGCCCGAGCCATTTTAGAATATACAGGGAACTGAGCGAGTCAGATTCATACCTTGCTCCTGCGTAGATGGTGCTGTTCCATCCGTATTTGGTAAAGCGGTGCCACGTGCCGTAGAATGATGCCGATGTTGGGCCGTCGAAATTTTTGTAGGCGCTAGTGGCGAGACCGAATTTTTGCTTGCCGTTTTGTGCAAGGTACCTTTCTGCCCAGATATAAAAGTCGGGATTCCATTCTTCATTTTCTGAAAAGTTTATACTTGCACCGATATCTAGAATCAAGGCGTTTCCGATAAGACTGTAGCCGATGCCGACCGACGTTTCCCAGGAGTTTGTATCCAGGGAGGGCATGTCGTCCTTGTCGATAAACCAATCTCCCGATACATT
This sequence comes from uncultured Fibrobacter sp., assembly GCA_937891805.1. Lineage (GTDB taxonomy): Bacteria > Fibrobacterota > Fibrobacteria > Fibrobacterales > Fibrobacteraceae > Fibrobacter. Next base: position 13,111 of record CALATK010000309.1, on the reverse strand, counting down.
CAATTCTAACGCGTGACTCCAGTTTTGGGATTCGTATTCTACAGATGCGTTTATTGATGCGGCGGCTTCGCCTCCGGTTTCGGCGTCAGAGGTCCCTTTTTTCTTATAGTGCAGGCCGCTGTAGTTGATGGTGCCGTAAGTGTGGAACGACCAGGGATTTTGGGAGGAATCGTCTGCGGAGTATTCGTCGTATTCCTTCAAGACACTTTGATAATCATCGATAATCTCTTGAATTTCTGCTGTGTATGGTCCTGATACCGCTACCGCAGAATCAAACAAGTCCAGCGCGTGGGGAATATCGCCAGCCTCTTCGGCCTTGAGTGCACGATAATAAAGTTCCTCCTGTGATTCAGCAAGTGCGTTGGCTGCCCAGAGCAGAGAAACTATTATCAAAAGCCTTTTCATTTGCTTGAAATATGCGGGTTTACACCTTGTAACCGTATTTTCTCAGTTTTTCAACATAGGCGGGGTCTGCCAGTCGGGCTTTGGATTCGGCCATGTATTTTTCGTTGTCCTTGGACTGGAATCCCATCTTGATACGGGCGAGCATGACAAGGCATGCAAGGGAGCCTAGCGCCGAAGCTCCAGCAACTGCAAGGACTTTTACGGAATAGTAACCATTGGTGTGTTGATAGAAGGCAAGACCTCCGGCAACCAGTGCCAATACAAGGAGAAACAAGGCTCCCTTCATGTAAAATTTGGGGTTGTTGCTTCGGGGGTCAAAACCGTCAATGGCCACCTCGCGGAATCGCCGGTCCAGGTATTCACTGCGGCATGCCTTGCACTGCCGAACAGGGCTGCCGTACATCCAGGCGTTGCAGGTTTCACGGTTCTTGGTTTTGCATTCGGGACAGGTCCATTCGGCAACACTTATTGGCATAGAAAGTCCTTTATTATAGAAAGAAAGATAAAAATAAAGGAGAAATTTGACATTTTGTGCCATAATGACGATACTATATTTACGGGCGGGTCAAAGAACGCCCCTTAACGGGAAAAAAGAAGGAAAAATGAAATTTTTACATACTGCGGACTTGCATATCGGGAAAAGCATATGCGAACATTCGATGCTCGACGAACAGAGGAATATCCTGGCGAGCATCCTGGAGGCGGTTAGGGGAGAAAAGCCCGATGCGCTCCTGGTAGCGGGGGATGTTTATGACAAGTCGGTGCCCAGCGCCGAGGCGGTTGCCGTTCTGGACGACTTTTTGGTGCGGCTATCCGAGACTGGCACAAAGGTGTTTGTGTTGAGTGGAAACCACGATTCGGCGGAGCGCATAGCCTTTGGCGGCCGCCTCATGGAAGATCGGGGCGTGCACATGTCACCGGTTTGTAGTGGCGAGTTTGTTCCCGTGACCTTGCAAGATGAATTTGGCGAGGTGGATGTGTGGATGCTCCCCTTTGTGCGTCCTGCGACGGTGCGCGCCTGCCTGGGCAGCGACGAAGAGCGGGACCAGGTGACGGATTATACCTCTGCCATGCGTATGGCGATTGCCCAGATGCATTTTACGCCGGGGCGTCGCAACGTGCTTCTGGCACACCAGTTTGTGACGGGGGCAGAACGGAGTGATTCAGAGGAAAACGTGGGAGGCCTCGACAATGTGGATGCCTCTGTTTTCGATGGTTTTGACTATGTAGCCCTCGGGCATATTCACAAACCTCAGAACGTGGCAAAGGATACTGCTGGAAACGCCCGCGTGCGCTACAGCGGAACGCCTCTCAAATATTCTTTGTCGGAGGCGGGCCACAAGAAATCCTTGACGGTGGTGGAACTTGCAGGAAAATCTGCAGATGGGCTTGCCGGGATAGAAGTTCGAGAGGTTCCGCTGACGCCCAAGCATGATGTTCGCGAAATCAAAGGAACGTTTGCAGAGCTTGTTTCGCCGGAATTTCAGCGGAGGCAGTTGGCTGAAGGCCTTGAACTTGATGATTTTGTTTATGTAAAACTCACGGACGAAAATGACGTGCCTGATGCGGTCTTGAAATTGCGCGGAATATACCCGAACTTGATGATGCTGGATTATGACAACGAACGCACCCGCAATCAGCATGTTACGGTAGGCGACGGAAAGGTGGAGCAGAAGACCCCGATGGAACTTTTCGGGGAATTCTTTAGCGGTATGACTAAGCGCGAATTGAACGAAGAGGAAAGTGAGTTCGTGCAGGACATCATAGATGGCATTTGGGAGGAAAAATGAGACCGACTAAGCTTGTAATTTCTGCTTTTGGCCCTTATGCGGATCGAACGGTCATTGATTTGGACAAACTCGGAGCAAATGGGCTCTACCTGATTTCGGGCGATACAGGAGCCGGTAAGACGACCCTTTTTGACGCCATTACTTATGCCCTGTTTGGCCGTGCCAGTGGCGAAAGCCGCGATGACGCAAAGCTGTTCCGTTGTCTGAATGCAAAACCCGAAACTCCAACACTTGTGGACTTGACCTTTGTCTATGCAGGCAGGGAATATCGCGTGGTGCGCAATCCCGAATACGAACGCCCCAAGGCTCGTGGTGAAGGCTTTACAAAGGAGCCTGCATCGGTGACATTCTATTACCCTGATGCAAGCGGTAAACAAGGGCCAACGAGCCGTTCCGTGAGCAAGGAAAAGGAAGTTGCTGCCGTAGTGCAAGAAATCATCGGGATTGACCGCGACCAGTTTACGAAAATCGCCATGATTGCCCAGGGCGACTTTATGAAGGTGCTGCTTTCGTCCACCGACGAACGCAAGAAAATTTTCCGCAGGATTTTCAAGACGGACAAGTTCAACAACTTGCAGGAGGAACTCAAGAAACGGGCTGCTGAAATAGAAAAGCTTTGCAGCGGGAGCGAATCGGCTGCAAACACCCTGGTTGCGCAAGTCCAATGTTCCGGCACATCTGCCAATGCGGCGGAGCTGGAACGTCAGAAAAACTTGGCGACCCAGAAACAGGTATCGGATTGGCAGGGCGTTTGTAATCTGGTGCAGGCACTTCTTGCTGAAGATGGCGAATCATTGCAAAAGTTGAAAGCTGAAGCTGATGAAAGTAGCAGGCGCCTTGCCGATATGGACAAGGAGCTTGGTCGCGCCCAGAATGTAGAAAGGACTCGTGAGTCATTAAAAAAGACATCCGGTGATCTTGAAATCCTTTTGCCGAAGCTGGAACCGTTGAAGATCGTAAAAACTGCTGCCGAAGGCAAACAGCCGGAGCGCGACCAATTGCAAGAACGTATTACGACTCTCAGGAATTCACTTCCGGAATACGACAAGCTGGAATCGTACCGCTCCGACGCAGTCAAGAAAGAAATTGAGTGTAAAAATCTTAAGGGATTGCTCCAGAAGAATCACGAAGACTCTGATTCGCTCAAGGCGAATATCGCACTTCTTGAAAAAGATTTCAAAGACCTTGGTGATGCTGGTGCAAAGAAGCAGGAATTGCTGGCCCAACTCGAGAAGCTTTCGGCAAGACAGGAGGACTTGCAGAAGGTGGGCAAGAATGTCAAGGAATTGTCCACGCTAGGCGAAGCGTTTGAACGTGCGAAGAAGGCATACGTCGATGCCGATAAAGCCTATCAAGAAAAGCAGGCTGAGTATGAGGCGAAAAACCGTGCCTTCTTGAATGAGCAGGCGGGAATTATGGCCGATGCGTTGGTGGAAAATGAACCTTGTCCGGTATGCGGTTCTACGCACCATCCCCATAAGGCGTGCAAGTCCGTAGATGCTCCTAGTCAGGTGGAACTGGAACAGCTCAAGAAGGCCTTGTCGGGGCTAGAATCTGACCGTAACGATAAGAGTGGCCTCGCATCGCAGGCAAAGGGAAAGTTCGAAGAAAAACAGACCGCCGTCCAGGCGCTGGTGCAGGAACTTTTCGGTGACTGTAGCCTGGAAGACGCCCGGGAACGGGGTAATGGGGAATATGCTGAAAACCGCGAAAAAATGAATGTGCTGACTAGTGCAAAAACTGAAGAAGAACGACGGGAAAAGCGCAAGGCCTTCCTGGAAAAAACGATTCCCGAAAAGCGAACTGAACTTGAAAAATTGCAGGCCGCGGCAATTGGACTGGAAAAGCAAATTTCGGGCCTAAGCGCCGAAGTGGAGTCTTCCAAGAAAGCGGCAGAAGACCTTTCAAAAAAGCTGCCCTTTGAAAACAAGACGGAAGCCGAAAAGCAGATTCGCGAAATCCAGGCAAAGCTTGATGAATCCAAGCGCGAACTGGAGAGAGCTACTGCCGCATTTACTGAATGCGAAAAGCAGGTGAACGAACTGAAGGCAAGCAAGTCAACGCTTGCATCTCAGCTGGAAGGCGCTCCGGAATACGACCTTGCGGCCCTGCAGGCAAGCCGTAATCAGGCCGCCGCAGCGCACAATGCGCTCGCGCATTCGCAGAACGAAGTTTCTGCCCGTCTTGCCCAGAACCGGAATGTACTTGAACAGATTGGCAAGACGGTGGGTGCGCTGGGCGAGCAGCTCCGCAGACGCGGCTGGATCAAGAATCTGTCCGATACCGCCAACGGAGGGCTTTCAGGTCAGGGCAAGGTGATGCTGGAGACCTATGTGCAGGCGTCTTACTTTGACCGCATTGTGAACCGTGCCAACATCCGTTTTCGCATACTTTCCAACGGCCAGTATGAACTGGTTCGCCGTATCGAGGCCGCCAATAACAGGAGTCAAAGTGGTCTTGACTTGAACGTGCTGGACCATTCCAGCGGCAGGCAGCGCGATGTAAAGACGTTGAGCGGTGGCGAAAGCTTCTTGGCGTCCCTTTCCCTTGCCTTGGGCCTTGCCGACGAGGTGCAAAGTTCTGCGGGCGGAATCCAGCTGGACACCATGTTCGTGGACGAAGGGTTCGGTTCTCTCGACGATGAAAGCTTGAAGCTTGCTATCAATACCTTGCAGGGCCTTGCTGGCGAAAACCGCCTGGTGGGCATTATCAGTCACGTGAACGAACTGGAACACAAGATTGACAAGATTGTCCGGGTGAAAAAGGACGAAAACAAAATCAGTCGGGTGACGATAGAAGTGTAATTGGGGTAGGCGCTTCGGCACTTATCTTTTCAGGCACTTTTCGTAGGCCTGGACTTGCCGCTCGATAATGCCGTCCCAGGTGAAGCATTCGGCGATGCGTTTTCGGGCGCCGGCGAGTAAGTCCCTTACGAGGCCGGCGTCCGAGGAGAGCTTCTTGAAGGCGCTGGCGAGGGCTTCCGGGGACTTTTCAGGGACCAGGATGCCCGAGACGCCGTCAACGACTACGTCGGGAATTCCTCCGACGTTGCTCGCGACTACGGGGAGGCCAAGCTCCATCGCTTCGATGAGCACTACGCCCAGTCCTTCGGTATCGCCTTTGCTATCGACGATGGCGGGGAGCGTAAAGACGTTGGCGGTCCTGTATTCGTTTGCAAGTTCCTCTGGCGAAAGCTTGCCCGTAAAGATGATTTCAGCAGATTCCGGCGGCATGCTGGCGGCTTGCTTCTTCAATTCTTCCGTCAGGTCTCCCACGCCAACGATGCGGATTTCGAACTGGTCCCTGGGCAGGTACTTGGCGGCTTCTATGAGGTAGCAGATGCCCTTGCGCTCGATGTGCCTCCCTACGAACAGGATCTTGAATTTGCCGTTTATGGCGTGAGGTTCGGGGGCGTTGCGGGGGTGTCCCCCCCTGGAAGGGGTAGTCGGCAACGTAGTGCCGACGAGGGGGAGGCTTCCCCCTTCCACTGCCTCTCGCCTCTCGTCTTTCGTCTTTCGTCTTTCGTCTAGAGTAGTCCCGTACGGACTCCATTCCACATCGACGTTTCGGATGGCCTTGATCTTGCTGGCGGTAAAGCTGGAGTTGGCGAACACGGCCTGGGCTTGCCCGATGGCGAATTTCAGGAGGGGCTTCACCCATTTCTTTTTGCGGATGAGCAAAAGTTCAGCCCCGTGAAAATTCAGCACCAGCGGGATTTTGAACAACTTAGCAGCCCCGAGAGCGATGTAGGCGTGGGGGAATGGCCAGTGGGCGTGGATGATGTCAGGGCGCCACTTGCGGCAGATGGCAAGGCACTTGAAAAAACCGCTGATGATGTAGGGGATGGCGAGGAGTTGCAGCCAGGGCTTGCTTGCCATTTTGGAGGGTGCACCTTCTTCGTGGGTGAGCATTTCTAGGCTTGCGGGGGCGTAGCGGAAACGGTTCACCGGCACACCGTCGATTTCGTGGGATTTCAGCCCCTTGTAGGCGGGGGCGAGAACCTGCACCTGTAGGCCTGCCTTTTTCAGGTGGGCGATGGAGGTGCGCAGCCAGGGGACTTCGGCGTCTTCGTGGAACCGCGGATAGACGGAGCCAATGACCAGGACTTTCATCTTAGGTTCCCGTCTTGGCGGCTTCGCTTTCGTCCTGGATGCAGGCGGGGTAAACGATGGGGCGCACGGCGTTGGGCAGAATCAGGGAGATGGCGCTGAATTCGCGCCTCTGGGCAATCTGCTCGATACGGCCACGGACGCGGTTCCAGCCTTCCAGCTTGGAGTCCAGCAGCAGCATGCCCAGACCGGAGTTGTTCTCCAGGAACCCGATGATGTCGCTTCCGCGGCTGTTCTTGGTCAGGGACTCCAGGAACACTTCCCAGAAGATTTCGTTCTGCTCGTCGGTCTTGAGCATTTCTTTGATGGTCTTGAAGTCAAATTCGAGGTAAACGAAGGAACTCTTATCCTCGTCGCTGCGGATAATTTCTTCTTGACAGCGCCTTTCGAATATTTCCGCGGTGTAGATGGAAATATTAAAACGGCATTTTCGAATAATTTCGAAGAGGGTTTCCTTCATCATCGCCCATAATTTAGTCTATTTTTAGGGTATGCAAAGATTGTTGAAGTTGAAAAAAGTGCTGAAGGCAAGCGATTTGTCGTCGCTGGCCGAAAATTTCAGGGCCATCAAGGCGTCTGTCGCAAAATTGCGCAACCTGACCGCCGAAGAGGTTACCACCCTGGAAAAAAACGGCAACCGTTGCGAGGACTGGAACCGTGTGCTGGTGGAGCCCAATTTTGACCCCGCCCGCGTGCAGCGCTCCGTGTTCATGGGCGATGTCCGCCTGCCCGCTTTTTACGGCACTCTTCTTTTGCCCGGCGACGTTTCGTTCCCTACGGGAATTTACGACAGCCTGGTCCACAACTGCATCGTGGAAAACGCCCTGGTCTATAAGGTGTCCATGCTTTCTAATGTGCTGGTGCGGAGCAGCGCCGTGGTCCACAACGTGGGGACTTTGGTCAGCAGCGGCAAGATCAACTTCATGATCGGTTCTACCATGTCGGTGGGTAACGAGATGGGCGGTCGGGAGCTTTTCGTGTTCCCGGACATTACCATGGACCTGGTGGAGGCGCAACTTTTCCACAAGGCGGAATCCGACGTGCAGCAGTCCTTCGAGGAACAGCTGAAAAATTTCCGCGAAGAAATTTCGCTCCCCTTTGGCGTGGTGGGCAAGGGCGCGGTGGTGAGTAACACCAATATTGTGCGCAACAGCTGGATCGGGGCCCATGCCCGCGTAGAAGGGGCGGCCAAGATCCGCAACACCATTATCCTCAGCTCCCTGGAAGAATCCACCCACATTTACGATTCCGTGATTATCGAGAATTCCGACCTGCAGATGGGCGTGAAGGTCCATACCGGCGCGGAGGTTCAGCGTTCTGTGCTGATGAGCCGGTCAAAGGTAGGCTGCAAGGCTATCGTGAAGTCTTCTATTGTGGCGCCCTGCTGCCATATCGAAGAGGGCGAGGTGAACAGCTCCTACATGGGGCCCTTGACCCAGATGCACCACCATTCCCTGCTGATTGCGGCCCTGTGGCCCGACGGTTGCGGAAACCTGGGCTATGGCGCCAACGTAGGGAGCAACCACACGGGACGCATGCCTGACCAGGAAATTATGCCCGGCCAGGGAATGTTCTTTGGTCTTGGAGTAAACGTGAAGTTCCCCGCCAACTATAGGGAATCACCCTTTACCCTGATTGCAAGCGGTGTGACCACCATGCCCCAGAGGGTCAAGTTCCCCTTCTCCCTGATTCGCTCCGGTGACCCGCAGCTCATGGGTGTGCCTGCCCGCCTGAACGAGATTTTGCCCGCCTGGAATTACGCCCGGAACGCCTACGCCCTGGACCGCAACATCTACAAGTATGCCCAGCGGGGCAAAGGCGCTGTGCCCAATTCCTACTTTAGCCTTTACGGGGCGGAAACGGTTCACTATGCGTTTGACGCATACTGCCGCTTGCAGGTGAACCAGGTTCAAGACGTTTATACCAAGGAACACATCGACGGCCTGGGCGAAAACTTCTTGCGGGAACGGGTCCGCCAGAAGGCCCTGAAGACCTACGGAGAATACCTGGAACGCTACGTGCTGGACCAGATGATAGCCCTGGTGGAAAACGATGCCTCCCTGGCGTTGCAGCCCCCGCGGGAACTCCGTCGCCTGCTTTCGGGCGACCTGAACCGGGAAGTTTCGCGTGTGGTGTCTATGCCGGCTACCTTTGACGAACTGGTCAAGCGCTACCGCACTCTGGAAAAGGAATGGTTCGACGGCGTGGCCCACGGACTTGACAAGGACATTGCCCGCGGCAAGGAAATCTTCGACGATTACGAGAGCGCTCATCCCATCGACAAGAATTTTGCCGAATGGGAGAAGAACCGCTTCGAGGAATCTGTGAAACGCCTGAGCGCCGTGCTGAAAAACCTGGGCTAGCTCCCGATGGATTATCCTGTGTTTTTGTTTGCGTTGCTTGCGCTGGAGATTGCGGCGCGGGCTGTGCTTGAAATTCGCGAGAGGCGCGCCACCCAGCGGCGTGGCGGTGTGCTTGCGCTTTTGCGCCTGATTCCCCTGCTGAACGACATTTTACCCCTGCCCGAAAGTAGGCGGGAGGTACCCGAAGACCGTTTTGTGGAAGAGCACGAAAAGGCCCATCGTGAATTGAAGCACGGGATTCTGCGGAACCTGCTGAAGGTAATCCTGCTGTGCCTTGCAGTGGGATTCCTGCTGTTTTTGGTGGTGCGTCTTGGACTACCCTGGTGGCAGTCCGTGCTGTGGCTCCACCTGGCGGCGATTCCCTTCAAGCTGTTTTTCCACTGGTCCTGCTGGGGCCAGGAATTCGAGGCCGACAACTATGCCTACAAAAAGCTTGGCAAGAAAGTGGCCAAAGACGCCATGCGCGAACTTGTCGCAAGGGAGATTCCCTACACGCCCCTGTTTGCGCTTTTCTATCGGGAACACCCTACGGCAGCCCTCCGCAGCCAAAGGCTGTTGAACCGCTAGGGCTTTACATCATTCTCGCACTTTATGTTGTCATGCCCGCGAAGGCGGGCATCTCCTATCATCAAGGAGAGGATCCATACTTTTTATACCTGCTTAGATAGATGTTCCCGCCCAACCGCAAGCACTATCCCGTTCACCACAAAAGCAGCAATCATCAAGATGTCGCCGGTATGGGCGCCCAAGGACCCCGGCAATGCGGGGCAGAGTTTCCCGGCCAGGGCGAGAACACCTCCTGCCACAATGGCCACCGCCACGAATTTCGGCTTTGCCTTGAGACCCAAGAGCCCCCACAAGATGGGAACGGTGAAAGCTCCCGCATAAACGGCCAGCGCGAGCAGCAGTGTCCCGATGATGTCGGTAAATACCAGCGCCAGCAGGAGCGCTACGATTCCGTTCAACAGAATGACGATGCGGGCTTTTGTAAGCGGTGTCATCCCCGCCCCGGAACGGGGTCCGGGGTAAACTCCGGCGGGGATCTCCTTATCAGTTGAACCAAGACGAATCAGCCTGCATATGATAACGGAACTGCTCAACAACGTAGTGTCCGCACTGGAAAGAACCACGCTCAAAAGCGCCAGGGCAATCAGGGGTATCAAGGGTTGCGGCAGAACCGCATTGGCGATGGCGGTAATGCGGGCTCCCTGCACATCGCCAAGGCTCACGCCATAAACCGCTAGGAACCCGATGACAAAGGCCACGGGCACAAGGATTGCTGCCGCCGTGAAGATGGCCTTTTTCGCCGTGGCCGTATCCTTGGCGCAGAACATGCGGCTGAAAATGTCGGGCCCTGCCGTATAGGTGGTGCCGTAGGTGAGTATCAGCAGGAACAGGTCGAGGGGAGAAAAGTTCGTGTTGAAGGGGAAGGCGGGGGCACCCTGTAGGATTGCAGAAAGCGACGGTGCGGCATTTGCAGGATTTCCGCCGAAAAGGGCGAACCCTGCCAGAACCACAAGCCCGAGGACGATCAGGCAGGCCTGCAGAAAGTCCGTCCGCAAAATGGAAAGCTGGCCCCCTGCAAGGGTGTATCCCGTAAAGACCGCCGCGGCCACAATCGCCGCCGCGGTATAGCTGAGAGCCGTGAAAGTCATCAGGAGTTTTGCCGCCGCAATGATTTGGGCGGCAACAATGCCGGTCCACGCGACCGGTATCACCAAGGATGCTACCAGTCGCGGGCCCTTGCCGTATAGCGATTCCACCAGGTCGGGGAGGGCGTATTTCCCGTGTTGGTAGGCGCGGCCTGCAAAGGGAATCAGGGTCAATAGCCCGAGGGCCCCCACAAGCATGAACCAGGTGGCGGCCCCACCCAGCCTGGCACCGGAATCAATGGCTCCAATCACAGCCGACCCGCCTAGAATGGTCGCCACAAGGCTCCCTGCAACAGCTTTAGCCGAAGCTCCCTTGCGCGCCACGAAAAAGTCGGGAATGTCCTTCACGTGCCGCGCACTTCGGGCGGCAATAAAGATCAAAAAAATGAGGTAGACAATAAGAGCAATATTCATATTGGGCGACGTGGCAAACTGTTGCTACGTGGTGTCGCCAAAGATAGAAATTGCTAGAACTTCCTGCTGGCGATGAACATGACCATCCGCAAGTCCCATTCGCTATCGACCTGCTTTTGCAGCAGTTCTTCCGTGGTGGGGTAGCGGCGGTTTTCGAACACGCGGTCCCTTGAAACGACGGCCATCAGCATGCCGTTCCATTTTTTGCTAATCTTGACCGATGCCATGGGAGTAAGGCTTACGGTCTTGAATCCGGGATTGTAATCCTTGTAGGTGTCGTCAAAGTCGTAGGCGTGCTTGAAGGCGCTTACGGTGGCGGCGAACATGAACATGGGCACCCGCTCAAAGGGCAGCATGTAGATGAGGGTGCCGCCGTACTTGTACCTGAAACCGTTTACCATGTCCTGGCCCCCGGCCTTCCAGACCTGTTTGTCTTCGGCGCCGGTGTAGCCGGAGTAGGTATATTCGGCCGTGCCTTTCAAGATGATCTTGGTCCAGTCGGACTTGGGCAAAAAGGCAAGCAGGGGGAGGGTCAGTGCACCGTGGTAGTTGATGCCGTAAAGGTATTCGGTAAATGCTACGTCTTGACGGTAATCCCTTTTTTCAGGGTCGTAAACGCCCATGAAGGTGGCGGTCTCGCCGTAGTTGATAGCGGTCCCGCCCAATCCCTGGACGCCAAGTTCTAGCAGGTGAATCAGTTCCAGGCTGACTCCTGCGCGGAGGTTGATTCCTTCGAATCCGAGATTCCCTCCAGAAGACCCCTTCAGGGTAAGGAGGGGTCCCATATTTTTCTGGATGTTGAAATTGAGGGCCCACGCAGGTACAGAAAAGGCAATGAAGGGCCAGTTGTGCAGTGTCTTGGAATTCCTGAGGGAATTGTGGGGGAGTACCAGCGTGATAATGGAGAAGGTGTTCTCGAAGGCGCTTGTGACTCCAGACGCGTCTGGTTTTGCTGCTGGCTTTTCTGGAGCGGTAGCTGCCGAATCGGGCTTTGCCACCGCCGTAGAATCTGAACCTTGCGCGTTTGCATATATTGGCAAGAGGACTGCCAATATCAAAGCCTTAAAAACGTTGCAAGATAGCCGTTTGCACATACGCGGGTGAAAATATAGATATTTTGTTCGTTTGTTCGTGCTCCGACACGCCATCTAGCAAGAACAAAGACCGTCTTTGGTTGGTCTTTTTCGAACGTATTTTTGTATATTCTTATGTATAGAGGTTTGTATGTCTCGCTTTTTAACCTTTTTTGCCCTAGTTCTTGCTTTTATATGTGCCGTGCCGGCCTTTGCCTTCGATGTCTCGGTCAAGGCAAACGTGGATAACGCCCAGGTGTTCGTGGGCGACATGTTCAATTACGAAATCCAGGTTACCGCTCCCGAAAATGCCATCGTGGATTTGCCCAGCTTTGTCGGGAATTTGGGCAGTTTCGAAGTCAAGGAGATGAAAAACGAGAAGGTCACCGAGGGCATGCCCAAGGGTTCCGCCAAGTTCGTATGGCAGGCGACCCTCAACACCTTTGTGAGCGGCGACTTTCTGATTGCGCCCCAGCAGGTCCAGGCCGTTGTCGGTAGCGATACGGTCAAGGTGAATACGGACCCCGTGGCGGTGAAGGTCTCCATGCGCACCACCGGCGAAGAGACGGATATTTTGGAGGCCGAAGACCCCCTGGACGACCCCAGGCTCCCGCAGTGGCTTTTCATCTTGCTCATTGTTCTCGGCGTAATCGTGCTGGTGGTTCTCGGCTGGTTCCTTCATAAAAAGTTTGCGAAGGTGGGTGCGGCTCCCAGGCTTCCGCCCTACGAAGAGGCGGTGCTCGCCCTCAAGGAACTGCGCCAGAAGAACTATCTGGCCGAAGGGAATCAGGGCGACTACTTCATGGCTCTCGGGTTCATTACCCGCCGCTATGTGGAACGCCGTTTCGAGGTGGACATTCTGGATGCCACCGTGGCAGAACTCAAGCAGAGAATGGCCCATGTGGCGGGGCTCCCGCAGGCCTACAAGGAATCCATGGTGACCCTTGCCGTAGAGACGGAGCCGGTGAAATTCGCCAAGATGAAGCTTGAAGGTGAACGCTGCCGTTTCTGGGACGAATGGGCCGACCGCCTGCTCGAAGACACCAAGCCCACTCCCGAAGAGGAACAGGCCAAGAAGGATGCTTTTGATGACAAAACAGGTACTATATTGTATCTAAAAGAAGATTTTGATAAGGCTGTGTCTGAAGGAAATTATGAAGCAGCAGTACTTCTTTTTACTACATCTGATGATGAAAGATATGAGCTTTTTGTAGAGGATTTGAAAAATTCATTAGCTACTGTTAATCAGGTTGTAGGGAAAGCTAATGGTGACACCACTCAAGCTTTAACATTGCTAAATGATAT
>CALATK010000308.1 GCA_937891805.1 uncultured Fibrobacter sp. | reverse complement strand
CTGGTCTACTCCGAAAGCGTTGAAAAAATTCTAGGCGTAGGCTGCGCCCTGCTCCTCGCCCGCCTTATCGCCCACACCCTGTTCTCCCTGGGCGTTCTTCGCGAAGGCAAGAATCTCCCCCACAAGAGGCGCTGGAGCAAACTGGCGAACCTTGCCACCACCATCACCATGGGCGTTTACCTGCTGAACCTTGAAGAATACCAGCAAATATGCATGGTGGCCACCATCTTGTTGATTCTTGCATCCACTGTAGCGTACGCCTACTGGTATTACCGCGACCCCGCCCACCGAAAGCCCCTTTCTATCGCAAGCCAGCTTACCATGAGCCGTATCGTGCTCACACCATTTTTCTTGTGGGTGTTTTTCTACGACAACGATTTGGACTATAGCAACAACAGTCTGGTGTTCAAGGTTCTCGCACTGGTCATGGTGCTCGGTTTTATGCTCACGGATTTCCTGGACGGAAAGCTCGCCCGTGCCATGGGCGAAGTCAGCACCCTGGGCAAATACCTGGACCCCTTCAGCGACAAGATTTCCAACATGACCATCTTCATGTGCTTTATCGCCACTGGCTACGCCCCGGTGTGGATGGTAGCGCTTATCTACTTCAGGGAATCCAGCGTTGAGACCCTCCGGACACTTGCCGCCAGCGAAGGCATGATCATGCCCGCCCGTCGTAGCGGTAAGTGGAAAACCGCCCTCCAGGGAATCGGCATCGTGGCTATACTTCTTGGGGCAATCGACCCCGTGCAAAAGCTGATTCCGAATTTCGAATCCATCTGGAATGTTTTCCCTCAGGCTGTCATGGGAGTCATTACCGCCATCACCATCATCAGCGGTATCGACTATTTCGTGTCCAGCAAGCATATCTTGAAGAAGTTCGTCTAGCCCGGCCGCAAATCGCCCTGGACTACCATGTGGCAGAATCTCAATTTCAACTTTGAACCTTACGACTGGCTGCTCATCTTTATGGTGACGGCCCTGGGTACAGCCAGTGCCTACATGAAGGACCCGCAGCTCAAGGCGGTGGCGGCCACCATCCCGATTCCTTGCGGATTCGCCTACATTGCGGTTGGCCTCCCCATGGGAGCGGCCAACGCCATTTCGGCCCTGCTCTGCCTCATGTACGTGCACGTGGTGCGCATCGGGCACAACAAGCTGCATATCCCTATCGTTCCCGCCATCATTATCGGGCTTGCCATTTTTGTACTTATAGGCACGACGCTCCAGCCCATCGTTCCCGACAGCGAGCCCGTCTTTTACGGGGTCTGCCTCTTCGATTTCCTGCTAGGAATTCTCATATTCATCAAGCAGCCCTACAAGTCGGGAGTGCCCTACAAGACTCCCCTGCCGGTCTATATCAAGGCTCCGGCCATTGCCTTCGTGGTGGCGGGGCTCATGGTCATCAAGCGGCTCATGGGCGGGTTCTGCACCAGTTTTCCCATGATGAATTCTATCGTGAGTTACGAATCTCGCTATTCTCTGGGAGACCAGTGCCGGCAGCTGCCGTTGTTCCTGATTGCAGGCCCAATCATGTTTATTGAGATGCGGCTTCTGGAAACGCGGCTAGGGCTGAACCACTGGATTGTCCTTTTGTGCGGGTATATCCTTTTCGCCTTCATTTACTGGCCCTTGAATAAGCGGTTGAAACTGAAAAACGCCAAAGCGGATAGAGCATACCGGCATTGGGTACGGCACCATGGATGAATTCAATTTCAAGACAATCGCCCGCATCAGGAGCGATTTCCCTGAAAAGTTCGGGATTCCAAGGCAGAGCGGGATCCTGAAGGAACTCCGGTCGCAAATCGTATTCGAAAAGGAGTTCCGCAATCCGGATGCCATACGCGGTCTGGAAGGATTCAGCCACTTGTGGCTCCTGTGGATTTTTTCCGAAAATGTCCGGGACACCTGGAAACCTACGGTCCGGCCGCCCCGACTGGGCGGCAACACCCGCCTGGGAGTTTTCGCCACACGGTCCAGTTTTCGGCCAAACCCGCTGGCCATGTCCTGCGTAAAGATCGAAGAGATCCGTAACGACAAGGAAAACGGCCCTGTCATCGTGGTAAGCGGGGCAGACCTGATGGACGGCACGCCCATCGTGGATATCAAGCCCTACCTCCCCTACGCCGACAGCATCCCCGACGCCGTCGGGGGCTTTGCGGCAACCGCTCCGGAATCCAGGCTACAGGTGGAAATTCCAGACGGCCAGCTAGAAAAGGTCGCTCTGGAAAAACGCCACGCCCTGATTGAACTGTTGCGTCAGGACCCGCGCCCCCATTACCAGGACGACCCCGCACGAATCTACGGACTGAAATTCGCCGGACACGAAATCAAGTTCCGCGTGCAAGGCGAATCCCTTACCGTTGAAAACATCATCTGAAAAAAAGAATCCTCTCTAGCCCCTAGAATCTAAATCCTAGATCCTAATTTACTATCTTGACATTTCTTCGAAATGTAGATAGTGCGATTCGGCCATGTCAAAACAATAATTGTTTTGCCGTGGCACTCATCTTTTACTATCTTTGGCCCATGCTCAACGTTTCTAATGTCAGTCTTCAATACGGTAGCCGCGTCCTCTTCAAGGAAGTGAACCTTTCCTTCAAGCGCGGCAACTGCTACGGAGTCATCGGTGCGAACGGCGCCGGAAAATCTACCTTCCTGAAAATCCTTTCGGGCGAACTCGAACCCAACACCGGTGAAGTCACCAAGGACCCGGGCGAACGTATCGCCGTCCTGAAGCAGGACCACTTCGCCTACGAACAGAACACCGTTCTCGAAACCGTCATGATGGGCTTCCCCGAGCTCTACGAGCTCGGCAAGAAGCGAGACGAACTCTATGCGCTCCCCGAAATGACCGAAGAACAGGGCATGCAGGCCATGGAAATCGAAACCCGCTTCGGTGAAATCGGCGGCTATGAAGCCGACTCCAACGCGGCAGTGCTTTTGAAGGGCCTCGGCATTCCCGAAGAATTCCACTACAGCCTCATGGCCGACTTGGACGCGGGCCTCAAGGTGCGCGTGCTCCTCGCCCAGGCGCTGTTCGGCAACCCGGACATTCTCTTGCTTGACGAACCGACGAACCACTTGGACTTGGAAACCGTCGGCTGGCTCGAAGACTACCTCGAACGCTTCGAAAACATCGTGATTGTAGTGAGCCACGACCGTCACTTCCTCAATGCGGTCTGCACCCACACCTGCGATATCGACTACGGCAAGATCAACATTTACGGCGGTAACTACGAATTCTGGTATGCAGCAAGCCAGCTCGCCCAGAAGCAGC
>CALATK010000307.1 GCA_937891805.1 uncultured Fibrobacter sp. | reverse complement strand
AATATTTCCAGATTTACACACATGTCTAATGATATAGCGGATGTGCTTGTATTTCTGTACCGCTTCCTTGACCTGTGGCAGGTACGGCCCCGTGCCCGCCAAGATGATTTCCGGCTCTACGCCTAGCCGCTCCGTCAGTTCGTCGTAGGCTCCAAGCAAAAGTTCAATGCCTTTTTCTTCGCAGAACCGGTGCGGGAAAAATATGGTAAGCCTGTCGGGATTTCCGCCCTTGAAGTCGGCCACCAGGGCCTCGTCCCGCTTGGAAGGCGAAAACATCTGGATGTCGCAACCCAGGGGAATCCAGTGGCTGTGGGGGAGGTGGTGCTTTTCCAGCCGGTCCATCACCTCCTTGCAAGAGACCTGAATTCCGTCGAACTTCTTGAATTCTTGCTTGGCGTACCAGAAAGCAACCCGCTCGGCAATGCGACCGAAAAAACGGCCTAGTTTATTTGCAACAGGTCTGCCCACGTAGGTGACAGGGAAGTCGGCGTGCCAGAAACTGAGGAGTATGGCTTCGGGACAAACCCTCTTGGCAGCCTTGCGAACTACAGTCGGCAAAATGTAGGGAGAACCCACCTCGATGACCTGGGGCATGTACTTTTTCAGGATGGGGCGGATCTGTTTTTGCTTCCAGATAAAGCGGTATTCCCAGTTTCCGGGGAAACGGTAGGCATCAACATGCTCAATAATGAGTCCCGTCCCTCTTTTCTCGGTGAAGGTGCGGCTGTCGGGCATCACGAATACGCTCAGCACATCTTGGCGGTTCTCGTAGAATGCCATTTTTTGCAGGTGATAACGCCGAACGCCACCTCCAGACGGACTCCAGAAGTTGTTGAAATCGACGATGGTGAAGGGCGCTTGCGGCATGGAACGCAGACTATTCCGCTTCTTGCATCTTGTTGGACATGGGGTCGATGAAGATGGGGCAGTTGTACTTGTGGCTTACGCCCAGCCTGTTGGAATTCACGGACAGGGTGAGGGTTTTGTTCTGGGAATCCAGCCAGTAGATGGCGTCGGAATCACGCAGGTAGGGCCTCGGGCCTTCAAAGCCTTCTTCGGTGGGTATCAGTTCTCCGCCAAGGAACAGGGGAATGTCCAGGCTCTTGTACAGGTCCAGCATCACGAAGGACCTGCGCTCGTGAATGTCGTCCAGTTCAAGCCGTCCGTCTATCTTCAGGTGGTCCAGACCGTCAATCATCACGATGAGGTCGGAATTCTGCTTCCGCTCTTCTTTCAAGATGCTCATCATCTCGTTGTTGTCGAAGGTGGGATAGTCTTCCCAGATTTCTAGACGGTTTGTCCGGACCAGGTTCATGAGTTTTTTGGTGGCATCGAGAATCTTGCCGTTAATCGCGTCGTCTTCGTTTTGCTTTCGCACCGTAAGGATTGATTCGCCTGTTTCCATGGCCACCATGCGGTCAAAAATCTGCCGGCGGGGCGTTTCCAGGGCGATATAGATAATCTTCAAGATGGGGTTGCTGTCTATAAGGTCCAGGGCTAGGCTAGACAGGAGCGAAGTCTTGAGGCCAAAGGGCTTGGAAGAAACGAAGAAACAACCGGACTGGATACCGTCGATTTCCTTGGTGAGTTTCGGGAAATTGTTCAGGGCGTAGCCCACGCAGGTATCCGGAGGGCAGCCCATGGCGGCATCGTAGTTCTCCTTGATATCCTGGAGCAGCATGGAACGGCGGTGGGTGTGAACCGTGTCTTCTTCGGTCTTGTCGATAAGGTCAAGCAGGTAATCGGCGCCCTTGTCGCGGACCAGAACGTCTACCGTTTCGTCTTTGGACAGCACGATGGACTTGAATCGCATGTTCAGTTCTTCGGCCATTTTCAGGTAACCCTGGATACGGTATTCCTGTTCGCGCCTGTTGTCTTCGCGCCTGAGAATGACGGTAGCGGAATCGGCACCGCAGGCCTTGAGCTTGAGCAGGTGGCTCAGGGTCAGTTCCTGGTACATGGTGGAAACCACGCCGGGAATTCCCGCCAGGTCTGCAGTCAGGGCATCAAAAAAGCCTTCTACGATAATGGGATTGCTGTTTTCGGGCTGGATATTGAAGGGAATATCGCTTGGGCCCGAGGCAAAAGAAACGTAGGGGTGGGGCTTGCCGTCATCTTCCATGAGGCGGCCATACACAGAATGGATGAGCCCCTTGGAATTACGGGCGGGAATAGTAATTCTCGGTTCGTGGTAAGCTTCCAGGTTGTCCAGATAGAAACTGACCTGGTGGCGTTCCAGTCCGGAAAGCATGCAATAGCTAAAGAAGGGCTCCGGGTCGCCACTGTAGTAGCCCAGGCCGTAGAGCTGGGCCTGACCGATGTTCCAGCCCCTGGACTGCAGAAATTCTTCGGAAGAAGGGCTCTTGCAGGCGGCCCAGTGGCAATAACGGACAAAACATTCCAGCACCTTGGACTTTTCGCCACCAACTTCCTTGAGCAAAAGGTGGTCGTCTTTCTTGGTGTCCTGCTCCTGTTCGAGTCCGCCCAGGAATTCCAGGGCTTCGGCCCGAGCGGCGGGTTCATCCATGCCGTTGAAGCGGCTCCGCATCACGAATTCCACCAGGTCGCCTTCACTACCGCACTGGAGGCAGCGGTAACGCCAGTAACCCAGGGCGTCATAGAAGAACAGGGAGGTCTCTTCGGGAGCATGGAACGGACAACTGGAAATCAGGTTCCGGCCCCACCGGCTGAGGGGAATTCCCAACTGACGGGGGTGAGTCTTTACATGTACAAAACCTGAGTTTTCCTGGTCGATAAGCATAGGGAGCCTCCATATAGGAATCTAATAAAAAATACCCGGAATGGAACACTTTTTAGGTCATTTTATCTACTTTTTGGCTATGGTTATTCTCGGCATCGACCCGGGCTCTATTACGACAGGATACGCCTTTCTGGAAAAGAATCCGAAGGGGTTTTCGGTGCTGGAATACGGTACTATCCATTCACCGGCGTCTAAGTCGTTGGAGGACCGTCTATTACAGATTATCACCAAGCTGGAATCCCTGCTGGACCAGTACCGGCCAGACGCCCTAGCCATGGAAGGAGTGTTCTTTGCCAAAAATGCCAAGAGTGCCCTGGTGCTCGGACATATCCGCGGGGCGGTTCTTGTGGCCTGCCGCAAGCGGGGCATGTCCTTTGACGAGTACCCGCCCAAGGTGGTCAAGCAGTCCGTTACCGGCGATGGTGCCGCCTCTAAGGAACAGGTGGCCCACATGGTCTTTGCACAGCTCGGGATACAGGGCTCCGACCTTCCGCTGGACGCTTCGGACGCCCTGGCCATCGCCTGGACCCACGGAAATCCGCCGCCCTTGACTGTGGCTCTGAAAAAACGGCCTACGGTCCGCAAGAAAAAGGCCTCTGTCCAGCAGTGGAAAGACCTGATCAAGAAGATGGGAGTGGAAATTTAATGACCGAAGATTTGTTGCCCTACGGACTTGGAAAGCCGAACCTTGTAGAGGCGGCTCCCGGTTACCTTGTGGATGCCGAAATCCTGCCGTTTTTGAATAAATTAAAGGCGGAGGCTGCGGCGGAGGGCTTTGAACTCCGGATAGAATCGGCTTACCGCCCTTTTGAACGGCAACTTTCCATCTGGAACCGCAAGGCCCGTGGGGAACTGCCCCTGCTTTCGGCAGAAGGTGTTCCTATGGAACGTCCTCAAGACGAAGAAGAACTGATGTATGCCATTCTCACCTGGTCGGCCCTTCCGGGGGCGAGCCGTCATCATCTTGGGACAGACCTGGACGTGGTCGATGGGCGAGCCTGCCCAGAAGGTTACGAAGTCCAGCTTACGCCGGAGGAGTGCTCCGGAATGTTTGCCGCTTTCCACAAGTTTTTGGATGAACGCTTTGCCACCGACGGAGCTTTCGGTTTTGACCGGGTGTTCGTCCCAGGCCGCGGAAAAATTCGGCCCGAAGGCTGGCACATCGCCCACCTGCCTACCTCCCGCAAGCGTCTGGAGCGTTTTTCGCTGGACACGCTCCGCAAGATTTACGAAGGTTCGGACATGGCTTGCAAACAGGTGGTCCTTGCCCGTCTCCCTCAACTGGCGGAGGAATATATCTATCCGTATTTTGTTTAGGGAATAGGGGCTAGGATCTAGGGGCTAGGGGTTTGAGGTCGCTTCGCTTTGAGTAGTGAGGTCGGTCGCCAAAGGCTCCCTTTGAGGTATGAGATGCGAGTGGCTGGTGCCTCGCAATCCGTACCCCACACCTCACACCTCACGCCTCACACCTCACATCTCACAACTCACACCCCACACCTCACATCTCATAACTCACACCTCACAACTCACAACTCACAACTCACACCTCACAACTCACAACTCACAACTCCCCATGCTTTCCGGTTCCATCAAATTAAAGTCCAAGTCCTACGGCACCAGCGTTCTCGGTGCGCCGCTCCTGTATTTCCCCTGCAAGGGAGCTTGCCGGTTACTTGTAATGGCGGGTATCCACGGCGAAGAACCGGAGACCACATTCCTCTTGAGCCGAGCCTTGCGCGCCTTTGGTGACAACCTGGAATCGATAGCGTTTATCCTGTGCGCGAACCCTGATGGAATGACTCTTGGAACCCGCGGAAATGCAAACGGTGTAGACCTGAACCGGAACTTCCCGACAGAAAGCTGGAGTGTTGCACCGGTGCATTCCCGCTCCATCTTGGAGGCGGAACGGGACATGGAACTTTCCACAGGGGCAGCTCCTGCAAGCGAGCCGGAAACCAGTGCTTTAATCCAACTGGTGGATACTCTTGTGCCACAGGCGGTGGTGGCTCTCCACAGTCCCATCGGCTGCATTGACGCTCCCGAAGAAACGCCTCTTGTGAAAAATCTCCAGGCGGTGTTCAATGTTCCATACGTCAAGGATATCGGATATAAAACTCCAGGCAGCTTTGGTACCTGGTGCAAGGAACGTAATCTTGAATGCGTTACGGTGGAGCTTCCACGCCTTGCTCCGGAGCTTTTGTACGAACGCTACGGGTTAAGCTTTGCGGAATTTCTAAAAAAATACCCCGGCACGCAGCCGGGGTGACATCAAAAAAAATCCTAAGCCCTAGTCATTACTTTTTGAAGCCTTTGCTTCTTCAATAATCTTGCTGCGGTTGATAAGGCCTACGCTAAAGCCGATGACTAGGTAGCAGCCACCGAGAACAAGCAGGTATTCCAACACGTAGGGGACCTTTTCGGAAATGAACATGAATCCGGCAATGTAGGTGAGAACAATCAGCACGCCTTGGAAAATGTTGAAGGCTTTGTTCTTGCGGGGCTGAAGCTTGGGCAAGAACAGGGGGCTCACCATCAGGATGCCTGTGGCAAGCATCACCACAACGGGGATAAACACCAGTGCGGAGTTAGGGTCGGTAAAGATTCCCTTGGATTTCAGGAACACGACCAGGGTGGCGTTGATGGCGCCAGCGAAGGTGGAAGGGAGTCCTGAAAAATGATGGTGGTAGGTGTCGGAATCGCAGGCGTTGTACTTGGCCAGGCGCATGGCGGCACAGAGAACATAGATAGAGAATGTCACCCCCAGCAGGGCCGCGTTCTGCTCAAAGAACTGGGGCGCGCAAATCTTGTAGGTGAAGAACACGCAAAAGGCAGGAGCAAGCCCGAAGGCGATTAGGTCGGCAAGGCTATCAAACTGGGCGCCGAATTCAGAGCTGACGTTTACCAGGCGTGCGG
>CALATK010000306.1 GCA_937891805.1 uncultured Fibrobacter sp. | reverse complement strand
CGGAACGGATACGTGCAAGCATTGGTCGCGCCCGAAGACGAAACCCGCCTCTCCGCATTCCTGAAGACCATCCTGAACAATCCCGAAAACGCCGAAGAAAGCGCCAAGGCCGTGCGTCTTCTGGAAATCCAGAAGTTCTGCCTGTTCAGCTTTACCAGCTGCGGCTGGTTCTTCAACGACATTGAAGGCCTGGAACCTGTGCAGAACATGCGCTACGCCCTCCGGGCCATGGAACTGATGCAGCCGTTCCTCCCCTTCGGGCACTCCATCGAGAACCGCTTCATGAGCATCCTCGCCCGGGCCACCAGCAATGAGCACAAGTGGAACGGCGCCGAAGTTTACACCCGCTACGCCAAGGACGAGGTCCCCGTGACGGTGAAGCTCATGGCCGAACGGGCCGCCATTTTCCACCTGGGACTGGAAGAGGGCTACGACCAGAAGAACGCGAAGCTCACTTCTACAAAGATCGCCTCCCGCCGCAAGCAGACCCTGGTGCGGGCCACCTACGACGACAAGACCATCGGGGAATCCCGGGTGGCAACAATCCTGGTGCTGTCCGATTCCATGGGCCGCGTGAACCTGGTGGTGGCCGACGGCGAACCCGAGGTGAACAAGCTCTCCTTCGTAGAAAACCCGAACAAGAGCGCCGAAGAACTTCAGCACCAGTTCCCCACCGCCTACGTGGTGCAGATGCGTCACCTGATGAGCGATTCCCTGAAGCGCATCAATCAGCTGGAAACCAAGCGGAGCCTCAAGGACATTACGGAGGCCTTCTCGGACTTTGCCGTTCAGAAGGGGCTTTCCATCGACAGCCGGGCCGACCCGGACCATACCCTGCCGGACACCATCCGGACCATTCTTTCCCTGGACATCAATTCCAAGATCCACCACCTGGTGCTGGAATACCTGGATAATCCGGAGCAGGAAAACTTCAAGGAAATCGAGGCCCTAGTCAAGGAAGCCAACTCCCTGAACGCCACCTTCTCCTTCGGCGGGACGGGCCGCATGGTCCACCGTAAGATTGTAGAATGCCTGGACCAGGTTTTCGAGAACCTGAAACAGCCCACCATCCTCTACATCACGAACCTGATTTCTTTGGCGGACTGGCTGCACATCTACATCGACAAGACCTCCATCGAGAACCAGGCATTCCCCATGTTCCAGGAATTCAAGAAGAATCCCAAGGGCAAGCTGAAAGCCATGATTCCCGTGTTCCAGTGGCTGAATTTCGAGGTAGGCAATGTATAAGATGAGCCTCATGCCCCTCTTTACGGCAGAGGCCATCCAGGGGATGGTCCAACTTCTGGGCGAAAAAATCGCCCGGAACTACAAGTTCGACACCATCGTTGGCGTGCTTACGGGCTCCTTCGTGTTCGTGTCGGACCTGTGCAGGCATTTCCCCAACAAGGACATCAAGGTTTCCTTCATCAGGGCGTCCAGCTACGGCGACTCTACGGAAAGTTCCGGCCAGCTGAAGGTCTCCCTGCTGGACGAGCTGGACCTGAAAGGCAAAAAGGTCCTGCTCATCGACGACATCCTGGACACGGGCCGCACCCTGCAAAAACTGGTGGACCTGCTTAAGGAAAAAGGCGCCGCCGAAGTCCGCAGCTGCGTGCTGCTAGAAAAGCGGGCCCGTCGGGAAGTGGACTACAAGGCGGACTTCGTCGGGTTCTCCATCGAAGACGGTTTCGTAGTGGGCTACGGGCTGGACTGCGCCGGAGAATACCGCACCATGCCCGACATCTGGACTCTGGAAAGCGAAAACTAAGGTACACTCCATGGAAAACAACGATTTAGATGACGTCAGGCTACACGCCACCCAAACCTTGGAAGCCGTAGAGCGGAACTACAACAAGATTAGCCGCGGCAAGCGATTCCTTATCAACATGGCTCTCTGCCTCGCCTTTTTTGCCGGCGGCTTTGTCACCTGCAAGGTTGTCAACGACGTTCCCAGCCAGGGGATTATCGAAAAGGTGGCCGCACAGCCCGACCTGAAAAACAAGTGCAAGGGACGTTACGACCGTCCCATGGAATACGCCATCATGCACGAATGCGTCTTTGCCCAGGGCACTCCCTCGGACGAAGCGAAACTGGTCCAGCGTATCAACTACTGCACTTGCGCACTCCAGAGCGTGCAGCAAAAGAAGCCCTACCAGAAAATGTTCGAGAACAACCTGGTAGACTTCACCTTCAAAATCAGGGAAGAAAATCTCTGCCAAGAGAATAAGCTGATTCCCACCCTGGGAGCAGATTCTACTACAAAGTAAGCCAAGGCTACAGTATCAGCATCCCGTCGCCGTAGCTGAACAGTTTCATCTTGTTCTCTACCGCCATCTTGTAGGCGGCAAGCGTGTTTTCGCGGCCATAGAACGCGGAAACCAGTAAAATGAGGCTGCTCTTCGGCCAGTGGAAATTGGTCAAGAGTCCGTCCACAATCTTGTAGCGATAACCCGGATAGAAGAACGCATGGGTCACGCCCGATTGCGCCCTTACGATTCCATTCGCATCGGCAATGGTCTCGACTACACGGGTGCTGGTGGTGCCCACCGTCACGATACGACCGCCTTCCCGTTTTGCCTTGTTGATAATCTCGGCATTTTCCTTGGTCAACTCGTAATGCTCGCCGTGCATCTTGTGCTGGGTAAAATCTTCCACCGAAATATTCTGGAATGTTCCGGGGCCCACATGCAAGGTGACTTCGGCAACGTATACGCCCTTCGCCTTCAGGGCCTCGAGCATTTCTTCGCTGAAGTGGAGGCTTGCCGTAGGGGCGGCCACGGCGCCCGAATACTTTGCAAAAATCGTCTGGTAGGCCAACTTATCGTCTTCGTCATCGGGGCGGTCAATGTAAGGCGGCAGCGGCACATGGCCTTCCCGATTCATCACCGCTTCCAGTTCCACAGGCGTCACCGCAAAACGGAGCACCCGGGCACCGTCTTCCTTGATGTCTTCCACAACGGTCTTGACGCCGGCGATTTCAAGTTCGCGACCAATCTTGAAAGCCTTGCCGGGGCGAACCTGGGCCTCGTAGCGGGCCTCTCCGTTTTCTGCAGGAATCAGCGCCTGCACCAGGAGAGTTTCCACTTCGCCGCCATGGAGGGTGTGACCGTAGAGGCGGGCCGGAATCACCTTGGTGTTGTTCACCACAAGACAATCGCCCGAGCGGAACAGCTCCACAATTTCAGGCGCCTTCATTATGTGGCGTTCCCCGCCGTCCTTGGGACAGTGCAATATGCGGGTCTTGCCCTTGCCTGCCGTGCGGCTTGCAATCAGTTCCTTCGGGAATTCGAAATTGTAATCCGAAAGTTTGTGTTCCGATTCCATCACGCTACGTTCCCTTCCGTCAGTCTTCCATTTCGGACAAGGTCTTCTTCAGCAGGTCCTTCATTTCCTTCTTCAGGGATTCCGGCTTCAGGATTTTCACGTCCGGCAAGACGCCCATAAGCCAAGCCTTAAAGTCAGGCGTGATGCGGAGTTTCAGGTCCACAATGTCGTTCTTGTTCTTGTCCTTGCGCACAACCGCAGGCGGATTGAAATGGGATTTTTCGAACTGGGTCTTGAGCCAGTCGTTATTGCTGGAGCGAATCTGCAGGGAAATATCCTGGGGCGCAATTTTCGGATCTATATATTTCCCATAGGCATACTTGTAATAACTCTGCTCGTCAAAAAAGATTCCACTTAGGGCCAACTTGTTGGTGACCGTAATGTTCATCACGTTTTCAAGCATGTACATTTTCAAGATGCCCGTTTCTGCAAAGCTATCGTCTGCGCCGATAATGTAAACCGTGTCCATGCGCATCACCACCTTCACGGGGCTAATCTCGATAGTTTCGTCATCTTTTTTCTTGGTGCCGTGGTGGTAGGCGATACGGATTTTTACACCGCTGTGGATAGCGTCCAGCACCTTGTTCACGTACAGATCCTGAATCTTGTTGTCGCTCCAGGGGCCATAATCCATAATCAGGTCCTTGTCCGTAGTGATGGCTTCGGGCCTGAAATCGTCGGGGTTGGTGGTCTGCATGGCGGTGATGAGCTTGTCCACCAGCTTACGATTTTTCATATCGCTGGGAGATTTTCCCGTCATGTTCTTCTTGATTTTTTCAAGCTGCTTTACGGATTCCTGGTTGAAAGAAACCTGCTCGTTCACCTGAATCTTGAACGCGGTCTGGCCCAGGCTATTCTTGCCTTTACGGAGCCCGCAGTTTTCGCCCCGCAGGTATTCCAGATAGCGGAATGCCGTGCGAGGGCCACGCCCGATATGGGTCGCAATTTCTTCTACGGTCCTGTATTCTTTCAGCAGGGCCTTTACATCGTTGATTTTCTCGTATCCTTTTCCAGCCATATCGACCTCTTTGTTTAAACTATCCTCAGCCTGTTTTCAATAGACGTGCTCAGCACGCGCCTTGCCACGCAGAACATGGCCAGCTGTTTCTGGATCATGGAATGAACTTTTCCTTCCAGCAAATACTTTTCATCTACGTAATTCACGCGAATCAAGGAATCTCCCAAGCGGGTATTCATGGAAAGCTCATATTCCAGTTCCTTGCAGACCTTGGTATTTTCCATCTCGTCCATGGGAATCGAATTAATTTTCACGTCCAAGTCCTGCACGCCCGGAAATTCCGCAATCTTGTTCTCGATTTCTTTGGGAAAATATTCACGAATGCAGTCCAGAGACACCTGCACGCGCCCCTGTTCCACCTGCACCTTGTAATTAAAAATCTTGAGCCCCGGCGTTTCCAAGAGAGAGAGAATCGCCTTTTCAATCTGCTCGTCCGACGTGTAGGATTCCGCACTGATTTTCATAAAGTCAACGCAGCCGCGAACCCTCTGCATGCCGTTGACGCAGGCCCTGATAGCACGCTTTACAGACAAATTCTTCACAAGGCCGTCGAGATACACAATCCCCTGCCCCACCGTCACCGAGACTCGGCGGGAATCCTCCGGAAAAAACTGCATCAGCTTGTTGCGGGTCATGTCCGAAAGTTTTGCATTGGGCAGGTTCTGTATGGCCTGGGGCAGCGTAATGAACAGCAGGCTTTTGTCTTCCATCTGCACGGCCAGCTTGTCCTTTTCGCCGTCGTTCACATACC
>CALATK010000305.1 GCA_937891805.1 uncultured Fibrobacter sp. | reverse complement strand
GAGCATCCACCCCCATAGCGTTTATGGCCGAGGCGCTGCACTTTTGCACGCCGCGGGCATCGAAGAGTTCCCCTGCAAAAAACACCCACACCAGGTTCGCCGGAGGGTCGTCGTCGATGGCAAAACCTACCGCCGCACGGACTGCACCCAAGAGGTTCGCCGGACCGTCGGGGTCCTTCGCCGTAGCGGGCTTCATGGAACCTGTCAAGACCACGGCTTTTTCGCACTTGACCGTAAGACTTATAAAATAGGCCGTCTCGTCCATGGTGTCGGTGCCGTGGGTCACCACGATTCCGTCGACGGTTTCGTCTTCTTGCAGTTCCCTGATGCGGTTTGAAAGCTTAATCCATAGTTTGTCCGTAATGTCGTCGGAATTCACGTTGCAGATTTGCTCCGCCGTGACTTCGGCGTATTCCGAAAGTTCGGGCACGGACTTTACCAGATCTTCGGCAGAAATCTGACCCGAAACATAGCCCGTGCTCTTGCCGGGCTCGCCTACGCCGGCAATAGTTCCGCCGGTGGCCAAAATTGCAATTCGTTTCTTTCCGCTTGCCATCTTTCCCCCTACAAGTCCCGCGACGGAGCGTTACCCGAGTTGGACTTCTCGCCACCTAGCTCGTGCTTTCCGCCACCCATCTTCTTGAACTTTTCGCGGATGAGTTGCAAGTCATGCTGGTAAGGGTTCCGCTTGAAGTCCTCAAAGGCCCAGGCCGTAGGGTGAAACTGTCCCTTGGCGTAAGTCAGAAGCATGTCCAGCCAAACGCCTCCACCAGCGTAAAGCTTGAAGGGCCCCCGCTTGTAACTGGGGAGTACCACCTTGTCCAGGTCCATGTAGCCGATGTCGATATTCACCCAGCGGGCCTCGGGCAGCACCGCCGACGCCATGGTCAGTTCCAGGGCGTTGCTCCGCTCCTTCTCCAAGGCGATGGTCTCCGGCGGGATTTCCTTTTCAAATGATACAACTCCACGATACAGACCTTCCCCCATCTCGGGCGTGTAATAGGGAGTTTGGTCGAAGGGAAACAACTTTCCCTTGTGGCGGATACTCCCCCAAGTGCGTTCCAGGGCGTCAATCACCTCCGGAAGCCACTCGGGCCCCGGCTGCAGCACAAAGGCCAGCAGTTGCGCATTCTCCGAAAATTGCGACGCTTTCACCTTGCCCCCACTACTTGCCGTTGTAGCGTTCCATGCACTTTTCCATACCGAGCTTGAAATAGCATTCCACCAGGGCGGGAACTTTCGCGATGGCCTCTTCGAAAACGGGCCGGTCCTCGGGCGAAAACTTCGCCAGCACCCAATTACTCAGGTCGAACTTGGGCGGACACTTGCCCACGCCAAAACGGATTCTCGGGAACTTGTCCCCCACATGCTCGATGATGTTCCGAAGCCCGTTCTGCCCGCCGTGACTGCCGTCCTTGCGGCAGCGGATACGCCCCACATCCAGGTTGACATCGTCGCTGAACACCAGCAGATGGTCCACCTTCACCTTGTACCAGGTCATCAGGGCCTGCACCGCCTCGCCCGACAGATTCATGTAGGTCTGGGGCTTTGCCAGCAGGCATTCCTCCCCCGCGATGTTCACCTTCATGGTAAGCGCCTTGTGCTCGCTTTTCCAATCCTTGTTCGGGTCGGCCAATTTCTCGACGGCCATAAAGCCCGCGTTGTGGTGGGTGTTGCTATACTGAGTTCCAGGGTTTCCGAGTCCGACGATGAGATACATGTGAGGGATTAGGGGTTAGGATCTAGGGGCTAGAGGTGAGAAATGTTTGGTAATGGAAATTTAATTTTTTGTGAATGGGTGGGGGAAGTCTCCCCCTCGCTTCAGCGTCTCGTCATCCTCGCGAAAGCGAGGATCTCCTTGCCGCTTCCGCTACCCCCTCCATCGTGGAGAGCTTGTCGAACCATAGCGGGAACGCCCCGTGAACACTTTATCCAAATTGTAAGAAAAATGTAACAAAAAAAACAAGGAAAAGTCGCAATCCTGAATTATATTTAGGACAAATTTTAAACCTCAAAAAGGAGCAAAAATGCTTTCCAAAAAGATTCTTCTTTCCTCTGCTCTCATCTCCATGGCCGGTCTTGTGGCCTGCGGCGACGACAGTTCCTCCAACTCCGACTCTGGTGAACTCCCCAAGAGCGTCCCCACCTTCTTTGACCTGGCCGATGTGGAATGTAACGCCGACCGCAAGTGCGAAACGATTATCGTGGAAGAAGGTCCCGACACCTACGAATGCGATGGCGTCAGCCAGTGGAACATGCTGATTAACAGCATGCCCTCCAAGGTCTGCCCCGCCGAAGAAGAAAAGGGCACCGAAGGTGACGAAGAAGGCAAGACCGAAGGCGACGACAACAAGGCCCCCGAATCCTCTGCAAGCGAAACTACTTCCACCGATAGCGGTGCCGAATCCACCGACAGCAACACTGAATCTACCGACAGCGGTGAAGGTTCCGAAGGCGGTGAAGAAGGCGGCGAAGGTTCCGAAGGTGGCGAAGAAGTCACCGGTCCCACTGGCGACCTGTACTCCTGCCTCCAGGACTCTGAAATGGAAATGTTTGGCGAGTCGATGAAGACAAAGATTTGCACAGAAACAACAGCAAACTCTACTACCGCAACAGAACTTAAGGCCACATGTACCTCTGTTGACGTCGAAGGAATGAAAATAACCTCTACGGAAGGTACGGGCTGCAGTGCCGAAGCGGGTTACGTCAAGAAATGCGTTGTCAGCAACGATGCCGCTGTCTACTTCTTTGATGCAGATGCCGCCGACAAGAGCTGCGAAGATTTGCTGAAAGACAAAAACTAACGCCCTTGTACTCCATAGACAAAGAAAGGGTTCCGCAACTTTGCGGAATCCTTTTTTGACATGTGTTCAACAGAACTTATCGTTCCATCATCCGAAGTGCTTTAAAGCCTTCTTGCGGGAATACATCTGCCTATCGGCGCGTTCGAACACCTGGGCCACATTCTTGTCATTGGCGGGCTCAAAGCAGGCCATGCCGCAGGCCACCACCACGCCACCCTTTTTCTGGTTCTCCTGAACGATTCCGTCAATCTGTTCCTGGAGGTCTTCGCGCCTTTTGTAGTCGAAGTCCCGAAGGATGACAGCAAACTCGTCGCCGCCTATGCGGAACACCGGGCTGTGCTTGAATATTTCGCAGACCAGCTTGGCCGCCCCACAAATGTATTCGTCTCCGGCCTTGTGCCCCTTGGTGTCGTTCACCTCCTTGAGGCCGTTCACGTCGCAGACGGCAACGGCAAATTCCTGACAGGCGCCGGACTGTATTTCATGGTCCAGTCTGTTCTCGAATTCCACGAAGGCGTTCTTGTTCTTGACTCCCGTAAGGCTGTCCCTGTGGGATTTTTCAAGAGCTAGGCTCAGGGCTTCGGAGAACTCGTGCCCCCTGCGGACCTGGGTGTCGATGTTGCTCACCGCAATAACAATATGTTCATCGCCAGATGCCACCGCCTTCATGTTCATGTACGTGGGAACGCCGTGGACCAGCAGACGGTAGGTGTAAGAGAAACTGCCGCTGTTGTCCAATTCCTTCAGTAGGGTATCCTTCACGAGAACCGCCGAAAGCAGTTCCCGGTCTTCTTCGTAGATGACCCTCTGCAGGTTTTTCTGACAGTCGCCCCAAAAATCATCCCCGCTTTCTTCGTTAGCCAGTTCCTTGTAAAAATCCTTGGCCTTGTATTCCGCATAGTGGTCGGTCTTGCGGTTCACGCAGTAGATGGTAACGTACTGGTTTGCAAGGGCCAGGGCGATTTGACCATAGGTTGCGCTCTTGGTAGTTTCCTGCTCCAGTTTCTTTTGCTGCCTGACCAGGGAGTCTACGTTGCAGACGCCCACCACCAGGTAGTTCTTGTCGCCGAACTGGATGTGAACCGACTTCAGGGTATACCAGGTGGGTTGCCCGTCAATCAGCAGGCGGTAGTTCAAGGTGAAGGGGCTGCCGTCTGCCGTTTCGGTAAGCACGTTTTCCTTGGTCAAGGCCCTGGAAAGCATGCCTTGGTCCGCCTCATAGACCACGTTCTTCAGGTTTTTCTGCACATCTCCCCAGAACTCGTTGCCGGAGTAGTCCAGTTGCAGCTGGCGGTAACCGCCACGGGAGGAATACTCCGCATAACGGTCCGTCTCAATATCTACAAAGTACACGCTTTCGTAATCCAGGGAAAGCGCCATAGCCATTTCAGAAAAAGACTGGGTTCCGTCCATGGTATGGACATCCTCCTTATAAGACCCTTTTGGATAGAAATCTATATATTTTCCCAGATTTAAAGCCACCCGTCTTATAAAAAGGGACACTTGTAGATTCCTATCGGCCTGTCAATAGGTTTTTTCTACATTTTGCCGCAGAGGTTCCTATGGCCGAAGAAATTGTAAAGCAAGACAAGAAAGAGACCCTGAAAAAGATATCGGAAAAGGCTTCCACCCTGCTTTTCGAGCTGATTACGGATATTCCCGGTTCCCTTTATACCCCCATCCAGAACCCCGACGACAAGGCCAGGCTGTTGGCCCAGCGGGCCGCCTGGAAATCGGCTACGGTCAGCACCTCCCTTTCTATACCCGCAGGCATCACGGGTATCCTTACCGCCATCCCGGACATTGCTGCCATCTGGAAAATACAGGCCCAGCTGGTAGCCGACATTGCCGCCAGCTACGGAAAGCTCGCCCTCCTGAGCAGGGAAGCCATGATCTGGTGCCTGTTCCGGCACAGTGCCGCCCAGCTCCTGCGGGACATTGCCGTCCGCACAGGCAGCAGGATTATCGTGCAGAAGCTTTCTGCCACCGCCATCAAGGCCATTCTTGCAAAAATCGGGGCCAGCATCTCCTCCAAGCTGCTGGGCAAGACCCTTCTGCGGGCAATTCCTGCCATCGGGGCTCTCGGGAACGGGGCCTACGCCTTCTATGACACCTTAGAAGTCGGAAAGAC
>CALATK010000304.1 GCA_937891805.1 uncultured Fibrobacter sp. | reverse complement strand
CCTTCTACAGCCCGGCAACTTCCGCCATCCACATGGCCGAAGCCTACCTCCTCGACAAGAAGAGCGTGTTCTCTTGCGCTGCCAAGCTGAACGGCGAATACGGCGTTAGCGGTCTCTACTGCGGCGTGCCGGTCGTGGTCGGTGCAAACGGTGTCGAGAAGATTCTCGAAGTCAAGATGAGCGACGAAGAAAAGGCCGCCTTCGAAAAGTCCGTCGAGGCTTGCAAGAAGAACGCCGAATGGGTCGACGCACACACGTAATTGACAAAATGTCATCCCCGCGGAGGCGGGGATTTCCAATAAAGTTTGTCCCTCGGCTTAGCCGTGGGATTTTCTGTTGAGAAGGCTAGGCAAGAACCTTTTCAAGCAGATTTCGTACTGAACCAACAACTGTTTCAAACGGGATACCCTTAGCATAACTGAAGGTTTTGCTGTATTTTTCCCATTGGCGGCGTATGTCGTCGCTATGTTCGATAATGTCCATCCGCTGTGCGTATTCCTGCGTCACCACGTCTGCGGACTTGCGGTGCTCCGCTGTCGAAAGTAATGCTCGACTCAAAGTAGGAATGTCGAACTGGACTGACTTTATGAGCATATAGACATCGTAGTAGTCACGGGGGCGTTTATTGAATATTCCTCTTGTTACAATTGTTTCAAGTTTTTCTGCTAGAATTGTTTCTATGGGGTATGAATATACAAGAAAAAGTTCGTCATCGAAGATTTTACGATATCCAAACTTAACGGGGCCTGGAACAATGGAATCGCCTGTAGTTATGTCAATAAAAATAGGCGTAATCACAGATTCGTATACAGCATTTAGTTTAAGGCAAAAACCGCCATAGGCATCGTCCTTTCTAATTGGGCTCGATGAGACAATCTCAAGTGTAACGTTATCCTCTAGCGGCTCGCCTAGAATTTCTTGCATGACTTCTATGATTTTATCTTCTGTTAGCGGAAGGCCGACAATGGTTGCGTCCATGTCCATTGTGGAGCGTTTGTCGAGCCCTAGCATAGAGGATAGTAGTAATCCGCCCTTTAGAATGAAATTCGGCGCAAATCTAGAGCGGGCAATCCTTTCGGCGATCCGTTCGAACATGAAGTTCTGTAAAACGACCTGTGCTGGTATGGCATTGTATTTTGCATAGGCGTTAATCCGAGCTTTTAAGCGTGTTGCGTTGGGCGTTCTTTGTTTCAAACAAGCACCTCCATATATTGTTGTACTGCTGAGAGAATGGAGAGCCTTGTTGCATAGTCGTAGAGTTTAAGCAAGTCTTTTTGCGTCATTTTTGCATAATTCTTAATAGCCGCAATAACCGTTTCGTCGTCAATCCGTCGGCGGCTTCTTAGAATGTCACAAAGCGTCCGTTCGGCATTGTAACATGGGACAGGGTTGCCCAAAGTCGTTTTGCATTGGGTTAAACCAATCTCCAATAATTCTGGCTTTATATAAAAAATAGAGCATTGTTCCTTGATGGACTGGGGAACGACCTTGTCAGAACGGATGGTTATTGAATGAACGAAAGGGGTTCTTTCGGCAAAACCATTCAGAAATAGAGCACTTTCATGTGAGAAGATAATACTTGGATTCTGAAGATGAATCGCGTACATGTTGTCGATTATTGAATCGGGTAGAGCGTAAAGTCCATGGCGAACATGGACCAATTCTCCCTTATCTACATACCTTGCAAGCATTGTTTTGGAAACGCCGCTGCGTATAGCCATATCGGTAGTCAGAAGGTTTCCATGTCTTTTGATTGCTTTGAATACGCAGTCCTTCATAGGAATATCCCGGTATATGTTTACTTTAATAACGATAATATATATATTTTCGTGTAAAAAGTAAACATATTTGCCAAGAACTATCGCAAAAATTGCGATAGTTTCCAAAAATTTCGGTATATCCATAGCCAAACCTATGGAACGCAAGCCCCTTGCGGGCCCCTGTCGGGGGATATGGGAAAGGTCGGAATTGCCGACAACAAAGCCGAACGGCCAATGTGCGGAAAATAGCAAATATGGCTTGACAAAAATGACATGAAGGTTTCTTTAAATAATCTATATTATGTCTGACATAGCCCTGAACCGCAAGGCGAAGGGCGACCGGTTTTAGAGTTTTTTGCTCTTATTCTCGCGTCCTTAAAACACGACCAAAGTTTTACGCAATAAGAATAAGGCTTACAACGCACACCCGAATTAGGGCGTGGGTCGTTTGCTTGTTTTGCGTAGGGCTTCTTGGTCGTTGCCTAAGGACGAACAGGTATTCGATACCACGCTTTTTTTGCTTTATCAAATATTGAGGGTAGGAACAAAGACAAACGTTTTTGCTCCCGTTCTTGCGTCCTTAAAATACGACCAAATTTTTAACGCAGCAGGAATTGGACAAATGGGACTCACCTCATTGGGGTGAGTTCTATTTGGGCATTCTCTTGTCGAAGCATGTCGATGTTTCGTGAACAGAAGTGAAAACAGAACATTTCACCTGTTCCGTAGGAACATCGAGGCGTTATGGCTTCTGGCAAGAATGCACTTCGTGTGCTTTCTCTGTTCTCCGGCTGCGGAGGACTCGATCTTGGGCTTGAGGGTGGCTTTACCACTCTCAAGAAATCTGTTAATGAAAAAATCCATCCGGATTGGATTGAAGAGAATATCAACCGAAATTTCGTTCGCCTGAATAAGAATCGGTTTCAGACAGTTTTTGCAAATGACATCCTGCCCTGTGCGCAAAAGGCGTGGAACCACTTCTTCGGCAACAGAAAGAAAATTGAAGGGATATACAGAGTAGAATCCATCGTGGATCTAGTCAAGAAGAGTAAATCGGGCGAATTCCAATTCCCTAAAAATATAGACGTTGTCACAGGCGGTTTCCCTTGTCAGGACTTCTCAGTTGCAGGAAAGCGGCTTGGTTTTGACTCTGCCAAAAGCCACAATGGTGTAAACGAAGAACACGCTGAAAATGAATCAAGGGGCACCCTGTATCTCTGGATGAAACAGGTCATCGAAATCGTCAAACCAAAAGTTTTTATCGCTGAAAACGTAAAAGGTCTTGTTTCATTAGGCGACGCCAAGAAGATTATTGAGACCGACTTCCGCAACATCGACAAAGGGTATTGCGTTGTCGATGCTCAGGTTTTGAAGGCATGGGAATACGGCGTTCCTCAAAGTCGCGAGCGTGTTGTTTTCATAGGCATTTCTAGAAAATACGCTAATCCCAAAATTCTTGCCGACATAGAAAAGAACTCCGAAAAATCGCCGTATTATCCGTATCCGATAAAGACGCATGGAGAAGATCTTCAAAAAATCGTTACCTGCAAGGATGCCTTCGTTGGGTTGAAAGAGCCTGACGAAAGCTCCGATGCAGCACAACAAGCTTATTCAAAAGCGAAATACTATGGCAAAATGCAGGGCAGTTCCGAAATCGATATGGATGGTGTTGGTCCGACAATCCGAAGCGAACATCATGGCAATATTGAATATCGCAGGTTGAGCGAAGAACATGGCGGAAAGATTTCATCTGAATTGACCAAAGGATTGCGAGAGCGTCGTCTGAGTGTTCGTGAATGCGCGAGAATTCAGACGTTCCCCGATGATTATGAATTCATCTTTAACGACGGAATCAATAAAGTCAATTCATCTGATGCCTATAAAGTCATCGGGAACGCGGTCCCACCTTTGCTTGGTTACTCAATTGGGAAAAGACTTGAATCTCTTTGGAATGATTTATTTGGAGAATAAATATGTCTATTTCCGTTGGCGAAAAATTAATTTGTGACCCAAGGACGTTGGAGAATTTCAATAATCTGCTCTCGTGTGCGAAAGAGCGATTGCAGAGGGATTCTTCCCGATTTGCTAGCGGTGATTTTTGGAAAATCTTTGAGGGCGAAGTTTGCAAAGCTCTAGACAGGTCAAAAGATTTTGTTGGGGTTCCCGATTGGAATATTGAATATATTGGCGGTCATAAATTTCCTGATATTGTCGCAAGAATCAATAAGAATCAAGCTTTGGGTATAGAAGTCAAAACACTCAGTACTCGAAATGATTCATGGAAGGTAATGGGTGGTAGCATCATGGAATCTACAAGGATTCCTGATGTCAGCAGAATCCATGTATTTTGCGGCAAGCAAAAACCTTTTGAAATTAAATACCGCTCATTTGAAGATTGCGTGGAAGATGTCGCCGTTACACATAGCCCTCGCTACATGTTGGATATGAATGTTTCAAGAGAAAACTCTCTTTTTAAGAGATTGGGTAAATCATACGATGAAATCCGTCATATGAAAAATCCTTTTGATGCGTTCAGAACCTATATGGTCGATTTTAAAATGAAGCGTAACGCAACAAGTGATGGAGAAGACTTATGGTGGTTTAGCCCAAATATTGATGAATTTTCAAAACTTGATTTGGCGGAAGAAAAATTCGCAAGTTCACTTGTTAACAATAAGGTGAAATTTTGGAATAAGCTTTCGGCAGATGAAAAACAAGAGATAAAAATTGAAATGCTTATCGCCTCTCCGAGTGTTTTGGAGGGCGATTATGAATACGCTTGTCAATGGTTGCTACAGAGAAAAGGCGTTGTTTGTCCATCATTCCGCGATAATTTTTCCGCTGGCGGTCGCACAGTCGTAAATGGGGTGAATGTCCCGCAGGTAATAGGCAAAATTAACGAATGGAAGGCTGATATTGCCAAAGCATTCAATAAAAAGGAACTTCCTCAACAATATTTTGAGCATTGGAAAACAAGAGTCCTGTCTATCGGCAAGTTTTCAAGTGTAGAAAAAGACGTCCTCAGAAAAATTGTAGCCGATATAGGGAAAAATATTGTTTATTAAAAAGAAAAGCCCGTCTGAATATATCCTGCGTTTGATGCGAAGCGGGCATGACAAGAGGGGTTGAGTATGACCGACTGTGGTTGCGAGGGAACACCGTGACCGAGCAAC
>CALATK010000303.1 GCA_937891805.1 uncultured Fibrobacter sp. | reverse complement strand
AATCCTTTCAAAAGTCGGTAACGATTTGCACAACGTTGAAAAGCGAGCTGAAAAAACTCTTTCTATCCGATTCCCGAAGTTTTGCCCGAACCACAAGCTATACGATTTGCGAACAACGTTTTATTCGCGTTGCAAGGAATTTGGCGTCGCGGATTCAGCACGGGACGAGTTCGTCGGTCATTCGCTGGGAGCTCTTGGAAATGCCTACACTGATTTGTCGGACGAATACCTTCTTTCAGAAGGTAAAAAGTTGAATAAATGGTAAATTCCCCAAAAATTCCCCATTTTTTATAAATTCATATTTTTGAATAAATAAAAAATGGCGATTTTTAATAGGATAACCTATCAAAAACCACCATCTTGGCGTCCAGCTGGGCTAGGGCATGCTTGATTTCTTCGACCTTGCCTTCGCCGATGAGGGTGGCAGGGCTAAAGTTCTGGACCCGCTGCAGGTAGGAGGCCGAAACGACGGCCCCTGCGGTCTCGGCGAGGCGGCCCAGTTCCGCAAGCTGCTCCTGGGCAAGCCAGGGGCGCACCTTCGGGGTGGCTATTCCTACGAGGATACACTTTTCCTTTTCCTGCTTGTGCTCTGCCGGTTCTTTCATTATAAGGAAATATAAAAAATCACTCCGGAACATTCGTTCCGGAGTGGGGTATTGGGTGTTTGGGTGTACTTATTTTGCGATACGCAAACTCTGGATCTTTCCGGT
Source organism: uncultured Fibrobacter sp. (assembly GCA_937891805.1). Taxonomy (GTDB): domain Bacteria; phylum Fibrobacterota; class Fibrobacteria; order Fibrobacterales; family Fibrobacteraceae; genus Fibrobacter. The sequence continues at coordinate 30,114 of CALATK010000303.1, read as the reverse complement.
GGCTCTAGAACGGATGTAGTAGATGCCAGAGGACTTGATCATATTGTTTTCCTTGATGGTCTTGATGGCATCTTGCGTAGAACGCGCGCTCAGGCGGCCAAGACGTTTGCCACGAATGTCGATAATATCGTAGTCTGCAGCCATATTCGTGACCATCTTGACATTTTTGACGATTCCTTCCGGTTCTTCAGGCGCTTCGGGCGGTGCAACGTTTTCAAAAATGATGTAGTCCAGATTGAACCAGCCGCCAATGGATTCCACCTTCAAGATGTGCTTGCCTGTAGAGACGCTGTCCACAATTCCGCCAATTTCCTGGTAGGTGTTCCAGTCTTCATCGCCAGTCTTGGGAACAATCATTTCGTCGGTGATGGGAACGTCGTCTACATAAAGCTTGAAACTGGAATTTTCGTTAGCCGAAGAGACGACGGCCTTGATAGTGTAGGGGCCTTTTTGCTTAAAGTCTACGGTGTATTCCACCCAGTCGCCAGGTTCCGTGTAACCGATAACCAGGCCCTTCATGTCTGTGCCGCCCCAATAGATATCAACGCCCTCATCCATGCGGAAATTTGCGTCGCCCTTGTTGTCGCTGCTGCCGTCGCTGTAAGAGTCATTGCCAAAGCCGATACCGGCTTTATCGTAGTGCTCGGCCTGAATCGTGTCTTTTACGTCAATTACGATAGCGGTTCCGTTATAGGGTTCCTGTTCTTTTTCTTCGGAGTAGACAATTTCGGTACCGTTAGGAGTGATTTTTACGCTCTTGCCCTTGCTCAAATTGTTCTTGAAGTATTCTTCGAGCCAGACCATGGCGGCGCGCTTTTGACCGTTTGGCTGAATGATACCGGTGTTGGACGCCCAAGTAGAACCGTTGATGTAGCCCCAGATGGTAATGCCCGCAATCCATTCTGTTTCCCACATAAAGGGAATCTGGTTTGCATAGTCATTCTTTTGAGCATTGTCATCGGCCTGGCTAATGTCATATTCCGTAATGAACAGGGGTAACCCAGTTTCGTTATGGATTCTGGTCAATTTGCTTTCGAAGTCGGACTTGCTCATGCCCTTGCAGTCGTGGGCTTGCTGACCATAGGCGTCAACAGGGGCACCATTCTTTATGATGGTTTGCACTAGTTCAATGCCTTCGTTCATCTGCCAGGTAAGGGTATTGTAGTCGTTATAAATCAATACGGCATTCGGCCAACGTTCACGTGCCATCTTAAAGGCGGTAGTGATAAAGTCGTATTGGTGCTTGCCGTTTACCACACGGTCGCCACCGAGGGCTTCGATAATGTAGGAACCACCGCATTCGGTATCGTCGGTGCTGCGGCCTTCGGCACCCTGGGCGGGCTTGCCGTAGCCGGAGTGGTAGTTGTTGCCGGCCCAAATGGCTTCGTTCACCACGTCGATGTATTCCAGGTCGGGGAACTTGGCGGCAACGGCATCGAACCATTCCGTAATGTACTGCCGGGTTTTTTCGACGGTAATACTTGGGTTTTTCTTTTTGCAAAGGAAATTCGGGTACTGGGATCCCCAAACCAGGGCGTGGAACTTGAAGTGGCGTCCGGGGGCTTGTTTTGACCACTGGTAGGCGCCATAACATTTGTCGTAGTTGTCCCAGGCAAATTTGCTAGTTCCACTGTTGCCGTTAGAAAGGCTATGGATGGAACCCCACTTGCAGCCGTTTTCTGCTGTAATCTGGTTCCAGTAGGTGCCCATGTCGTCACGAACTTGGCCGCTTGTGGTAATGTTGCCCAGGAACTTGGCTCCGCCATCGGCCAGGGCCGCATTGGCTACGGAGATTAATCCGGTCAGGGCAAAAAGCGCAACTGCTTTAGTAAAATTCATAATCCATCCCCTTGTTTTTATGAAATTTACCTAGAAAAAGGGGGGGGTAAACATTCCAATTTGGAATAATCTTTTGACAATTTATCCATGACTTTGTTAAGCCACGTTTACAAAAAATCCCGGAACATCAGTTCCGAGACTTTGTTTGAAGGGGAATTTGAATTTTGGTTACTTGACAATGCGCAAGCTATGGACCTTGCCGGTAGCTCTGGAGCGGAGGAAATAGACTCCTGTAGATTTCACCGTGTTCCAATTTTTGGCGGTGGCAATGGCCTGGTCCATGGTGTAGGCGCTGATGCTGCCCAGGCGCTTGCCATGGATGTCGATCAGGTCGTATTGGACCAAATGGTGAGCGGCCATGTGGATGTTGCCTGCGATGACTTCGGTGCCAACGGGGGCGTTGTCTTCGGCGTCCTTGCCCTTGACAAAGTTGAAGTAGTCGAGGTCGAACCATTGCTTGACAACGGTCATGCGCAAGATATGCGTTCCGGCGGGGAGCGTCACGTTGGTCTTTACCTTGAAGAAATCGCCATAGACGGATTCGTCTACTTCTTCGTCACTGGGTTCGGCATTGGACTTGGACACGGTCAGTATGTCACCAATATCCTCGCCGTCTAGGGAGAACTTCAGTTGTCCGCCTTCGCCTGACACGGCGGCGAACAGGGTGTAGTCGCCGGCTTCCTTGACATTGATGGTGTATTCCAGCCAATCGTCGGTGGCGTTCCATCCGATGGCATGCTGGTTGCTACCGATACCATCCTTGATGTCTACGCCGGTACCTTCGCGGTAGGTACTCTTGCCTTGGTTCTCGGGTTCTGCATCACCGTAAGAATTATTGCTTGTGCCGTCTTCGTTGCGGCCAACGCCCGGAATATCGAAATCTTCGGCCTCGATTCTGTCTGCAAGAATATCGAATGCGCTACCCCTGAAAGGCTTTTGGGGTTCGGGTTCTACAGTAGTTCCTCCAGCAAGTCCTGTGGTGTTGACACCTTTGTTCGAGGCCAAGTATTCCTTGAGCCAGGTCATTGCAGGGCGGTCGGTTGCACTCACGTTAGGGTTTTGATATGAAGCGCTACCCTGGGGTTGCATAATTCCTGAATTTGAAAGCCATGTTGCTCCATTAATGTAACCCCAAATGGTGATGCCTGCTATATGTTCGTTTTCCATGAAGTAGGAAATCTGCTCTTCGTAGCATCTTTTTTGGGTGTTGTCGTTGGAAGTGTTGATGTCGTATTCCGAAATGAACATGGGCATCTGGGTTTGGTTCCAGATTTTTTCTATTGTACTCTTCAGGGTGTTTAGATTCATGCAGTCTCCACCGCCGCCTGTACCATTCTGACCACCGCCCTGGGTCATCATGTCGTGGGCTTGGAGTCCGTATGCATCGACAGGGGCTCCATTCTTTTTGATAGTGTTGATGAGGCTTATACCTTTGTCAACATCGTATTGAATGGTGTTGTAATCATTGTAGATCAAGATGGCCTTGGGCCAGCGTTCACGTGCCATTTCAAAGGCTTTTGTCACAAAGGCATAGTTGCCATTGTTATCACCACCAAGTGCTGCCATGATATTGTTGGCTTTACAATCATTGCCACTGCTTGTGGTATAGCAAGAATGGTACGAGTTGTTGCCGGTTCGAATTGCTTCGTTTACCACGTCGATCATTTCGAGATCGGGAAAATTTTCTTTGACCTTGTCGAACCATTGCGTAATGGCCTCTCGGGTGTCATCAACGCTCATGCCATTCAGCCAATTCGGGTATTGGGACCCCCAAATCAGGGCATGGAACTTAAAATGGCCTCCGTTGTTTACGGCCCAGTTATAGGCAGCTTTGCAGCCGCTAAAATTATATTGACCGCGGGTGCCTTCAATGGATGCCCACTTGCACTCGTTTTCGGCAGTAATCTGGTTCCAGTAGGTGCCGAAGTCGTTACGAACGGTACCATAAGTCGTAATGTTACCTACGAACTTGGCGGCACCGTCAGCAAGGCCGGGACCTGCGTTGGCAATGGAAGTTAGCCCCAAAAGGGCGAAAAGCGTAATTTTTTTGGAAAAATTCATAATATTCCCCTTTGATTCGCCCAATCTACTGCATCCTTAGAATAATATACTCTATTTTTTTTGAAACTGATAGTACTTTTTTGGTGTCCGGTTTGGATAAATTGTCCATGTATTTGTTTGAAAATGTTTACGGAGTACGATGCCGTTTTAAGCTTGCTTGGGGCAATTAACTTTTTTTTACGTCATAAAAAGCCATATTGCATGTATATTTAGGCTAAGGGAAAATGAGGCTGGGTGTGGAAACACATTAAAAGGAGCCTCTATGTCTATGTTTGGTGGAAAAAGCGCCGTTGGCACAACCTTCGGTTTTTTTGTATTTTCCTCGCTGTTTTGTGCACAGGCATTTGCCTGGAGCATTTCCGGAACAGTCCAGTCCAGCACGGGAGAACCGTTGTCCGGTGTGATGATTAACTCCTTTAACCATGCCGGTGTAAGTGCCAAGACGGACAATGTGGGGCATTTCAGCATTGATGAAAACTCAGCAATCCTTTCAGGTGTCGCGGATTTGGACATGAAGGTCCGTTATGCGAACCAGGTGCTGAGTATTGAAAATGTACACGCAAGTATTTTTAAGGTGTCTGCGATAGATGCCTTGGGCAAGGTCGTATATCAGCGTTCCCTGCAACATGTCTTTGGAAATGTGTCCCTGGATTTTTCCAAGGTGTCCGCTCACGGGGTGAAGTTTATACGCATAAACATTGACGGCACAAATAGTTCCTATATGCTGACGGGCAGTGGCTCCTTGTTTAAAGATGGCGCTCCCTTGCCGAATTTCTCCTTCCGGAAAGAGGGCTACGAGGCTGTTATTTACCAGATGTCCCAGGAAAATGAGACCGGTGTGTCTATAATCATGAATCCGGCCTCTTCAGACGTTGAATCTTCTAGTTCTGCAGGGTGGACCAATCCTACAAGCAATAGCCAGAACGGTACCTTTACGCCTCCCGATGTTCCTACGACCTGCGCCGGTAAAACCGTAACTTCGGGCGATTACAATATGAGTGTGGTGGTGGATGGAAAAACTCGTACATTCATTATGCATGTCCCCAGTGCCTATAACGGGTCCAGGCCAGTTCCCATGGTTGTGGATTATCACCCCATTGGAGGGTCAGGCGCAGGCCAAATGGCGGATTATGGTGGTTCAACTTATAAGTCAAAAACGGACCCAGAAGGGGTAATTTCGTTGTACCCGGATGGAACCGATGGAGTGTCTCCCATGGGGGCTGGCTGGAATGTGGGCCCCTGCTGCTCCAGAGATGACGATGTTAAATTTTCTCGTGAAATGATTAAGAAAGTCGAGGAAATTGCCTGCATCAACCCCAGGAAAATTTATGCGACCGGTTTCTCCATGGGCGGGGGCATGAGTAATCATGTGGCGTGCAATATGTCAGATGTCTTTGCCGCGGTGGCTCCTGCAGCAATGGATTTGAACAGGACCAATAGCGTTTCCTGCAATATTGTGCGTCCAATTTCGGTAATCATGTTCCGCGGTTCTCAAGATAATGTTTGTCCTTATGCAGGTGGTGAAAGCTTTATGAGAGATGGGTTGGATTTCTTGGGTGCCGAAAATAATTTTAAGTTCTGGGCCGAAAAAGATGGCTGTACCGGCAACCCGGCCACAAATTCCGGTGGATGCCAGGAATATTCAAACTGCAATGGCGGCGCGAAGGTTGTGCTTTGTACCGACAAGAATGGAGCCAATGGCACAGGAAACGGACACGACCAGGGCAATGGCTCCATAGGCTGGCCCTTCTTGAAACAGTTCGAACTTAAGTAATTTACTTAATCCTGTGACCCGTTAAGTCAAACAACATGCCGCTCTTTTCGACGAAAAGGGCGTTTCCTTTTTTGTGTAGATGTGGGGCGGTAATGTTCTGAACCGCTGCAGGGGTCGCTTGACGGATTGCGCTTGTTATTTCGCATTGCCCTTCGGTACAGAACTTGATGTAGTCAATGTCCATCCAGTCGCCAGTTACTGTCCAGCGGAGTACGTGTTCGCCCTCGGTCAAGTTCACGGTCACTTCGACTTCGTTGTAGTCATCGAAGTTGTTTTCGCCAGAACTGGCTTGCGGAACGGCGATTTCTTCGGTAATGTCCTCACCGTCTATGGAAAGTTTGAAACTGGATGTGCTGTTTGCCGAAGCAACTGAAGCATACATGATGTATGTCCCCGTCTTGGCAACCTTTACGGAGTATTCCAGCCATTCGCCAGCCTGGTTGTAACCCACAATGTAACCGGTTGCCTTTTTGTAAATGTCCACACCGGTACCTGGGCGGTAACTTGAGCCTCCTTCGGTGGCGCCATGGTCCTCGGAATCGTTTTCGTTGTAGGTGGTATTGCCCCGACCCACTCCGTTAATGTCGAAATCTTCCATCTCGATCTTGCCCGGAATGGCGAATGCTTTTCCCTTGAACGGTTTACGGGGAATCGGTTTGATTATCAGGCGAAGCAACGCGGAACCGTGAGCAGGGAGTTCCGCGGAAACGGATGTACGTGCCCCTAGGTTCTTTTTTTGCCAGGCGTCATAGACTTCCACTTCACCCTCTACGCCAAGGTCTGCAAAGGTGCATTCGACGGTTTGGGTAGAAGAATTGTTGTTGAGGAGTGCCACGGCAATATCACCACTGCGCAAGGGCTTGGTCCAAACCTGCTTGCCGTCCACGTCAGAAATACGGTGGCCCTGAACGCCCAGGGAGTCCTGGTTGATGGCGATCATCTCCTTGTTCAGGTATAGTTCCTTGACCTCGTTGCTCATGTTACGGACGTCGGAACTGATCATGATGGGGGCCGCCATAATAGACCACATGGTCATCTGGGACTTTTGTTCTTCGTAAGAAAGACCGTTGTTACCCACTTCAAGCATGTCCGGGTCGTTCCAGTTGCCGGGTTTTGCATTTTGCCAGTACTTGTTGTTGTCATCGATAATTTGATAAACCCCTCTGTACCAAGAAGTAGAAATCCATGCGGGGCCAATATCAAAGGTGGTTCGCCAGAGGTTGGCAATTTTAGGCATCCATTCCTTGTATTCCCACATGCAAATACTGAACACGATGTCGCGGCCAGAATTGAGGAGGGCCTTGGACATGGCTGTGTAATCTTTTTCTTGGGTGCTTGGATTGGATTCGCAGTTGTCGTACTTGAGGTAATCTACGCCCCAGCTAGCAAAGGTTTTGGCGTCCAGTTCTTCCCTTCCGTTAGAACCGCTTTCGGAGCCGGGGAACTGATCGGAATTGTTGTAATGGTGGCAGGTTCTGGTTCCGCGGTCACCGTAAATGCCAAACTTGAGCCCCTTGCTGTGAATGTAGTCGCCCAGGGCCTTCATGCCGCTAGAAAAACGGTCGGGGTCGTGGGTGAGTTTGCCGTTTGCATCGCGGTGCTTAGCCATCCAGTTGTCGTCAAGGTTCAGGTAAATGTAGCCCGCATCTTTCAAACCGGAAGAGACCATGGCATCGGCTATTTGATGAATCTGCTTTTCGTTGATGTTTTCGTGGAAAACATTCCAGCTGTTCCACCCCATGGGGGGCGTAAGCGCCAGATTGTTATAGGATTGGGCCATGGTCGGAGCGGCAAGGCCAAAGAAGACGAGGGTTGTCGCTACCGAAATTTTTCCGACGATTTGCAACATTTTTTTATTCTCCCTTTATTTGACTATCACCCGGTGCATGACGGTTTGGGATTTAATGAAATACACTCCCTTGTGTGGAACCATCGTCTGGATTTTCGTTTGCGCCTCGCGGATGCTTGCGGCACTTACACTGCCCATAAATCTCCCGTTCAGGCTATACATGCGGTATTTTTGCTCGCTGTGCACATCAAGTCGGGGCCTCTGTGCGATGCTTGAGGTCTTGCATTCGCCCTTGCAGATTTCAATCCAGTCCACATTCACGTTGTTGCCCACGATTTCCAGTTTGAGGGTGTGTTCTCCGGCAGCGATTTCAGAGGTCTTTGCGGATACCACCGAATAGGTACTCCAGTCATTTTCACTGTTTTGTTTGGCAATAATTTCGTCGGTAACGGCCTTGCCGTCTATATAGAGCTTGACTCCTGCTTTTTCGGAGGGGGTTGCCATATTTACCCGCACGTCGTATTCCCCGGCTTCTTCGAAATTGACGGTGTAGCGCAACCATTCGCTTTCGGCTGTGTAACCGAGGGCATATCCCTCGCAATTCGTTGTGTTCGCCTCGTCGGAGCAGCCAAATCCCACAATGTCTACGCCGGTTTCGCGGTAGGCCTTGCCTTTGTTTTCGCCGTCGTTGTCGCTATAGGCCTTGTAGGGTTTGCCTTCGTCAAAGTTTTCTGCCTCGATTCGCCCGGGAAGTGTAAGAGCCTTGCCGCCGTAGGGGGTAGGGGGGACTACTTCTTGAGTGTTGTCTAGGTAGATTTCGTCCATGTAGTCCGTGCCTATCTTGAACCAGTCAAAGTCGGCGTAGCCTCCTGCCGTTTTGGTGGCATAGTTGAACAGGCCAAAACGGTTGCCAGTGAAGTAGTCAAGGCTGAAATTGAGGGAAACATCGGAACCGATTTTTGTCCAGGCAGAGCCATCGGTGCTGTAGTAGAATGAAGCGGTTCCTTTGTCTAGAGGTAGGTTAAAATCCATGCGTAGGAAAACCTTGGAACCAGAAATCGGTTCGCTAGCTTTCTGTACGTCACCATTCTTGTCGCCCTGGTACATCACCACCTTGTAGTTGCTACCGTCTTTAGCGAGTCCCACAAAACCTCTGTTCTCCTGGATGGTCGTAAGGCCGGCAATGTCACCATCCTTCATTCCGCTTCCGTCCAAAGAAATACGGCCGGAGCACTTGGGTCCAAAAGTGCGCTGGGTCAGGGTGTTCTTTGCTTTTAAAACACTTGCATCGGTACGGCCTGTGGTAATGCGGAGGTGTCCGGGATTTGCAGTGAGGCTCCAGTTTTTGTTGTCAGGATTGTGGTTCCACTGCCACTCCAGAGGCAAATCTTCGCTATCAAAGTCGTCAGAGGTGACTATGCCGTAGCCGGGCAACGGTGATTTTGGCAATTCCAGGATTGCAGGAGCCTTGTTGGTCCCGCTAGCCGGTTCCGGCCAGCCATCCTTCCAGACTGTGGGAACCAGGTGGGGAATACGCCCTACGGGGCCGGAATCGCGGAACAGTAACGTATACCACTTGCCATCGGGTGTATCAAAGATGCTTCCCTGTGCCACGCCGTTGTCGGACAAGAAAAATCTACCCTCATAACCAGTAAGCAGGCTGTTTGAACGGTAAACGATAGAACTGCGTCCCCTGTTTGCGGGCCAGGAAATGGTAAACAGGTAATATTTCCCGTCTATTTTTTCCATGTGGGAACCCTCCTGCTTCACGTAATAGTTGCTGGAACCAGTTACCTGGTCAATATTTACTCCTCCAAGAATGCCGCTTCGTCCATTCTGTTTTAAGCCCGATGCATCGCCATTGAGTTCCACATATTTAATTTCGTTGCCGCTTCCGTAAATGACCCATGCGGTTCCGTCGTCGTCAAAAAATAAGGAGGGGTCATGGTACATGTACGGAAGTTGCACCTCGGACCAGGGGCCGTTTTCTACATCGGCGGTTTTGTAGATATGTGTCTTTCCGGAAGTGTAAGAGGGTGTCAAAATGTAGAAGTAACCCTTGTGGTAACGGATGCTGGATGCCCAAGAACCCTTGGCATAGGCGCTTTTCCCGTTGTTGAGATTTTGTTCGTCATTATTGATGAGGGTCTGGTAGGCATAGCTTACCGTGCGCCACTGCGCTAAGTCGGTGGATTTCATTACAGGTACACCAGGCGCATAGTACATGGTGGTTGATACCATGTAATAGGCATCGTCAACGCGCACAATGGCGGGATCCGGGTTGTCTGCCCATATTATGGGGTTAGAAACGGTAACTGCATACACCGCACATGAACTGGCAAGGGCTATGCCCAAAACTTTAAACCATCCCATTTTTTTTCTCCCAGACCAGGGTACACCCTGCCCTGATAAATTGTCCAGCATAAAAATACCCTCCAAAGTGGGTGTTTTGACCCCAAAAAGCAAAAATGCCCTTGACAAATTGTCAAGGGCGATACCCCGCATGACGTCTCCTTCTTTGTACATCAAGTGGGGATGATTTTGTTTTGTTACGGGATGTGCGTTATTTTTTGTATACGATCTTTTGTTGAATCACAGCGGGCCCCTTGTGACGCAGCAGGTAAACTCCTTGGCGGAGGTTTCCCATGCCTTCTTGAACCATGCGGATTGCAGAATCAATGCCGCGGGCATTGAACCGAGCCACCTGTTTCCCTTGCAAGTCAAAGAGGAAGAATGTCGTTTCGGTGTTGCTTGCCATTTTCAGTGCGGTAAATGATTCTGGATTTTGTGTTTTGTAGGCTTCGGGGTCCGTTGCATCCTTGCCTTTGACGAAGGTGAAGTAGTCTATGTCGAACCAGGAACCGGTCACCGTCATGCGGAGGATATGTTCGCCCTCCGGAAGTGTTATGTTTGCCTGAACAAGGTTATAGGAATCAAAACTGGTCCCGCTTGTTGGGACTTCTGCAATGGTTCCCCCGTCTATGGAGAGCGAAAAACCGGAGGTCGAATTGTCAGTCGCCACCGAAGCAAACATGGTGTAGTCACCGGCTTCCTTGATGTTTACGGAATATTCAAACCATTCACCTTCCTGGTTGTAGCCAAGAATGACTCCGGTTGCCTTGTCGTAAAGGTCGGCAGAAGAAGCATCGTCTGCACGATAGGTGCTTTTTCCCCGGTTTTCGCTATCGGCGTCATTATAGGTCTTGTTTTCTGAACCTGTACCTGGGATATCGAAGTTTTCCGCCTCGATTTTACCAGGAATATTGACGACGTTTTCGCCATAGGGAGTACGTGGTACAAGAACTACTGGGCCGAGTTTTATGTGCTTGAGCATTTCATCGGCATAGCGCTTGCCGAATTCTTCATATGATGCACTGCTGAAATGGTAGGAGTCTTTGCCGTTACCTGAAAGTCCGTCGGAACTCACAAAATAGGTATTGTCCATCACGTTGGGGAGAGTCCTGATATTGTTCCTTGAAAAGGACCAGCAGCATCCGCCAGCGTCTTGTTCTTCTAGTCCCCCGGCAAGGAATGGAACAGTGTCGGAACTTAGCCCCAAGGCTTCTAGAATGTCATCACGGGTCTTTTTGACTTCGGCTTGCCAGTTGTTGCCATTCATGGAGCCGGATTCGCCTTGGTGGAAGATGAAACCCTTGATAACTCCCACTTCCATGGCTTTTTTGGCGGTTTCCACAATACGGGCGTGTGCATTGCCGTCGGAGCCATAATCCTTGGCCCAATTAATCAAGTATTGATCGTTTGGGAGAGGTAGGGAATTTAAATATTGGGCGTATTTGTCTTTATCAAATAGTTCAATCTTCGTTCCACCTACAGCAACGGGAATAATGCCGACCGTTACATCGGGGAGGGCATCCGCCATGGCGCGACCAAACCAGTCGGCTACTGAGAGACCTTCGCCACAGTGGAACATCGGGGGAATAGCGGGGTAGACCTCGTACAAGGTCGGGCGGCCAAGCCCTGCGCACTCCGTTGTGGCGAACATTTTGTAGCGCGGGTGCTCCACATTGTCAATTCCATTCCGAATATCGCCTGCGCCAGCCATGTTGGACTGGCCGTAGGCAATGTAGATGTGGAAGTTGGGGTCTGGTGCGGCATGCAATAACAGGGGCAATGCCAAAATGAGACTAGCAAATCGTATATTCATTTATATTGCCCGTTTTTAGAATTGTGTAATAAAATCCCATGTGGCTGCAGGAACCCAGGAATTCCATTGGCCGGGATCCTTATGATCCCAGATATGTCCTGCGTCATCAGTGCACCAACGGACCGGGAAACGTTCGTCTACGTCTTTATAGTCGTAGCATTTGTGCTGTGAACTATAAGATTCTTCAGGTTGTTCTAAAGTGGCGTCTTTTCCTTCGGCGCTTGCGTTTTTAAGGGCTGTATTGCGAGCGGATTTACCCATTTCGGGCTTGCAAAGTCCATCGTTCATGCCGTGTACGCCCATCCAGGCGATGGGCTTGTTTTCTACTTCAGGCAACCAGATATTGATATCTGCTGTTTCATAGACGGCAACGCCACGGAGGACATGCTGGTGGTTTCTGGAAAGTCCGTTGGTGAACATGGAGCCATAGCTGAAACCGGTAGAGAATACTCTCGATGAGTCTATGCAAAGTTCGTTTTGAAGCTTGGCCAGCAGTTCATCGAACATGGTATAATCGGTTTCTCCCCAAGGCGGGCAATTGTTGCTAAAGCACTGACCGTCCGGAGCTACGAAAATAGTCGTTTTACCGTTGTCAAGGGGCATAAGTCCGTAGTATTTCTCATTTTTAGCGACATTTGAACCTGAACCGTTCATGCACTGCATCCCGAAAACAAGACGATAGGGTTTGTTCTTGTCGTAATTGTCTGGAATGTCGATATAGATTTTTCGGGATTCATTTTTTCCCTTGAAATTCCAGGAGAATTGGAAATCGCCAGATTTCGGCAATTGCAGGTCTTTTCCGCAGCCCTTTGTTGGCACGGGATCGTTGCCTTTGGCCCACCCAAAAGCATAAGTCTGCTCCTGGGCGGATTCAGACGAAGTTGTTTGCTGTGAACCGCTGTCCGAAGATGTGGTATTATCCGGTTCGGTAGTTTCGCCTGCAGCCGAAGAGAAACCATCTGGCTGTGTATTTTCTTCGGAAGGAGAACTTTCGCCGGGTAGGGTAGAGGTCTCCGAACTGGTAATATCGGGTTCTCCGGCGGGGGGGATTTCTTCACCTTCGGAGTTAGAAGAAATTTCTGGGTTATCCAGGTTTCCGAGCAGATCTGTCGGGTCTGAAGAATTGTCTGAACAGCCTACCAGCGCGAAAATACCGGTTAAGGCTAGGGCATTGATGATCTTGTTGTGCATTTGACACTCCCTTTTGATGATACCCCTATCATCATCCCCATTTTTAGTTTAGTAATTTGTGTGAATTTTTGCAACCCTTCCGTTTGTTCGGCAACGGATTAGGTTTATACCTGTTGTTTTCATATTGCCCATGATGGAGCCGTTTTTCCATAATTGGATTGCCTCAGTCATGTTTCTAGCGCTAAACGTTGCCATTTTTTTACCTCTCAGGTCAAAGACATCGTAGGTGGCGCTTGAAGGTGTATCAAGATGCAAGTCTTTACCGGCAATGGCCATGACTTCTTTGACAACAGACCCTTCGGCGTCATAGGCTTGCAACATGAACCAGTCCAGATTTACGTAGCTTCCCGTGATGGCGAGGCGGATGATATGGGTTCCCGCTTCGAGTTCCACATCGCCTCCTTCGATTTCCTGGTACACGCTCCAGTCATTTTCGGCAGTTTGGGGGATTGCAATTACATCGGTGATGGGGTTGCCGTCTGCGAGGAACTGAACGCTAGAAGTTGTTGAGCCTGAGGCTGCATTGAGGGTGAGTTTATACTTACCTGCGGTGGCCACGTTAACGGTATATTCAAGCCATTCACCTTCGTTGGTGTAACCGACCGCCATGCCGGAGCCTCCCATTACAATGTCTACGCCTGAATCGTTACGGTAGTCGGCGTCACCCTTTTTTTCGGATTCGGTGTCGTAGTAGGTCTTGTTTCCAGAACCTACACCCGGTACGTCAAAGTTTTCAACCTCAATTTTTGCAGGCAATTCAACGGCGGTCCCACCGAAAGGTTCCCTGGGGACTTTAATTTGCGGTCCCACACCAACGAGTGTGACAATGCAATCCTTATTGCTCGTATTGCCTGCATCCATGGTGATGGTTACAGAACCATTATTTACTTCGACCTCTCCCTCGTATTGAGCGTTTTTGGCTTCGCTAGTGGTGTACATGTGGAAGGTTTCAATGTTTGCTCCAGGAACATTGACTGTTACTGTTTTGTTGTGACCGTAGTCTCTATTGACCAATACCACAATCACGCTGTCTCCACCTGCGCTCTTGTAGGCGCTGGCGTATAGGTCGGCTTCGGGTTTGGCAGTTGCGCCTACACGGATTGCGCCGGGGCGAACAAATCGGGCATACTGAGAAAGAACGTAGCCACGCTTACTGATTTTACCAATTTCGTTGGACGGAATCTGGATTTTGTTGCTGAAATCTTTTTCCATAATCAGGCCGTAGCAACGACGGATATACCACCAGGTGTATTGACTGAAGTTTTCCACAACCATGGCGCGATAGATTTCGTAGCCTACATCCATAGCACGAACAGTATCAAGCTTGTTGACGTTGGCCTGGTCGCCGGTTCTCATTACCTTTCGCCAGTAGTTGGCACTACCGTCGCTTTCGGTGTAATGTTCTGTCATCCATCGTTCCACGTTTTTCTGGTCGGCAAGGCTGTACTGGAAGAAGTTGTCTCCGGTATTGGCTTCGCTTGCATAGAAGTGGGCCCCGAGAATGTCGATGTTTTTCAAGGCTCCTGCATCGTTAAGGATTTGGTTATACAGATTTTTATCGTAACTGAACGATTCTGCAGAAATAACCTTGTTTCCGTTTTTACGGAGTTGTCCGGCGTAGTTCTTGGTGAATTTATATAGTTCGTCGGCACTCCAGCAGGTCCAGGAATCGCACCAGTCGGGTTCGTTCTGTATGCTTATGGCGTAAAGAGGAACACCCTGGTTTTTCATGTAGGCGGCAAAACTGTTGAGGTGGTCTACATAGGCCTGCCAGTTGCTTTCGGAAACTTTCGTTGTTTGATAATTTGTACCCCATCGATTTAAAGTATAGGGGGTCTGTAAATTCTGAGGCGGCTTCCAGGGAGTGGCATAGACCAGAAAATCGTTGCCGGCATATTTCTTGGCGTATTTTGCAGCGTCCAGCTCTTTTCCGAAGTTGTTACTGCTTTCGTTTACCGGAATGCGCAACACGCTGAGGCCGATAGTGCCATCACCTGTCCCGAAGGCGATTTTTGCATCGGCTTCGGACAATCCTGCATTGCCTTGCCAGGTGTTGTGCACCATGCCGCCAAACCCGCGGATAACCTGGTGTTCTTCATCTAGGTCCACGTTGACGGTAGAGGCCGAGACGATTCCTGCAACACCCAGGACCCCTAACGCTATGGCCGCACCCTTGATTGTTTTTTTGATCCTCATATTTCCCATCCCAAATTTTTAGCGCTTTGCGCGGACTTTTGCAACCATGCCGTTACTACGGTTACGGATGAGGCAAATGCCGATACTGTTTTCGGAACCCTTTACAAGACCGTCTTGCCAAAGTTTTGTTGCTTCCGCAAAACTGTGGGCTGTAAATGACGCAACTTTCTTACCGTTTATGCTGAATACATCGAAATGGGTTGCCTGCGAATAGTTTATTTTTCCAGTGCTGTGCAAGGCGTCAACATAGCCGATAGGCTTTGAATCTTCGGCGTCCTTGCCGGCCTCGAAATTGATGTAGTCAATATCCATCCAGTCTCCGGTTACGGTAAAGCGAAGGATGTGTTCGCCCGCCGGAAGTGTCACGTTTGTGGAAACCTTATTGTAATCGTCGTAGTTTTCTTCTCCGGAAGTTGCTTGCGGAACGGCTATTTCTTCGGTAATGTCGTTGCCGTCGATGGATAATTTGAAACTGGATGTGTTGTTGGCCGATGCCACTGCGGCAAACATGGTGTAATCACCAGCCTCTTTAATGTTTACGGTATATTCCAGCCATTCTCCGGCTTGGTTGTAACCGACAATGTATCCGGTTGCCTTTTTGTAGATATCTACGCCGGTACCTTCGCGGTAACTTACGCCATCGTTGCTTTCGGCTCCATGATCTTCGGAATCGTTGTCAGAGTACGAATCCAGCCCAGCGCCACGTCCCGTTCCGGGAATGTCAAAATCTTCCATTTCAATTTTGCCAGGAATTTCCCAGGCCGTTCCCTTGAATGGTTTTTGTGGTTCGGGCGATGTGGTGCCGCTACCTTCAAAGCCCCAGGCCTTGATGGCCATGGTAGAATCCTGATTGCCCTTGAACACCAAGAAGAGTTGTTCTACGACGCCTTTAAGCCCAGATACTTCGCAAGAATTTTCAACAAATGTATTCTTGTTTGCGGTTTTCTGGAGCGTGCAGGTGCCAGCCAGAGTTCCTGTAGCAGAACCTGTGCGAATTTCAATCTTGTTGCCATCGGTAATGCTTGCCGCCTCTACCGTGAATCCTGTTGCGGCAGTTCCGAAGTCAACGCCAGAAACACGAATCCAGGATTCCTTAGTTGATAGCGGAAGTAAGAATGTTTCGGCGGCTTTGCCTACAACGAAGTTGGAACGGCTGCGAATTCCTTTCTGCTTGGAACTGGTGAGAGCCGGGTACCAATCGTAAGGGTCAAAATTTTCAAGTTGTTTTGGACCTTCCTTGGTAAAAGTTAATTCTTTCATTGTCCCGTCACCGTTATAGAAGAATTCATCTACACTCACACTACGGTGGTAAGCGGGGTCTGGATTTGCTTTGCCGTCTTCGGCTGGAATTTTTTCAAGTCCGTCGTATCCATTTGCGATGCGACGGTCATGATAAACAACATACCAATGGCCTTTGAATTCTGCAATACCGTGATGGTTGTTATTGTATGAATTGATGTTTTGCCCGTTAATACTTGGGTTGCCCATAAATATTCCTTTATAGGTGTATGGACCCATAGGACTACTGGACATGCCATAGGCAATGCGCAAATCCCGCGTACTATAAGAGAGGTAGTAATTGCCCTTGTATTTATGGATATACGACGCCTCCATAGTGGCAGGACCACCAATTGGCAGATGGGTTTTTGTACTTACATCGAAACTGTTGATTTCGGAGTTGAACTTGTAGATGTTAAAGTTGTCGCTACCGTTATCTATTGCTGGACGTTTTGGATTTGGATTCTTGTCGTTTGGAACTCCTCCGCCACCAACGGTAAAGTAAGCCGTTCCATCGTCATCAATAAAAATCGCAGGGTCAAAGCACCAGTCTAGTCCATCG
The DNA here is from genome assembly GCA_937891805.1 of uncultured Fibrobacter sp. Classification (GTDB taxonomy): domain Bacteria; phylum Fibrobacterota; class Fibrobacteria; order Fibrobacterales; family Fibrobacteraceae; genus Fibrobacter. Next base: position 13,259 of record CALATK010000303.1, on the reverse strand, counting down.
CAATCGGCTATGCCACCGCCCCAGTTGTTGATGAGCTTTTTCCCTCCTGCAACAGGATTCTTATATGGTCCTTCGATGTGATCAGATTCAATAAGTCCGATACCTGACCCGCCTCCATCAGGAAATACAATGTGGAATTTACCTTTATTATCTACCGCAATTCCCGACGCCCAGATATCTCCGATTCCTTCGACTTCCCTGGCATCATAAATAATGCCGAAGTCGGTCCAATTCTTCATATCTTTACTGCGAAAGGCGTAGAGAGCTTTAATGGAGTAGCCTGTTGCGTTATATGGAGCTGGGTCGTCGGAATCGGTGATGATATAGAAATATTCATCGTCGGCAGTAGCGGCTGGGTCTGCCAGGTAATGGTAACTGGAAATGGGGTTGTCCGCCAAGGCAAATGAAGTTAGCCCGGCGATAGTGAACAGCGTAGAAATCGATGTGTTGGCGAGATTTTTTACACCCATGGTGTCTCCTTGAAAATCTTTTTTCCCAACACTAAATCTAGGCTCTTAAAAGCAAAAAATGCCGCCAGAAGCGACATTTCCCGTGGACAAATTATCAATATTAGTGTATCTAATTTTTAACGGACGAAGTCTTCGGCGTGAAGCTTTCTAGACCGAAAACTTCGATGTCGTCAATCCAGAATTCTCCGCCTTTTCCGCCAAAGATAGAGAGGTTGGTAACCTTGTCCTTGACAGCATCCCAGCCGATATTTCCGCCGGTATTGTTGCTGTCTACGGAAAGAAGGTTCGACGGGGTTACCGTGTAGCGAGTCCATTCCTCGGTAAGGGGGATATGCATCCAGGATTTACCACTCTGGATATCAGCGGTGGTATCGGATTCAATAATGTCAAAGGAGAAGGAAACATAGTTCTCGACAGTTCCCTTTGCCCAGAAAACAATGGAGTCCAGTTCGCTCATATCGACGGCTCCACCCAGGTAACGTCCCATCAGGGTCCAGTTGTATAGGGAGTCGTTTTGGCACATGAAATGGGCCACATAGCCTTTGCGGTCGCTTAAGGTGTCTGTGATTTCAAGACTTCCACTAGCGTATTTTGAGAAAGCGGTATACCAGTCCTTGATTTCACCATTGTCAAGGGCATTTTCAAAATCATCGAATACAAAGTGTTTCAGTGTATCTTTGGGAATGGTGTCTGTGTCGGTGGTATCCGCGGCTACGGTGTCTTTAGAAACGGTATCCTTTGGGGGAGCGGTTTTGTCGACCAGGATTACAGATCCAGAACCGTCGCAGCCAACGCAAATTTCTTCTTCTGTAAGAATCTGGGAAACGGTAGCCCCCGCGCTATTGGTTTGCGAGTGGACTAGCACGAATTCGAACAAGCCTTCGGGCAGGGATTCAAATGAGAAATTGCCCTGGGAGTCTACGGGAACCTTGTATTCCAGACCGCGAATCATGACCCAGGCGGGGTATTTGTCCGTGTAGGCCTTGCCTTCAAAAGATGCGGGAATGCCTGTTTGCACAGTCACTACTTTGCCGGAGTCATTATCGACTTGAGTGATTTCGAAAGTGGTAGCTCCCTTTTGTTCCTGCTCATCTTGGAGACCGCGAACTTCTACGATGTAATTGCCTCTGGGCAGGGAATCCAATTCCAAAATTCCGTTTTCGTCGGTTTGAGGATGCTGGGTAGAATTCAGATCAGCATCGTCTGCGAAATACTTTGAATCATGGATGATGACGTACGCCTTGGAGGCGTTCTCCCCATTGGCCAATTTTACATGGAAGGCTATGGAGTTTTCAGTCTCAAGAGAAGAGCCAGCAACGTCGTTATTGTTGGAACAAGCGACTAGCATTGCCAGTGCAGAAAGACCTATGTATTTTACCCAAATCATCTTCGTCCTGTAACCCTTAATATACTTTATTTTATTTGTCTTTGTGGGCTACAGGGAAAAATGCCATAGAAAGTTGCATTACCCTGTCGGGATTTTTGGCTCCATCCACCCTTTTTTGAACAAGACGGCGGAATTCCTTGAGCATGTCCCCCAAGTCGTCGAAGCAGGCCTGATCTACGGAAAGGGTCAGGGTGGAAATATTCCGTTCTTCGACGGGGGTGTTTTCCAGAGAATCTGCGGCAAGTCCTAGAATCTGACGCTGGAACTTGCGGACGGCGATTTTCTTTTCTGGGCCACCGACGGTCAGGTGGGCGTCGGTCAGGGCCAGCTTACCGGAGGCCATTTTCTTGACAAGCCCAACTTCTAGCAGGGTGTCGATGGCCTCTTTGGCCTGTTCCTCGGTAATAGGCGGGCAAATATCTTTGGCGATTTGCTTCAGGTTTACCGTACCGCCGTTCAGTTCCAGGTAGGCGCGCACGGCAGGAATCCACCAGTTTTCCAAAAGTTTCAATTCGGCCTGTTGCAGGCTGTGGAGGTGTACGTCACGGAGGGAGAGGGCCTTGGCCATCAGCTCTTCCCGTTTGTTCTTGTCCTTGGTGACGGCTGCAGAATAAAGTAACTCAAAATACTCCGCCTGCCTGCCTGAAAGTGCGAGAATGTCCTTGGCGGCGGGGAGGGCATGGGCGGGGAGGTGCTGTTTTTTCTGGAGCACGCGATAAAGGTAGCTGGAATCCAATCCCAGCTTGTCGCCCATCATGCGGTAACTATACAAAGGCATCTCCGCCTTCCTGCGGTCGTAATACTCCTTCAGAAAGTCGCGGTAGTCCTGTGTGTCAGAAAACTCAATCATTTTATCCAAAAATACCTTTATAAATTGCCTAAAATTTGAAAAAAAACGGCAATTTGCATGGATAAATTGTCCATAAAGGCTGTTGAGAACGTGACGGAAATCACAAAGCGGGATTCTCTCTTGTCAGAATTGTTGAATGTTTCTATATATGAAAATATGAATGATTGTTCATATAATGATAAGCCGCTTTCATTGGACACCTTTTTTGAACTGTCCGAGTTCTTCAAGTTTTTTGGGGATACTACCCGAATCCGCATTATCGAGATTCTCCTTTCGGGGGAGATTTCGGTAAACGAGATAGCGGAAAAACTGCAACTGGGGCAGTCGGCGGTAAGCCACCAGCTCCGGATCTTGAGAACGGCAGGTCTTGTGAAACCCCGTAGAGTAGGGCGCACCGTTTTCTACGCCCTGGACGACGAACATATCGGTCTGATTTTCAATACGGGCCTTGCACACATTATGCACAAGAAGGGAGTGTAAAATGCCTGACTTTGCCGAAATTCTTGAGAGGTTCTTTTGGCAATTTGTCACGCTGTTTTCGGAAATGGCTCCATTCCTGCTGCTGGGTTTCTTGCTTGCCGTGATTTTGCATGTGTGGGTGCCGAACCATTTGTATGTGCCGAAAATTTCCAAGCCGAATTTAAAGTCGGTGCTGGGGTCGGCCCTGTTCGGCGTGCCGCTGCCTATATGCAGTTGCGGCGTGATTCCCACCTCCATTGCGCTCCGGCGTGAAGGGGCCAGTAAGGGCGCTAGCGTCAGTTTCCTGATTTCAACACCTGCCACAGGTGTGGATTCCATATTGGCCACTTATTCGCTTTTGGGCGGGCCCTTTGCGGTACTTCGCCCCATAGCAGCCTTTGTGACGGCCATGCTTGGCGGCGTGTTCCATTCCGCTGGCCTTGGCGCTAGTGGCTAAAGGCATTACCCCGGGGGCTTCCATGTTGCCCCATGGCTCCGCGGAATGCCATGGGCATGGGGCCCTGGGCGTATTCGATTACGCCTGCGCGGTGCTGCTGGCTGAGCTCATGATTTATGCGAAGTTTGCCCGTAAGGAACTCCGTGTGGAATGGCACGACGAGCACGATGTGGACGAATCGGCCCTGAAAAAGGCTATCGAAGACGCCGGATTCGCATTCGGCGGCCGAGTTTGAGCAGCCAGTCTTAAACCGTCTTGACTGCCAACCCCCGATTGTCATGCCCGCCTTGTGCGGGCATCTCCTTTTCTTCCTGCAATAAAAATTATATTATCCCTCGTCATGCACATCCGTATTACCACAGAGACCAAGAACCGCCTGCTCCGCTTTTACAGGAACAAGCGGGCCTTCGTGTCGCTGGTGGTGCTGGTGGTGGCCTACCTTCTTTCGCTGACAAGCCCCTGGACGGTAAACGACGAACCGCTGTACCTGAAGTATAACGGCAAGAGCTATTTTCCGGCCTTTGTGCGCTACAGCGAACAGGAATTTGGCGGCGACTACCAGACCGAAGCGGATTACGGCAAGCTTTTTGCCGACGTTCGTGAATGCGAAGAAGAAGCGGCGGAAGGTTACACGAAGGCAGGGGGCTGTCCCGAGATGTGGGCCCTGATGCCGCCCATTGCTCACGATCCTTTGAAGGCGGACTTGACTGAAGAAGGCGCTCCGCCATTTGCCCCCAGTTCTCGCCATTGGCTTGGTACCGACAGCAATGGTCGCGATGTGCTTGCCCGCCTGATTCACGGATTCCGTATTTGTATTTCGTTCAGTCTGTTTCTCACTATTCTTGGGACTTTCCTCGGCATTGTCATTGGCGGTATCCAGGGGTATCTGGGCAAGTTCTGGGATACGGGAATGCAGCGCATGATCGAAATCTGGTCGTCGCTCCCCATGCTCTATATCGTGATTTTGATCGGGAGCATTTATGGCCGCAGTTTCTGGTTGTTGATTGTGATTATGGCGGCTTTCAACTGGATTTCATTAAGCTATTACATGCGCGGCGAATTTCTGAAGCTCCGCAATATGACCTATGTGCAGTCGGCAAAGGTCTTGGGCCTTGGGCACAGGCATATCTTTTTCAAGGAAATCTTGCCAAACGCATTGACCCCTGTGGTGACGCTTTTCCCCTTTACCTTGATTGGCGGTATCGGAAGCCTGACATCCCTTGATTTTTTGGGCTTTGGGCTGCAACCGCCTACGCCCAGCTGGGGCGAACTCATGAGCCAGGGGCTGAACAACCTTTACGCACCGTGGATTTCTGTAAGCACCGTCGCTGCACTTTTCATTACGCTGTTGCTCACCACATTTGTTGGAGAGGGCGTCCGGGATGCTATGGATCCGAAGTCGGGAGACCGATATGAATGATGAGGTGATATTTCCGATTATAAATTTTGATCTCGTAATTCGGCGTTGTATGTTTTGAATAAAAATTCTAGTTCCGAATAATATCACTTATCACTTACCACTAACCACTAATCACTAACCACCAACCACTAACCACTGACCATGTCACACCTGCTTGATATAAACGACCTGTCTGTTGCATTCGGCCATCACAAAAATGGTGAACCTGCGGCAAAACCCGTCCAGGTAACGGACCGGATCAGCTTTTATATTGACGATGGTGAATTTTTTGCTTTGGTGGGGGAGTCCGGCTGCGGCAAGAGCGTTACCGCCATGGCCATTTTGCGGCTCTTGCCCACGCCTTCGGCGAAGGTGGTTGGAGGCTCTGTGCTGTTGCGTCGTGAAGGCGATGAAACGATTGACCTGACTAAAATTTCCCTGAAGGAGATGCAGCGGGTTCGCGGTTCCGAAATATCCTGTATTTTCCAGGAGCCCATGCAGGCCTTGAATCCGGTACTGACTATCAAGAAACAGCTCCTGGAAGTGTTCAAGTTCTGCGAAAGGAAGTGCGCCGATCCCATGTCCGAAATCCGGGACATGCTTACTCTAGCGGGCTTCAAGGACATTGACCGCGTGCTGGATTCATACCCTCACGAGCTTTCGGGCGGCATGCTCCAGCGTATCTGCATTGTGATGGCGCTGCTCCCGAAACCCAAGCTGATTATTGCCGACGAGCCTACTACGGCCCTGGATGTGACTGTCCAGGCCCAGGTTCTTGCAGTGCTGAAGGACTTGGCCAAAACTACGGGGACGGCGGTGCTCTTGATTACCCACAACATGGGAATTGTTTCCCAGTATGCAGAACGCATGGCTGTGATGTATGCCGGCCGTGTTGTTGAGATAGGGGCCACTAGCGAGGTTATCTCTTCGCCTATGCACCCCTATACCCGAGGGCTCCTCTCGGCCATACCCGAGAGCCACGAAGATCTTGGAACCCTGCGCTCTATTCCGGGTCAGGTGCCCCATGCTAGGGATTTTGTGGCGGGTTGCCGCTTTGCGGACCGCTGCGAATTGTGCGACAAGCCTTGCCTGACGACAGAAGTCCCGCCCTGCGTCAAGGTTGGCACCCACGAAGCCTACTGCTTCAAGATTTAATTTCCCTTAAACTGTTGTTTCCGCGATTTATATTGTCATTCCCGCGAAGGCGGGAATCTTCTATTTTTGAAGGGTTTATACCCTAATAAAAGGGAGATGCCCGACTGAATCGGGCATGACGTAGAGATGAAATTTCTAAATTTTCGCCGTAAAAATTTAAAGGATCCTATTATGGCAATGCAAGACATGAATGACCAGGTGCAGGCTCGCCTCGCGAAGCTTGCGAAGTTCAAGGAAATGGGTGTGGAGGCTTATCCGCACAAGTTCAACCGCACGCATGATTCCAAGGTTTTGAAAGAAAACAAGGCTGCCCTGATGGCGTCTGGTGAAGAAGTTGCTTTTGCTGGCCGCGTGGTTCGCTTCAACCGTAAGGGAAAGATGTGCTTTATGCACCTGAAGGATCGCTATGGCCGCTTGCAGGTGGTGGTCGCCCGCGACGAAGTGGGCGAAGAAAACTACGAAATCGTCAAGATGACCGACCTGGGTGACTTTATCGGCGTAAATGGTTTCATGTTCGAAACCCAGACGGGCGAGTACTCCGTGCACGTGAAGAAGGTGACCATGCTTTCGAAGGCGGTGCGCCCGCTTCCGGTGGCCAAGGAAAAGGTGGATGAAAAGGGCAACAAGGTTGTGTTTAACGAGTTTGCCGACGTGGATACCCGCTACCGTCAGCGTTACATTGACATGGCCTTGAACGATGATGTGAAGGACGTGTTCATCAAGCGTTTCAAGATTCTGCAGGCTATCCGCGAATACCTCATTGAAAAGGGATTCATCGAAGTCGAAACTCCGACGCTCCAGCCGATTTACGGCGGCGCGAACGCCCGTCCGTTCACCACGCACCACAACGCTTGCGACATGACGCTCTACCTGCGCGTGGCTCCGGAACTTTACCTCAAGCGCTGCATCGTGGGCGGTATGGAAAAGGTGTTTGAGTTCAGCAAGAACTTCCGTAACGAAGGTATGGACCGTACCCACAGCCCGGAATTCACTGGCCTTGAGTTCTACGAAGCCTACGCCGACTACAACGACATGATGGTCCATTTCGAAAACATCTACGAACGCGCTTGCATTGCCGCGAACGGCACCACCAAGATTGACTACCAGGGTAAAGAAATCGACTTCAAGGCCCCGTGGCCCCGCTACAGCATGATTGAAGCCATCGAAAAGTTCGGCGGCCTCAAGGTTAATGACATGAACGACGACGAAATCAAGGCCAAGATGGAAGAGCTGGGCGGCCACCTGGACGGCGAATTCAGCCGCGGCCGCGGTATCCTCGAACTGTTCGAGCTCACCGTGGAAGACAAGCTCATCCAGCCGACCTTCATCAAGGACATGCCCACCGAAAGTACGCCGCTCTGCAAGAAGCACCGTACCATCGAAGGCCTTATCGAACAGTTCGAGCCGTACGCTAACGGATGGGAACTGGGCAACGCCTATACCGAACTGAACGACCCCATCCGTCAGCGTGAGCTCCTGGAAGACCAGGTGCGCCGCGGCCGCGGTGGCGAAGGTGAAACCCACCCCATGGACGAAAACTTCATGCACGCTATCGAATCTGGCCTGCCTCCTACGGGCGGCGTTGGCTTCGGCATTGACCGCATGGTTATGCTCCTCACGAACCAGCAGACCATCCGCGACGTGCAGCTGTTCCCTTTAATGAAACCGGAGAGCTGCTAGGCAGAGCCTAGCTGCTCTCAGTAGACAGTGGTTAGTGGTTAGTAAACAGGATTGTGTCAGGTTTGCAATGGCCCAGAGTTATAAGGATTTAGTTGTTTGGCAAAAAGCGATTGATTTAACAGTCGCTGTTTACCAATTGACAAAACAGTTTCCTAAAGAGGAATTGTTTGGACTTGTATCTCAAATGCGGCGAGCCTCTGTTTCTATAGCAAGTAATATTGCAGAAGGTGAGGGGCGAAAGTCTAAAAAAGAGTTTGCTCATTTTTTAGGGATTTCTTTAGGATCTAAAGCAGAACTTGAAACGCAATTGATTTTGTGTGAACGAGTAGGCTTAGCTTCAAATTCAGAGATATCCTTGATAAAAAGTTCATTAGATGAGGTTGGAAAGATGCTTGCCAAACTCAAGGAAAAGCAAAATTTCAAGTCCAAAGAATCCTAATCACTAACCACCAACCACTAAACACTTTCTCTCGTCTATGATACGCAAACTCGAACTTCTAATCGCCTGGCGTTACTTAGGGGCTCAACGTAAGAGTCTCTTTGTCTCGCTTATCGGCATTTTCAGTATGCTGGGGGTGAGTATCGGCGTGTTTGCGCTGGTGGTTGCCCTCGCTGCGGTGAACGGTTTCGAAGAAGAAGTCACAGCTCAGATGATCGGGAAGGACGCCCACTTTGAGCTGATGGCCTACAACGGTGAGCCCGTTACCGCCTACGATAGCCTTATAAACGAAGTCAAGACTCGGGATTCTTCTGTGGTAGCCGCCTCGCCCTTTATCATCTACAAGGTGGGAATCAGCTCCAAGAAGGTAAACGACGGTATCGTGATTTACGGTATCGACCCGGAAACGGCGAAGAATGTCACCGACATCCACAAGTACATCAAGTGGGGAACTTATTCCGTCGATAGTCTGGAAGACATGGGCGGCACACGCCGTCCGGGGGTGATTCTCGGGTCGGGCCTGGCTAACCGCCTTCGGGTGGTGGTGGGTGACAAGCTGGTGCTCCAGACTTTCCAGAGTCCGGACGAGATGATGACCGCCGGCGGTCCCAAGATGATGATGTGCGTGGTCAGCGGTATTTTCGAGACCGGTACCTACGAGTACGACGGCAACCTGGCCTATGTGGGAATTCCCGAACTCCAGAAGCTCCTCGCCATGGGAGATGCGGTGACGGGCATCCAGTTCCGCATCACGGACCACTGGAAGGCGGGCGAGGCCATCGACAAGGTGTCGGAGTGGCTGACATACCCTTACTACGTTATCGACTGGAAAACCAAGAACATTACGCTGCTCAAGTGGATGAACTACGAAAAGTTCATCGTGGCGGCGGTGATTTGCCTCATTATCTTGGTGGCGGCATTCAATATCATCAGTTCCCTCATCATGGTGGTCATCGACAAGACCAAGGAAATCGGTATCCTCCGCAGCATGGGCCTCAGCAAGGCTGGAATCATGCGGGTGTTCATGCTCATGGGCAGTTTCATTGGCGTGGGCGGCACCATCGTGGGCGGCACCATCGGCATTGTGCTTTGCAAACTGCAAGAGGCTTACCACTTTATCAAGCTCCCTGGCGACGTTTACGTAATTCCCTACTTCCCGATTTCGGTGCACCTGATAGATGTGGTCTTGATTTTTGTCATCGGCATAGCCCTCTGCGTTCTGGCGACGATTTTGCCCGCCTGGAAGGCTAGCAGGCTGGACCCCGTGGGAGCGATTAGACATGAGTAGTTTGTTACAGACAGTCGACCTCCGGCGGGTTTTCTCCGAAACGGGTGAAGAACTTGAAATTCTCAAGGGTGTGAACTTTTCCATGGAAGCGGGCGAGCTGGTGGCTCTCACCGGTTCTTCGGGGTCGGGCAAGTCCACCTTCTTGAACCTGGTGGGCATGCTGGACACGCCCACTTCCGGTGAGATCCTTTTCAAGGGCAAGCCCCTTTCCAAGTTCAGCAGCCAGGAGCGGGACATGTACCATCGGGTACAGGTGGGGTTTGTGTTCCAGTTCCACCACCTGCTCAGTGAATTTACGGCCATCGAAAACGTCTGCGTTCCGGGCCGCATCCTGGGAACCTCCGAAGCGGAATGCAAGGAGCGTGCCGCCATGCTTTTGGAGACGGTGGGCCTTAAGGACCGCCTCAAACACTTGCCCAGGGAACTCAGTGGCGGCGAACGCCAGCGGGTGGCCATCGCCCGTGCCCTCATGAACCATCCTGATTTGGTGCTTGCCGACGAACCCAGCGGCAACCTGGACGAGGCCAATTCCCAGATGCTCAACGAGCTGATTGGCGAGCTGAACGAAAAGTTCAATCAGGCCTTCCTCATCGTGACTCACGATGAAAAATTGGCGAGTTTCGCCAAACGCAGGGTCGTGATGCACGGCGGCATTATTCAGGGCGCTTGAAATTAGAGTTTCCTGGCCAGTTCTGGCTTATTTTTAGTAATTTCTTGTAGAATGAGAATTAGGTGAAAGTATATGTCTGAGAATAACGGTATTTTTTCTGCAAAGGCAAAGGCGGTCCTCCAGGCGGCCCGTATGGCGGCCCGTAACCTGGGAAGCGACAGCATTACGGTGGAACACCTTCTTTTGGGACTTGTCCGCGAAGATTCTGGCTATGCCTCCGAGACCCTGAAGGCCCTGAAGGTGAACCTTGCGGAACTGGGAGAGGTTGTCCAGCGGGCCCTCACCAACGACGGCGGCCTCATGACCATCGGCGGCGACAACCGCGGGGGGCTTCTGGCCTTTACCGCCCGCACAAAGGCGGTCATGTTCAACGCCGCAAAGATTGCAAAGGAAGAGGGGGACCAGTATATCGGTCCCGAGCACTTGATGCTTGCCATACTCCAGCAGAGCGATTCTCCGGCGGCGGCCACCCTTTCTACCTACAACGTGACCTTCGAAAGTTTCCAGCAGGCCCTGGATCAGCTCAAGCGGGGCAGTGCCGACGACCAGCCCGACGAACCCATTTCTAGCCCGAGACAGGGCGGCCCTCAGGGGCGTCCCGGCTCCAAGTCCAAGACGCCTATCCTAGACCATTTCGGCCGTGACCTGACAGCCCTGGCCCGCCAAGGCAAGCTGGACCCCATCATCGGCCGCGAGCAGGAAATCGAACGGCTTATCCAGATCCTCTGTCGCCGCAAGAAAAACAACCCGGCCCTTATCGGCGAGCCCGGCGTGGGCAAGACCGCCATCGTCGAAGGCCTGGCCCAGAAAATTGTGCAGAAGAAGATTCCTGAACTCCTCATGAACAAGCGGGTGGTGACTTTGGACGTTGCCGCCATGGTGGCAGGCACCAAGTACCGCGGCCAGTTCGAGGAGCGCGTGAAGGGGCTTATCATGGAACTCCAGCGTGTGGACAGTTCCGTTATCCTCTTTATCGACGAACTTCACACCATCGTAGGCGCAGGCGGCTCCGAAGGCAGCCTGGACGCCTCCAACATTTTCAAGCCGGCCCTGGCCCGAGGCGAGCTCCAGTGCATCGGTGCTACCACCATCGATGAATACCGCAAGTATATCGAAAAGGACGCGGCCCTGGAACGCCGTTTCCAGACCATCGTGGTGAACCCGCCCAACGCCGAGGATTCCATTCTGATTCTGGACGGTCTCCGTGCCAAGTACGAAGCCCACCACAAGGTCCGTTACACACCTGACGCCGTCCGTGCGGCGGTCCTGTTGGCGGAACGCTACATCAGCGAACGTTTCTTGCCCGACAAGGCCATCGACGTGCTGGACGAAACCGGTGCCCGCGTGCGTCTCGATTCCATCTGCATCCCCCAGGACCTGAAGGACCTGGAAGACGAACTGGCAGAAACCAAGCGGCAGTTGGACGATGCCGTGGCCAACCAGAATTTCGAGACGGCCGCCTCCCTCAGGGACAAGACCGAGGAACTGGAAAAGCAGGTGATGGAACGTCGCGACGCCCTGTCCGCCGACAAGGAATCCGAAACCATTCCCGTGGTAGATGAAAACGCCATCCGCGACTGCATCAGCAAGATGACGGGCATTCCCGTGAGCCGCCTCGCCGGCGAAGAAGCCAAGAAACTTTTGCACCTGGGCGACGAAATCAAGGAGCGTGTCATCGGTCAGGACCAGGCGGTGGACGCCGTGGTCAAGGCAATACGTCGCACCCGTGCAGGCATCCGCGACACCAAGCGCCCCATGGGGAGCTTCCTGTTCCTGGGTCCCACTGGCGTAGGCAAGACGGAACTTGCGAAGGTGCTTAGCCTTTCCCTTTTCGGTAGTGAAGATTCCATGATCCGTATCGACATGAGCGAATACATGGAAAAGCACAGTATTAGCCGCCTCATCGGAGCGCCTCCGGGATACGTGGGCTTCGAAGAAAGCGGTGGCCAGCTCAGCGAAAAGGTCCGCAAGCGCCCCTACAGCGTGGTGCTTCTGGACGAAATCGAGAAGGCCCACCCCGACATCTACAACCTGCTTTTGCAGATTCTGGACGACGGTATTCTGACCGACAGCTACGGCCGAAAGATCAACTTCAAGAACACCATCATCATCATGACCAGCAACGCCGGCGCCCGCGAGGTGCGGCACAGCTCCGGCATGGGATTCACCAAGATGGGGGAGACCGACGACTACGAGCGCATGGAAACCGCCATCCGCGAAGAGGTAAAGCGTGTCTTCTCTCCGGAGTTCCTGAACCGTATCGACGAGCAGATCGTGTTCCGCCCGCTGTCCAAGGCAGACCTGGTGTCCGTGGTGGATATCCAGCTTTCCTTCTTGCAGAAGAACCTCTCCGAAAGGGGAATCCTTCTGGAGGTGACCCAGGAGGCCAAGGAATTCATCGTGAACCACAACTACGATTCCGCCCTGGGGGCCCGCCCCATCCGCCGCACCATCCAGAACCTGGTGGAAGACGAAATCGCCGAAGGCCTCCTTCTCGAGACCATGACGGACTTTTCTACCATCACCATCGGCGTCAAGGACGGGAAGCTCTCCTTCGCCTGCGAAAAGATTCCCGAAGACGGCACGAATTCCGGCTAGAATTTGGCACGGGCCTTATTTTTTCTTTTTTGCCCTTTAGCAAGCGGAAAGTAATAAAATCAACATCTTGCAGGCACTGCCATTTTCTATCTTTTGGGCCGAAATTTAACAATCAACCCAAGAGGTTCAACAATGGCTAAAATTCCTGCAGTTCTCATCTTTGGCGCACCCGGTTCCGGCAAGGGCACCGTCGGTGCAAAGCTTGCTGCTACCACCGCCCTCAAGCACATCTCCACGGGCGACATGTTCCGCTCAGCCATCAAGAACCAGACCCCCACGGGTCTGGAGGCCAAGCGGTACCTGGACGCCGGTGAGCTGCTACCCGACAGCGTGACCATCGCGATGGTGAAGGAACGCCTGAGCATGGACGACTGCAAGCCGGGTTCCCTGTCGGATGGTTTTCCCCG
>CALATK010000302.1 GCA_937891805.1 uncultured Fibrobacter sp. | reverse complement strand
TCTCGAGGAATTCTTTGCGCCTCACGCCACCATCCACGGGAGCCTAGTGGATGTTTACGGCATAGGCATGCTCTTTGTGGGCGACAGCAATGTGGGCAAGTCCGAATGCGTGCTGGACCTGGTAGAAAGCGGACACCGCATGGTGGCCGACGACGTAGTTCATGTAAGCCACGTGGGCAACGTGATTATCGGACGCCCCGACCCTCTGATCCGCCACCACATGGAAATCCGTGGGGTGGGCCTCTTGGACATTCGCTCCATGTTCGGCATCCACGCTATTCGCAAGGTGAAAAAGATCGAAGTCATCGTGGAACTCCAGCCCTGGAGCCAGAACGTTTCTTACGAGCGTACGGGGCTGAACGAGCTGGACGAAGTCGTCATGGGCGTTTCTATCCCGAAGATTGTGATTCCCGTGTCGCCGGGCAAGAACCTGACAGTGATTTGTGAAGTGATTGCCATGAACGCCCTCATGAAAATGAATGGTCAGAACGTGGCCCGGGATTTCAACGAAAACCTGATGCAGAAAATCAAGGCCAAGGCGAAGGGCGAATACACCGACGACCTCTTGGAAATGGAGCCGGAGAACTGGTCCCCCTATGAATAGCTTCCGTCGAAAATTCCGTTCCAATTTATTCCCCTTTGTCGTCTTCTCGATTATCGTGGTCGGGTGCGGTATGGCCCTGTACCTGTTCCACCCGGCAAGCCCCCATCATGACCGCTACAGTTTTGTGGTGCGCTACGAAAGCGTCGGAACTCTTTCTCCGGGCAACCGTGTGGAAGTTCGCGGAATCACCAAGGGCGAAATTGCAAAGGTGCAACTGACAGACGAAGCGGTCTATGTGACGGCCCGTGTCCTTGCCGATACCAAGATTCCGAAAAACTCCGAGTTCCGTCTGAAAACGGCAGGGCTTATGGGCGAACGTGAACTCAGCGTCTTGACCGGGGATTCAAAGGACCTAGTTGCCGACGGTGATACGGTGCACGGCTACTACGAAGAGGGCGCCAACGCCATTGGCCGAAACATTGCCTTTATCCTCTCGGAGCTGGACTCCATTGCCACCCAGATTGGCGCCCTGAAGGACTCCGTGACCAAGGGTACAGCGGGCAAGCGTCTTGACCGCGTGCTCAAGAAGGCGGATGACCTGGTCGGGATATCGCAGGAATCGGTCCAGGAATGGGTAGGCGAGGCCAAGGACCTGCTTTCAAAAGCCGAAGGAACTCTGGACAAGGCAAAATCCAGCCTGGGAAATGTTCCCGAAAGGGCCGAGGGCACCGTCCAGAAAGTGGAAAACCTTGTGGCTCATGTAGATACCCTCCTGACCCAGGTCCGCGGGCTTAAAACGGAACTTGAAACCATCCAGGCGAAACTTTCCCAGGACGACAACACCATGGGGCTGATTTTGTCTAAAAAAGGCGACATAATTAAGGAACTGGACCGCATAGGTGCCGATATTGACGGCCTAATCGCAGACGTCAAGAAACAGGGCCTTAGATTAAATATGGATATTTTTTAAAATTGTGTCCTCTTTTGAAAAAAATAATTTAGTTTAACACGAAAAAGATTAAGAAGGGAACCCAAGAAAGGAGCGAACTATGGCCGAAAAGAAACCTGCAAAGATGAGTGCTGCAGATCTCAAGTTTTTTGAGGAGATGCTTCTGGAAAAACGGCGCCAGCTGGTGACCGCCCAGAGCGAGACCGAAAAGTCCAATGCATTCCAGGGCCAAAAGCACCAGTCCGGCGACGGCGGGGATTCCGACAGTGCCGATTCCGCTACCGACTACAACGCTCTCGAGACTACGTTCTCCCTGGCGGCCCGCGAAGGCAAGTACCTGGTTTATCTGGAAGAGGCGCTCCAGCGTATCAAGAAGGGCACCTTCGGCGTGTGCAAGGTGTGCCAGCAGTTGATTCCCAAGGCCCGTCTCATGGCAGTGCCTACCGCCACCAAGTGTGTGAACTGCAAGGAAGAGACCAAGAAGAAAGAGCAGGAAATCAACCGTATCGAAATGGCCCGCCTCTTTGCCGAAGAACAGCGCCGCGAGATGATGAAAAAGAATGCTGGGCGATAGGGGCGCCTTTGAGGCTACCTGCCGAAAATTTGTGAAGAAAATCTGCGGATAATTATGTCCGATTCACTCGACGAAAAATGCAATGACCGTATGGAAAAACTTGCCGCGGAACGTCGCGACCGTATCCGCAAGATGCGCGGGTGGCTCTCTCCGTGCGATACCGTAGCCGATGATTTTGGCCCTGAAGATGCCGCGCTGTATTACGGCGAAGGGCATTCCGGCTGGAACCGGTAGGGCGCAAGATGCTTGTCAAAGTTCTGATAGACAACATCGCCGGTGGCACGGATTTTGCGCCCAACAACAGCGCGACCAACAACAGCGCGGCCAACGGCTGCGCACCCGGCAACAATTGCACGCCCCTCTGCGGAGAGTGGGGACTTTCTGTCTATATCGAGTTCGAGGGGAATCGCTACTTGTTGGACACCGGGGCTTCACGCCGGTTCGCTAGCAACGCCGCCGCCATGGGCATAGACCTTTCGAAGGTGGACGCTGCAATCCTTAGCCACGCCCACTACGACCACGCCAACGGCCTTACGGAATTTTTCCGCATCAACGAAAAGGCCTCCTGCTTTTTGAAGCAAGGCGCCGCCGAAAACTGCTACCATACCCACAAACTTTTCGGACCTTTTGCCTACCACGAATACATCGGCATCCGCAGGGGCTACCTGAAACGTTTTGCCGGCCGCATCCGCTTTGTCGAAGGCGATGCCCAGATTGCCCCCAATGTTTACTTGCTCCCCCACAAAGATAGCGTCGTGAGTCCAGAGACCCGTGCCGGCATCGCCCAGGCAGCAGGTCTTTCTGTCAAGGAAAACGGCTGTTACCGCTATGACAGTTTTGACCACGAGCAGAGTCTGGTTTTTGACACTCCCGAGGGACTGTTCGTGATGAACAGCTGCAGTCACGCCGGCGCAGACAACATCGTGAAAGAAGTGGAAGCGACCTTTCCGGGCAAAAGGATTTACGGGATTCTCGGCGGATTCCACCTTTACCGCTACAAGGACGAGGCGGTCTATGCCTTTGCAAAGCGCCTGCTGGAACTGGACGTGCAAAAAATCTACACGGGCCACTGCACTGGCAACCGAGCCTTCGAAATTTTACACGAGGTTCTCGGCGAACGGGCCTGCCAGATGTTCACGGGCATGGCCATAGAGGTATAGCCTTAGTTAGTAATCCTCGTTTGCACTGTAGCAATCATCCAATCTTGCGACTACCGGTTGACACCGTGCAGACGGGTTCAAAAATTCTTCAAGGCATCCAGCGCTGATAACTTCCTCTTCGATACTTGCGCATGCCTCATTGATTCCGGAGTTATTACCCGAGTCAGTGTCATAATCAACATCTGCGCAGGTCATGCCTTCAAAGGGCAGCGTGTAAAAATACAGGCTCATCTTTTTCATGGATTGATCAAAATCGCACTTGAGTACGGCATTCGGGTCACAAGAAGCCTCCTTGTAGGTTGCGCCCGGAGTATTGTTGCAAAAAGTCTTGACAGAATCTATAACAGCCAAATCCGTGGTTTGCACTTCTTCGCATTCGCCATCTTGAACGAAGAAGCAAGAAGCAACCTTCAGCCCATTGCCGGGCGTTCCAGAGGCACCGCTCGGTGAGTTGCCGGCCCCACTGCCGCTACAACCTTCGACGGGTTCGTCCAAGAGCATAGCAGCCCATGTACCCATCGACCCGCACTGCATGGTGACATTTATATCTTCAGCGAAAATTTTCTCGCACTGGTTTTCCGTAGTCGAGCATAGATAGTTGTTGACCTCTATGCCGGTCTTGACCCTGCCATTTTCGGGAAGGGTTGCCGATGGTGCCGAGTTGGAACTGTCGCTACCGCAAGCGACAAGTGTCATAGCCGCGACAGAAGCCGCAGAAAGGATGATTTTGTTGATATTCATAACTACTCCTTGTTGTTAATTTCTTGTGTAGGCCTGCACCTCTTCCATGCAGGAATTCTTTAGCTGCTCCGCTACGTCTTCTAGCGTTTCACGGACAGGCTTGGTCAAAAAAGGCAGTTCGATAGTACAAGTGAACCTGACTCCGCATTCACATCCACCTGGAGGTGTTTGGAATACGCCTCCCCGTTCCTGGCACGACTCCCTATAGGGCTCCATTAGTTTTTCACATAGAAACGGAGGATAAGACACATAGAAGTTGTAAACCTTCTCGTTGATGGCCACTCCCTGGTCGGTAGGCACGATGTAGATAACTTCGTGGGTGTATTTCCATTCCACACCATCAATAGATACGTCCGAATCCATGAATCCCCAATAATCAACGCTGTTCTGTTCGGGGTAAAGATTGACCAGGCACGACTCCGATGCGTCAATGTCGTCAAAAAAAACAAAATAAGTCTCCCTTGGAGAATTCAGGAGTATGCTGTACCATTCGCAATTATCAAATTCTTTCGGATGAGAATCTATTGCAGATTCACCCACGACTTCCCTTATGGAATCTATCTGCACGGGTTCGACTTTGTATTCGGCCTCAACGGTGTTGCCTTCCACCGCACCACCACCGAGTTTATCGTTGTCGCTAGAACAAGCAAGAAGGGAAAATGCGAATAATATCAGAATTGTGCTAGGTATTATCATCATTCACCTTGTCCGATTCAATGGTGGTCATGGGAAACATCTGCAAGTTGAGTCTATAAACCCTATCCACGTTTTCTTCTTTGGCTACAATATCCAGAATCTTTTTACGGCAAGAGGCCAACGCCCCCAAGACCTTGGCATAGGACTGCCGGGAAAGCCCCATGGTGATACCTGTGATTTCGCGCCACTCTGGGGGAACGTCGTCTAAAGCCTGTTCCGCAAGCCTTGCCATTTGCCGATTCATGGCCCGCAAGGCCGCGGGAATTCCCTGTTCGTCACCTTCTACTATTTTTTCTGTCTGACGGTAGCCGCCACGACCATTACTTTTCAAGAGTCCAGACCTTAAAAGGTATCCGATGGAGTCCGCTACTTCTGCTGGGGATACCACAAGACGACAACGTTTTGCGATGGATTCGACACTAGGTTTCTCTGTAGCACAGGCCAGTTCGCGAACCACCGCATGGAGCCAGGTTGAGTAGAAATTCTGGTACCCGACACCCATTTTGCGGACTGCGTTTTCCTTGGCGATTACCTGTAATTTTTCATAGGCGACTTTACCTTTTTTAGTGTCCTTGGATTGGTTGTAGATTACCAAATTTTGAAAAAAAGACTTCTCAAAACCCGCCAGGTCCATAGCATCTGCCACCCGCTCGGCAGAAGGGGTGCTCAGTTTAGATTTACCCTCGGAAACCAGTTTTAAAAAGTTCGGAGATGTGAATTTTGCACGCCTAGAAAATTCCCTCCACGAAAAAGAGGAGTGCTTCTTTTCCCAGGTGTAATAGTCACGGATATACTTGCGGTAATCCTTGTATTGCAGGATAGACTTCATCATCATTAAAAATAAATCCTTAATAATGCAAAAAGAACGACTTTTTGCTGTTTTTTAGAAATGACTTTGAACAAAGTGAATTATATGATACACTTTGTATTATATACGAATTTCACTTTATTAGGGACACTCTGCGACGCAGGCGCCGTTTTCGTTTTTTGGGCGGGAGCGTCTCGGCGAGGCTATCTAACAGGGATTGCGTCAGCACTTCGTCGCCATTTGCCAGCCGTTCTTTTTGGGTCGCCGCAAGTTTCTTGATGCGGGCTTCCATGCGCAAGGCGTATTCCTTGTTCGGGAGCTCGAACTGGCGGAGGATTTTTTCGGGCGGGAAAGCCTTGGTGAACTTGGCCCCACGCCCTGTGCGGTGCTCCTCGAAACGGGCGGCCACATCCACGGCGTAACCCGTATAAATTCGGTTTCCGGCGCAGCGGAGCATGTAAACGAAGTGGGGCATAGGTATAATATATAATTCGTACACGTTTTTTATTATCATTAGATTCATGGAACACAAAAGAGAACGCGAGACTTTTAAGACAAGACTTGGATTTTTGCTGATTGCCGCAGGCTGTGCCATTGGCCTTGGCAACGTGTGGCGTTTCCCCTACATCGCGGGGCAATATGGCGGCGCGGCCTTTGTGCTGCCCTATCTCGGGTTCCTGCTGTTTCTCGGGCTCCCGGTGCTCATGGCAGAACTGGCCATCGGCCGTGGCGGAAAAAGCGGTGTCGGCATGGCCTTTGACCGTCTCGAAAAGCAGGGCACCAAATGGCACTGGGCAAAGTTCCCGCTGATTGCCTCCAACTACATCTTGATGGCGTTCTACTCCGTAGTCACGGGCTGGATGTTCTTCTACTTCTACAAGATGCTCACCGACGGCGAATTCCTGAAGGGCACGCCAGACCAGATTGCAAGCGGTTTCGGCGAGATGCTTTCGAACCCGCCCCTCCTGATTTTCTGGATGACCGTCGCGATCGTCATGGGTCTCGGCATCGTGTCTCTCGGGCTCCAAAAGGGCGTGGAACGCATTACTAAGAAGATGATGATTGCGCTGTTTGTCATCATGATCCTGCTTGCCATCCGTGCGGTGACGCTCCCCGGGGCCGGCAAGGGTCTGGAATTCTACCTGTTGCCTTCCCTGGAACGACTGACCCAGTCCGGCAAGGGCGTGGGAGATGCCATCTTCGCCGCATTTGCCCATGCCTTCTTTACCCTGAGTATCGGCATCGGCAGCATGATGATTTTTGGCAGTTACATCAAGCGGCAGTATTCCCTGACCAAGGAGGCCGCCAGCATCTGCGCGCTGGATACCGTCGTGGCCCTGGTGGCGGGCCTTATCATTATCCCCTCGTGCTTTGCCTTCGGGCAGTCCCCAGCGCAAGGACCCGGACTCATCTTCGTTACTTTGTCCAACGTGTTCGCCATGATGCCCGCGGGCCGGTTCTGCGGGGCGGCGTTCTTCCTGTTCATGTCCTTCGCGGCTCTCTCCACACTTATTGCCGTGTTTGAAAACATCGTCGCCTTCTGGATGGACCTGAAGGGCTTCAAGCGCCGGAAGGTGGCCTACTGGAATATGGTCGCGGTGTTCCTGATGTCGCTCCCCTGCGCCCTCGGGTTCAACGTACTTTCGGGATTCGAGCCCTTTGGCCCCGGCAGCTGCGTGCTGGACTTGGAAGACTTTATCGTGAGCAACACCATGCTACCTGCAGGCGCCATTTTCATGGTGGTGTTCTGCAGCAGCCGTTACGGTTGGGGACAAGAAAAGTTCTTTGACGAAATGAACGCAGGCGAGGGATTGAAACTCCCTCGCCACACACTCATCAAGATTTATTTCAAGTGGATATTGCCTGCCCTGATAACGATCCTGCTTGCCCAGGGTTACCTGTCCAAGTTCGCACCTGAACTGGCGGCAAAGATTTTCTAGACGATCGTCAAGATATCGCTGAAACCTGTGATGTCCAGGACTTCCATGATTTCGGCGCAAACATTCTTGACTTCCATCTTGCCCTGCTTGTTCATCTTCTTCTGGGCGCTGAGCAGCACGCGGAGTCCGGCAGAGGACACGTATTCCAGCTTGGCAAAGTCAAAAATCAAGGCAGTGAGCCCTTCCAGGTTCGCATTGACGACCTGCTCCAGCTCGGGAGCGGTAATGGTATCCAGACGACCTTCCAAAGCCAGGGTCAATGTGGAATTGTCACGAGTCTGTTCGATTTTCATCTTGTACCTCTACTTAATTTTCTTGTAAATAGTAAAATAATTTTGGTCGGCCTTGCGTTCGTAGTGCACGTCGTCCATGGTTTTCTTCACCAAAAAGATGCCCAAACCCCCAATTTCCCGTTCCTCCACAGGCAGGGAAACATCCGGATCCTCTTTTTCCAGGGGATTGTAGGGATTTCCTTTGTCTATAAAGGTAAGCGAGAACACGGACGTAGGCTCATCCAGGTTGGCGACCACCGTTACGGTCTTGGCTCCGGAATACATGACGATGTTGCTGAACACCTCGTCGATGGCCACATCCACTTGGATGGTCGCCTTGGGCGAGGGGTCGTATGGCTCCAGCATGGACTCCACGAAGGCGGTCAGTTCTTCGCCTTTTTCGAGAGCGGCATCGACTGTTATTTCTTTTGCGGCCATGATTATGGCAAAATATACTCATTAGGACTTAGGTGTCAAGTCCGATTTTTTCTAGAGTCGCACATGAACCATTTTTTTATTTACATTGATGTTAAATATTTCAAGGGAGTGTTTATGAATATGTTCAACAAAATCGGCATTACCTCTGCCATCTGCGCTGCCGCCCTATTCACGGGCTGTTCCGATGATTCCAGCTCCGGCACGCCTGTCATCGCCGGCATGGACGAAGCAGGCTGGCGCGAACAGTGCCTGGAGATTATCAACGAGTACCGCGCCACGGAAAATCTTAAACCCGTCGCCCTTGCCGACGAAGAAAAACAGAAATGCGCTGATGAGCAGTCTGCCGACGACCTGGCAGAAAACAAGGCCCACGGCCATTTCAAGGCCTGTGGCGAATGGGCCCAGAATTCCGGCCCCAACGCCTCCATGGCCAACGGTCGCAAGGCCGCCGACGTGGCCAAGTACTACTTGGACATGATGTGGGGCGAAAAGAAGTTGGTAGAAAGCGGGGAGCGGGACTTGGACAAGGACGAAGATTACCCCTATATCGGACACTACAAGAATATGCGGGGTGACTACACCAAGGTGGCCTGTGGTATCGCGGTATCCGAAGACGGAACTACTGGCTGGTTCAACGTCAACTTCTACTAATTCTCACTGGGCATTTCTCAGCGAACAGAGGAAAAAATGAAAAAGGGATTGGGTTATTTTGCAATCGCCTTTGCTGCGTTTGCCTTGGCTGCTTGCGACAGTTCCGCCAGCAGCCCTGCAGATGCAGGACAGGCGCAGGTCCAGACTGAAACCGGAGAGAGTCTATCAGATCCGGGAAACGACGGCAACGAAGATTATTCGTCTTCGTCCTTCGCCTTGCCAGAATCTTCGGAAACGATGTCGCCGGAGTCCGCTGAATCGACGGAACCGACTTCTACGGAATCATCGGAAACACCGGCATCTGAATCTTCCGGGACAACACCCGAATCAGCCGAGACGACCGACCCCGAGTCATCTGCAGCATCCGCCCTGACACCACTGCAGGAATACGAGCAGGCGCAGGACTTTATTGACGACGGCTGGAGAGACGAATGCCTGAGACTTGCCAACGAATACCGAGCCACCGAAGGAGTTGCTCCCCTGGAACTTGCCGACGAAGATGTTCAATGGTGTACCGTGCAGCAGGCCAAGGCCGATGCGGAGGTTGACAAGGCCCATGCGAATTCAAGAATGTGCGGTATCGGTGCACAAAACACAGGACCGCGTTTTTCCACCACCTGGAAAAATAATGCCTCGTCCGCTGTCCGGTCTTTTATCAAGATGATGTGGGAAGACGAAAAGGCCCTGGTGACCAGCGGAGAACGCGATCCCAACAAAGACGAAGACTACACCTACATCGGGCATTACCTGAACATGCGGAACGCCGCATACACAAAGCTGGCCTGTGGAATCTACGTGTATGATGACGGCAAAAAGGCTTGGTTCAATATGAACTTCTACTAATAGGGCCGCGGCGTTTTGTACAAAACAATTGCGGCATTCTATATTTGTCTTTAAAAGAGGTTTTCATGAAAAACTTTAGCGATTCCATCAAGTATATCGGCGTAGACGATACCGACATCGACCTTTTCGAGGGGCAGTACGTGGTGCCCGCGGGCATGGCCTACAACTCCTTTGTAATCGACGACGAAAAGATTGCCGTGACCGACACGGTAGATAGCCGCAAGGTTACGGAATGGATGGCGGGCCTGCAGGCGGCCCTTGCGGGGCGCAAACCCGACTACCTGATTATCCACCACCTGGAACCGGACCACGCCGGCGGAATCGCCCAGTTCGTGGCGCTCTACCCCGATGCGACTCTTGTTGCAAGCGCCAAGGCGTTTGCGTTGCTCCCGCAGTTCATGGAACTCCCCGCTGACGTGAAAAAACTTACTGTCAAGGAAGGCGACACTCTTGCCTTGGGCAAGCATACCTTGCAGTTCATCGGCGCTCCCATGGTTCACTGGCCCGAGGTACTATTCAGCTTTGAGCAGACCGAAAAGGTGCTGTTTTCCGCCGACGCCTTCGGCAAGTTCGGCATCTACGACGCCGACCCCGACGACTGGGCCTGCGAAGCCAGACGTTACTACTTCAACATCGTAGGCAAGTACGGAAACCAGGTGCAGGCCGTGCTCAAGAAGGTAGCGCCCCTGGGCGTCAAGACCATCTGCCCGCTCCACGGACCCGTTCTTGCAGAAAATCTGGAATACTACATCGGTAAGTACAACACCTGGAGCAGTTACGCCCCCGAAGACACCGGCGTGCTTGTCGCCTACGCCTCCATCTACGGACACACCGCCAAAGCGGCACAGGTTCTCGCGAAGGAGCTTGAAGGTGCCGGAGTGCCGAAGGTCGTAGTCTCCGACCTTGCCCGGAGCGACATGGCCGAAGTCATCGAAGACGCCTTCCGCTACGACCGCATGGTAGTGATGGCACCCACCTACGACGCGGGGCTTTTCCCCGTGATGGAAGATTTCTTGAATCACCTGAAGGCAAAGAACTACAGCAACCGCAAGGTGGGAATCGTGGAGAACGGCACCTGGGCCCCCATGGCCGCAAAAAAGATGACCGAAATCCTGTCCACCCTCAAGAATGTTACCTTGTGCGAAACCACGGTGACAGTGAAGAGTTCACTTTCTGCGGAATCCTTGGCCGCCCTGAAGCAGCTGGCGAAGGAACTGGCGTAATAGAGAAAAATCGCAGAACCTAGTCCACGATATCTTTCAGGTCAAAATACATCATGCGGGTGTGAGGGTCCGTGTCTTCGGCATTCATGAACTGGAAATCGTTCTTGATGTAGAAAGGAATCGCCCCTAGGTAGGCATCCACAGTCAGGAATCGGCATCCGGCCTTGTTTTCCATGGCGTACATGGATTTGATATAATTCAAAATCCTGGTACCGATTTGTTTTCCCTTTGCGGAAGTATCCACTCCCAAACGACAAAGTTTTACCGCAGGGTAACTTTTCAAACGCTTGGCATTTGGGAAACCGTGATGTCTGCGGAACCGGTTGAATTCGGTCTTGTCCTTGAAATCTGTTACCGCCACCTTGTCGTTTGCAAGGCTACAATAGGCAAGAATTTTTCCGTTGTCTGGGTTGGCAAAGGCATAGCTCACGGAAAGTAAGTACTTCTGGTAGGCCGTAGACCTATTAAGAATGAAATCGTTTAAGTCCTGGTCTCCGCAGTCAAAGCTTTCAACCACGTTGTTCTCATTTAAACGTATAAACCTGTATTTTTCTATGCTTTCTTGAACCATGGATCCACACCTCCGTTGGCTGCTTCCCGGGCACGCTTCTCTTGCATACCAAGTTCGTAAGCCTTTTTCATGAACTCGTAATCCCGCAGACGACGGGCACGAGCTTCCGGAGATTCGGTGCGCCGCTCTTCCATACGGGCTAAAAACCGGCGACCATCCTCACCGAACAAAATAGGGGTCTCTCGAATTTCGCGAGCCATAGTTCCTCTTTTGCTTTTTTCCATATGGTAATCCGGCCAAGCCGGGGCGGCACCTCCAAGTGGGTCCTACTTACAATATATCAAACTCGAATGCAAAAAACAAGGGGGTGAGCCAAGTGCCTCTCATTTTGCAAACAACCGTTGCCTTTTTCAACAACGGATACACATAATTAGGCAGATTACAATCACCGCATCCTGAGCAGTACCGCCGCTACATCAACGGCACGGGGCAGGCTCATGGGGCGGCTCATGCCCTGGGGCAAATTGCGGAACCCTACGTTGCGGATCTTTTCGCATAGTTTATCTGCAATTTCCCGCAGGCCGGAATCTTCTGGATTCTGGCACAGGTTCAGCGCCAGGTATCCGGCGCCAAGCCTTTGGGACTTGTCCACCAGAAGGCCGCACTTGGAAACGTCGGCCGTAAGCAGGCCCACCTGAAGCAGGCTGTCGCCGTTCAGCTTGACCTTCACCTGGCGCTCCACGGCAGAAGCGGGACGCACCCTCGGCAAAAGAGGCTTCACGAATTCGGCGAAGGACCGAGGAACAGGGAGCGTAACGGCGCCTGTCGCACCACCTCCAGAAGGCTCGACCTGCGTACCCATATCGCAGGCGCCGAAAAGCTCACGCGCCTTCGAATTCCCGCATTCGGCTTTGTATTCCGCCATCACCACGATGTTGTCCGCAAGGCTCAAAAAGTCTCCGCAGGCACCGGCCACCAGAATGAAGCTGAAGCCCATATTCACAAAGGTGCGGATACGGTCGGTAAGTGGAATCAGGGGCTCCCGGTCGTCGCCCAGCAGGGCCCGCACGCGCCGGTCGCGGATGAGGAAGTTCACCGCCGACGAATCCTCGTCGATGAGGAAGGTCTTAGAGCCCATCTCCATGGCCTCCAGCAGGTTCGCCGCCTCGCTGGTAGAGCCCGAAGCCTTTTCGGTAGAGAAATTCTTGGTGGAAACGCCGCCGGGCAAGTCCCGCACCATGGCGGAAATGTCCGTCTCCCGCACGTAGCGTCCGTCTTCGATGCCCACACGGAACGCCGATTCCTTCACCGCGATTCCTTCGCGGCCGTCGCCCGGAACGTGTGGGTAAACGGAACGGACCAGGGCGTCGGGCAGGGTGGACTTTCCGTGGTAGGCGCCGCCGGTTATGACCGTCACGCCCTTCGGGATTCCCATGCCGCGAATGCTCTTGCCGCCGATGTCGAAAGTCACCGCCAGCTCTTCGGGCGACTTGAAGGGGACCGCTCCCGAGAGCGGCTGCTCCGAAAGGCCCGACTCCCTGGGAAGCCCCGCATCGTCGGGCACAAAGGCCACAAGACCGCGCTTGGGAAGTTCCTCCAGAATGGCACGACGGGTGTCGAGCACCTGGAAACTTTCCTCCACGCCCGCAAGAATTTCGGGAGTGCAGTAAAGACTTGCCGAAAGCAGGTCGGGGAGCGTCATGGTCAAAATTTCTGCCGCCAGTTCCGCCTGGATCTTGCGGCCCTCGCCGGGGAGCCGCACCGCGAGGCTTGCCCGGAGCATGCCGTTATCCACCCAGAGGGCGTTTCGCACCAGCATTTCCGGCCCGGGAACTTCCATCTCGATGGCGGCGTTCTTTTCGGGAAACCGCTCCGCCACGTTCTTGCTGAGTCTGCGGAGCAAATAGTCCGAAATGGCCAAGCGGCGCTCAAAGGAGCCGCTCCACTCCCCGCCGTAGCCGAGGGTCTGCAGGGGGGCGGTCACCAGAATCCGCGATGCCGGCGCAAAGGGGTCGCCCTGCACATGCAGAAACTCCAGCATAAAGTCGCCGAAATCCCAGGCCTTGTCGGCAAGGGAGCGGTACAGGCCGTAGCTTTTTCCGTCAAAGACGCGGATTTTCTGGTAGAGGGCTTTCATGGGTGAGAATGTAGAAAAAATTCAGAATTCGGAGTTCGGAATTCGGAGTTCAGAAAAAAGCGTAAACCGAAAGCCGCGACAATTGCCGCTTGATTGTAATTCTCAATGACTTTTGGGGCTGTTTGCTATGCCTTTTCGGGCTTTTTTGGCATTTTTCTGTTTTTCTGGCATAAAAAAATTTATATTCACAGAGAAAACTGAGTTTTATATAAACAAACAGGAGTAATCCATGAAGAAACTGTACATTCTGGCCTTGATGGTCGCATTCCTTTTCACCTCCGCCGTCGCCGACGACGATCCACCTCCTCGTGGCAAGGCTGCCACCGTGACCATCATTACCAACCCGCCTAACAGCGACGTTTACCTGGGCGGCGAACTTCTGGGCAAGAGCCCCATTGAAAACCAGTCCGTCCAGTCCGGCCGCCAGACCCTGGTGGTCATCGACCAGGGTTTCGAGCTGGTGAACCAGCGCGTGAACATCTGGCCCGGCAACGACAAGCGCAACAAGTTCGACTTCGGTACTAAGATTCCCAAGGGCAACATCAAGGTGACCACCATCCCCGGCAAGTGCCTCATCTACGTTGACGGCGACAACGCCGACAAGACCGATGGCGCCGCCCTCACCATCACGAGCCTCGACGCCGGCGACCACGTTGTCCGCGCCGAATGCAGCAACGGCCGCTCTGCCGAAGAACTGGTGACCGTCCGTGGCGAAGAAACCGCCGAAATAACCCTGGACGCTTCCAAGGGCAAGAAGTACAAGAGGTAATTCTCGCAACGCAAACGCCGCGACTGTCCAAGTGTCGTTCCGCGACGTTTTCAACAGCATCATTCCGTGCCTGGTTGGTGAGTTTGTCGAACCATGACACGGAATCCAGATTCCCCGGCCTGGCCGGGGTTTTTTGTTCGATTTGGCAAATCAATTAGCTATATTGACCTTTGTAAACTTTAAACCTGAAAACAGGAGAAAACCATGTCCAAGATTTTGACACTCTGCCTTTGCGCAAGTCTCGCCGCCCTCATGGGCTGCTCCGGTGGCAAGAAAGTCACCCGTATCGACGAAAACTCCGTCACCGACCTTTCCGGCGCCTGGAACGATACCGACTCCCGCCTGGTGGCCGACGAGATGATTACCGACTGCCTGAACCGCCCCTGGTACCAGACCATGATCCAGCAGAAGAACGGAATCGTTCCGACGGTGGTTATCGGCAAGATCCGCAACAAGAGCCACGAACACATCAACGTAGAAACCTTTGTGAAGGACATGGAACGCGCCCTCATCAATTCGGGCAAGGCCGACTTTGTGGCCAACGCCGAAGAACGCGCCGAACTGCGTAACGAACTGGCGAGCCAGGCCGGCAACGCCACCGAAGAGACCCGCAAGGACGCCGGCCAGGAAATCGGCGCCGACCTGATGCTCACCGGAACGCTCAATTCCATCGTGGACCAGGAAGGCGGCGAGCAGGTCATCTACTACCAGGTGGACCTGGAACTCACCGACATCCAGAGCCACCGCAAGGTCTGGGTAGGCGACAAGAAAATCAAGAAGTACGTGTCCAAAGACAGCGTGAAGATGTAGTTGAGAGACTAGTGGCTAGGGGCTAGAGACTAGCCCCTAAATCCTAGATCCTAACCCCTTTTATCCGACTACCTCATTCCTATGAAACGTCTCCTCCTTCTGCTAATTGCATTCCTCTTAACGTCATGTGCCAACAAGTCCATGACGCGTTACGAGACTCTTGCCCCGACGTTAGAAAAGAAAGGCTTCGAGGCCACCATCGCCGAGGTGAAAGAGGAGAAGGACGACCTTTACGGAAGCAACAGCGAGTTCCTGTACTACTACGACCTGGGAATCCTCCACCACTACAACCGTAATTTTGACGAAAGTATCAAGAACCTGGCCCAGGCCGAAAAGATTTACGAGGATCTTTACACCAAGTCCGTGACCAACGAGGCGGCGGCCATTGTCCCCAATGACAACCCCCGCCCCTACCGTGCAAGGCCCTTCGAGCTCTTGACCCTGTACCAGTACCAGATTCTGAACTACCTGGCCAAGATGGATATCGACGGCGCTTTGGTAGAAGTCAAGCGTTCCCAGATTGCCATGAACGCCCTGTACCAGAAGGATAAGGACAAAGTAAACGACAACGGCTACCTGCGTTATTTGCAAGCCCTGGTCTATGAGCTGGACGGCGACAACGACGAGGCGGCCATCGCCTATGTGAAGGCCATCAAGGCCTACGACGAAGGCAAGATGGGGCTCCCGAAGGAGTTCTTCGAGTTCGCCACCGAAAGCCTGCGCCGTGCCGAAAGGGAAGACGAAATCCGTGCCCTGAAAAAGCCGGAACTACCAGCTACGCCCAAGGCCACCGCCGTGCACGAGCAGGGGCAAGAAATCATCGTGCTGGGCTATGCGGGTCACAGCCCCATCCTCGGTGAGATGTACCTGTCGGGAACCTTCGTGAGCGCAGGCGCCATGAACCTGTACTACAAGGATGGCGAGACCGGCAGGCAGATGTCCTTTACGCTGGTGGCGCCTCCCGTGCCCGGCGCCGGAAGCGAGACCTTCCACATCGGGTTTGCCCTGCCCGAAGTCCGCAAGTACAAGAGCCGCGTAAACCAGTTCGAAGTATCGCTTGACGGCAAGACCCGCATCAAGCCCGAGAAGGTCATGGACGTGGACCAGGAACTCCGGCAGAACATGGACGACGAGCGGAACACCGTCATCACCCGCACGGCGGTCCGCGTGATTCTGCGGACTATTGCCGCCCAGAAGGCCAAGGAGGCCACCAACACCGGCAACGGCATTTTTGACCTGCTGAAAAACATCGCGGTAGACGTGGGCCAGACCCAGCTGGAACAGGCCGACCTGCGGGTAGGACTGTTCTTGCCTAATTCTTTTCACATGACCCGCATACCGGTAGAGCCGGGTAGTCATGACGTGAACGTGGCGGCCATAGGCCCCCACGGAGAGACCGTAGGCGTGTACAAGTTCGACCGGATTGCGGTGCGCAAGGGCCAGAAAGTGCTACTGATCGTTCCGGCCATCAAGTAGCGGGGCTGCACAAGTGCAAACCGCCGATGAAAAGTCCGCAAAATGCGGGCTTTTTCGTTTGTTTCAACCTGCACGCCCGACAAAAATTTATATTGTTTCATTGTAAAGCTTCAACGAGGAATCACTATGAATTTCAAAGTCATTCTTGCAGCGGCGGCCCTGCTCGCCACCCAGTCCTTCGCTATTATCGGTATCGGTGGCCACTACGCCCCCGGATTCGGCACCAAGATGAAGGCCGGCGAGTTCGCCCCCGTAACCGAAGGTATAGAGTTCGGCCATGACGGCTTCAGCGGCGGCATGCAGGGTTTCGGTTTCAAGCTGTGGATTGACATCCTCCCCATCATCGATATCGAGGCTACCTACAACATCCAGTTCGGCTCCTACGACGCCGCCCTCTATGTCGATGGCGTCGCCGACCCCATTCCCATAGAAATCGAGCTGGCCGGTACCCCCTTCGGCAAGGCGAACCCCAAGTTCGTGGCCAGCAACCTGGATATTTCCGTAACATATCCCATCACCTTTATTCCCATAATCCGGCCCTACATTGGCGGCGGCTTCACCTACTACCTGAACACCTTCGTCTTGAACCAGAGCTTCGTGCAGGGCATCATTGATGAACCCGCCATTGCCGATATGGTCAGGAGCGTTGCCAACAAGGAAGGTCTTGACCCCGAGGCCCTCCAGCAGAAGGCCAAGGAGCTTGAGACCCTCGGAGAGACCCTCAAGCAGCGTGTGCAGGACAAGGCCGCAGACGAAGGCCTGAACACCAGCGTGGGCGGTCACGTGCTGGTGGGCATGCGCGGGAAGCTCCCCATTATCCCCATCGCCGTCTACACCAACTTCAAGTACTATTTCGGCGGAGACTATCCCAAGGAAGTCGACGCCGGCAACATGACCTTGGAAGTGGGTGGCGGATTCGCCCTCTAGAATTTGAATTGAAAGGAATCAAGATGAGCCAGAACTCTAGCAACACAAGCATTCTCATTATCGAAGACGAAATTGCCATCGCCGAGGGTCTTGTAGACCTTTGCGAACTGAACGGCTACAACGTGAAGCACTGCGCCGATGGCGAAACAGGCCTTGCCGAAGCCTTGACCGGCCAGTACGGATTAATCCTTCTGGACCTGATGCTGCCTGGCATAGACGGCTTTACCGTCTGCGACAGGATTCGCGAAAAAGACAGGAGCACGCCCATCATTATCCTCTCTGCCAAGAATTCCGACGAGGACATCATCAACGGCCTCAAGTACGGAGCCGACGATTACATCCCCAAGCCGTTCTCCGTGCCCATGCTGCTGGCCCGTATCGAGGCAGTGCTGCGCCGCAGTCGCCAGAGCGCCGAAAACGAAGGCAAGTTGGTAGCCGGCAACCTGAAGATTGATTTCCGCGAATACCGCGGTACCCGTGGCACCGAAGAAATCGCCTTCACCCGTAAAGAAGTGGAAATTCTGGAATACCTGTGGACCAACCGCGATCACGCCGTTCCCCGTTCCGAACTGCTGCGCAAGGTCTGGGGCTATGAGAACGCCGATTCCGTAGATACCCGCACCGTAGATATCCACATCACCAAGCTCCGCAAGAAAATCGAAGACGACCCTTCCCACCCGAAGTTCCTGGTAACGTTCCGCGGGGAAGGCTACCAGATGTGTTCTACGCCTGAATGCACAAAGTCCACGTAATCTTCGCCTCCATCTTTGTTGTTATCACGATACCCCTGGTAATTCTTCTTTACCAGGCGTATTCTCAGTTGCAGCTAGGTACCAATTCGCTCTACACTGGGCATGCCATGTTCGTGGCCAACACGTTAAACCAGAGGCTTGCCCGCGACCTGGCCGTCGAAGAAAAACGTTCCTACTCCGAATACGGGTTCATTCGAACCGTGCAGGTCATCGGTGGCGAAGAAAACACGCTCTCCGAACTGGTGGACTACCCCGTCACCAGCCAATATGCAGGCCTTGTGGGGCATTTCCAGCTCACCCCAGACAACACGCTCCGCACGCCGTTCTTGCCCGAAGGCCGTTTCGGTGAAATCCTTTTGGAACAGATTCCCCAAAGCGAACGGTTACGCCGTGAAGAAGTCCGCAATAAAATCAAGAACATTCTGGACGAGTTAAATATTGAAAACCGCGGTATCGAAGCCATGGCCCAGCCTAGAGATTCCGTGGAAAAGGTCATTGACCATATTTACAAGCAAGACCCCAAACTAAGCCACAGCGAAAAAGAAGAAACCGCTAGGCCCCACCGGTTTGAAACCACGTCGGAAAAAGAGAACATCGCGTTCGATGCAGAATCCCAGGACATGGACAGTCTGACCACCTCTACGGTGAATTACAATTTCGAAGTGGAAATCGAACCCTTCATGGCGAAAGTCAACAGCGACTATATCGTCTTCTTCCGTAACGTGACTAGGGGCAGCGAACTCTATATCCAGGGCTACATCGTTGACACCAAAGTCTACCTGAATAGCCTGGTCAAGAACGAGACCCAGTTCTACCCCCTCGAAAAAGACTTGGTGCTGGAATTCAAGGACGGGCCGCGAACATTGCTTTCTTTTGGCACACACGATGATTCCCAAGAAATTTTCTCTACCAAGTTGATTCCGCCCCTCAACAAGATTTCTCTGACAATGCACATGAAAAACAGGGATGATTCCAGGGGTAGTTCTTTCTTGATTTTCCTTGGAGCCGTAGTGCTTATCATCTTGGGCGGCGGTCTCGTGGCCATCTACCGCCTGACCCGAAGCGAACTGAACCTGGCCAAGAAAAGGCAGGACTTTATTTCAGCAGTGAGTCACGAGCTGAAAACGCCGTTGACCTCTATCCGCATGTACGCCGAACTGTTGCAGAACTCCTGGGTGGCAAACGAAGAGAAAAAACAAAAGTACTACAACCAAATCGCCAGCGAGGCAGACAGACTTACGCGCCTAATCCAGAATGTTCTTAATTTGTCCAAACTGGATGGAGACCGTTGGAATGTACAGCTTGCCAAGGACAGGCCCAAGGCCGTGCTGGACGACTTTGTGGCCACCTACAGCAAGAACGTAGAAAAGCACGGTTTCGAGCTCACCGTCTCTTCGGACACCGATGTTCGGGACATCACCCTGATGATGGACCGGGACGCCATTATGCAAATATTGATGAACTTGGTGGACAACTCGTTGAAGTTCTCCAAGGATGCGGACTACAAGATGATTGTCATCGAACTCCGCATCAAGGATACCGACGTGTACCTGGCGGTGCGCGACTACGGTCCGGGCATTCCGCCCGCCGAAATGAAAAAGGTGTTCCAGGAATTCTACCGCGTCGAAAACGAGATGACCCGCCGCACAAGCGGAACGGGTATCGGTCTTTCTATGGTGAAAAAACTCTGCACCCTCACCAACATGAAAATCGAGATGGAAAACGCGAACCCGGGACTCCGCACCAAGATCCATTTCCCGCCGCTGGAGATTTGAGGATAGGGGATAGGATCTAGGATTTAGGGGCTAGGGGTTTGACGGTCTAAAAATGTCATTCCCGACCTAATCGGGGATCTTTTTTGTATTTTTAAGGCATGACGCAAGAAGATATTCTCAACAATCCGGAACAATACGACCTCTCCATCGAAACAGTGGGAACGGGAACCCTGAAATCCCCCATGAAAGGCGTGCAGTTCGTCTCCGACGGCGACCGTATCAGCCTCACCACCGACGTGAACCGTATCAAAAAATTTGTCGATAGCGGGAAGGCGATCCCCTCCTTAGAAGCGGCAGGCCCCCGCGAAACGATTTTCCACGACCCCGCCTGGACCCGTGCAGGCATCGTGACCTGCGGCGGTCTCTGCCCCGGTCTGAACAACGTCATCAAAGGTCTTGTACAGGTGCTGTGGTTCGACTACGGCGTGCGCAACATCTTCGGCATCCCCTACGGTTACCGCGGGCTGAACCCGGCCTACGGCTATCCGCCTATCATGCTGAACCCCGACGTGGTAGATGCCATCCAGGATGATGGCGGTACTATCTTGGGGAGTTCCCGCGGCATGCAGGAACCCTCCGTGATGGTGGATACCCTCATGCGACTGAACATCAATGTGCTTTTCTGTATCGGCGGTGACGGAACCCTCCGGGGTGCTCACGCCATTGCCGAAGAAGTCAAGAAGCGTCGTCAGCCCATTTCTGTTATCGGTATCCCGAAAACCATCGACAACGACCTGAACCTGATTGACCGCACCTTCGGTTTTGAGACTGCAGTGCTCAGCGCCACGGACGTCATTACCAGCGCCCACAACGAAGCCAACGGGGCTTTCAACGGACTTGGCCTGGTAAAGCTCATGGGTCGCGACTCCGGATTTATCGCCGCCTACGCGGCTCTCGCCACCACGGTGGTGAACTTCTGCCTCATTCCCGAAGTACCCTTCACGCTGGAGGGAGAGAACGGACTTTTCAAGGCTCTTGAAAGCCGCTACAGCAGCGGCAAGACCCATGCCGTCATCGCCGTGGCCGAAGGTGCCGGACAGGAGCTGTTCAAGGGCTTGCCGGAACGCAAAGACGCCAGCGGCAACATTCTAAAGAATGATATCGGTGAATTCCTGACCCGAGAAATCAA
Source organism: uncultured Fibrobacter sp. (assembly GCA_937891805.1). Classification (GTDB taxonomy): domain Bacteria; phylum Fibrobacterota; class Fibrobacteria; order Fibrobacterales; family Fibrobacteraceae; genus Fibrobacter. Next base: position 9,832 of record CALATK010000302.1, on the reverse strand, counting down.
GAGTCATTTTGATAAGGTAGGCAAGGAAATCAACATCAAGTACTTTGACCCGAGCTACATGGTTCGTAGCATTCCTGCCAAAGGAACCGATGCCATCTTCTGTTTCCAGCTGGCCGAAAGCGCCGTGCACGCAGGCATGGCGGGCAAGACCGACATGGTAGTGGGCAGCATGAACGAACAGTTTAGCCACGTGCCTATAGAATACGCCGTCAACGAACGCAAGAAAATCAATCCCAATGGGACACTATGGCACGCCGTTCTTGGAGCCACCCGCCAGCAAGACTACTTCTCCGGAAAAGGCAAGGGAAGGAAATGACGCATCGCGTCATCCTGAGCCCTTGAGCCGAAGGCGATAGGGGAAGTATCCAGGTTCGAGGTAAAAAGCATGCAATGTTCCTTAGTACGGTTCTTCACAATCGTCTTACTCGGGACGGTTTGCAGCTTTGCAAATCCTGATTTGGCATTTGCGGATTCCTGCTACAAGGCCCGCGCAGAACGTGCCAAGGGCGACAAGGCCGACAAGAAGAACGCAGACCTGATGATTGCCGCCTACAAACGGGCGCAAAAGGATTCCACCGTAGCAGAAAAAGCAACCGAAGGTTTGGTCAAGAGCGTCTACTTTGCCTTCCGTTTTGTACCCTTCGAAAAAAACAAACGCAAGGCCAAGCTCGACAGCCTAAAAGAACTCAGCGAAAAAGCCTATAACCGATACCCCAAAAACAAGGAGATTGCCCACATCTACGCGGCATCAGTTTCCATGTGGGGTGCCGAGAAAAATCCGCTCGCCGCCGTAAAAGATGGCGTGGCCGCCAAGGTTCGCGATGTAGCCACCGCCACTAAGAATTACCAAGTTCTCGGACGCGCCCACCAGCTGCTCCCCCACATTCCCATTATCCTTTCGTGGCCCGACAAGGAACTCGCCGATAAATACCTGAATATGGCCTTAAAGCAAGACCCCGCTGACCTCTACAACTATTTCTTTTTAGCAGAACTTCGCCTCGACCAAAAAAGATATGACGAAGCCCAGAAGATTATCGACAAGGGGCTTGCCCGTGGTGTGCGTACAGACTTCTTCCTCGAAGACCGGCGTGGACGCTGGCATTTAAAAGAACTTCAAAAAAAACTAGATCAAAAATACAAGCGCAAGTAAAAGATGTAAGTTGTTAAACATTCAAGGTAGAAATTTTACAACGTTTAACTTAGCATGCACCATATATTCCCAATCTTTGCGTTTGTTGCTTTCGTCGTTATTCTCGTGGCCTGCAGTCAGTCCTTCACCGATTCCCGCGATGGCAAGTCCTACGATGTCGTGCAAATCGGTTCGCAGACCTGGATGGCCGAAAATCTGGACTATGAATCCGACGGCAGCGCCTGCCCCGAGGGAGATAGCCGCAACTGCGAAAAATACGGACGGCTCTACACTTGGGAAGCTGCGCAAAACATTTGCCCCGAGGGTTGGCTGCTTCCCGACAGTCTGGACTTTGCAAAGCTCATGGAGCGGGTGGGCGGCTCGTCTCAAGCGGGTGATGCCCTCAAGGCCACCGACGGTTGGTTCAAGAAGGGGAACGGCTCCGACGCATTCGGCTTCAAGGCGCTCCCTGCCGGCTATCGCGGCGCCGTTTATGAAGGCGAGGGCGGTGCTTACGACGGTATCGGCGGTTACGCCTATTTCTGGAGTGCCACCGAAACCTTGGATGGACTTGCCTACTACCTGTTCCTGGATTTCTCCAGCAAGGTCGCAGGCCTGAACGCTTTTGGCAAAGGTGATTTCCGCTCTGTCCGGTGCATCAAAAAACCGTAAAGGGCTATATTTACCGTACCATGATTTACACCTTTCTCGCGCGGCTTTTTTCTTATGTTCTTTTCGGGGCGTTGCTCCTGTTGAACTGGAAACACTCCACGGTCTGTGCGAACTACAAGGTGGCTTGTTCGTGGAATCCTGCAATGGTTCGGACTAAGTTCCCGTTCTTTTACGAACGGCTGTTGTGCAATCTGGCCCGGCACGTGGGGGAGTTGCTTTTCTGTTTTCCCCTATTCAAGAGGCTTCCTCGTGAGTTGCTCGCTTACCCGTACAGCCTTGGCGGTTTCCGTTTCGAAATCGCTCCCGATTCCGAGACCGTGCTTCAAGAAATGCGCAAGGGAGGCATTTTCTTGACGGCCCATTACGGGAACTACGAGGCCATGGGGCCTTGGCTTTGCTGTCTCGGTATTCCTCTTGCGGCAAGTTATATTCCCGTGAAACCCGGCTGGCTTAACAAGATTTTAGAAAACCGTATTCGTGCCGTAGGCGGCAAGACCTATTCCGTGAATGCCAAGTCCCCGAGGGAGTTTTTGCGTCTGCTGCAAGACGGGCGGCTTTTCTGCCTGTTGGCTGACCAGGACAGCCGCATTCCCAGCGCCCAGTCCGGCACATTTTTAGGAGCTCCGGCCCACATGAATCCCCTGCCGGATTTTCTGCTGAAACATCGCCCTGAAACACCGCTTTATATCTGCTGGATTGAAGAACCTGACTTAAGGACAAAACGGATCCATGCCGAAAAGCTTCGGGTAGGGGAGGGGGAGACCGTCATCGGGGCCTTCAACCGCTGGCTGGAATCCCGCGTTGCAAAAGAGCCTGCCCTGTGGTACAGCTTTACCCACCGGCGATTCTACAGCACAACGCCAGAAATTTACAGTTGCGCCGCCCTGACGCCTTCCCATCTTTCTAATTTATGAGAAAACAAACACTTCACACCCCACATTCCACACTTCACATCTCCCAAGATCCCAACCACTAACCACTAATCACTAACCCCTAGATCCTATCCCCTAACCCCTAACCAATGAACAAAGCCGCCATCATCGTTGCCGTATCCATGCTCCTGAGCCGCGTCCTCGGGATTTTCCGTGAGATGCTCCTGGCCCATGCGGCGGGTGTGTCCCTAGAGAAGAACGCCTTGGACCTGGCTTTCATGGTTCCGGACATCTTGAACCATGTGGTAAGTACCGGATTCCTGTCCATTATCTTCATCCCGATTTTTACGGGCTACAAGGTGGCCGGCGACGAGAGGGGGGGCTGGAAATTTTTCAGCAACGTGCTGAACACTTTTGGAATAGCGTTGCTCATCCTCGTAGTTCCCGCCTTCATCTGGATGAAGGAGCTTTTGCAGTTGTTGACCGTCGATGGCGCTACGCCGGAACTTATCGAGCGCGCCACCTACTACGGCCGTATCATCTTGCCTGGCCAGATTTTCATTTTTGTGGGGAGTATCCTGGTGGCGGTGCAGCATACCCGCAAGCAGTTCCTGGTGCCCTCTCTCACGGGATTAATTTATAACGTGGCCATTGTGGGCGGAGGTGCTGCTGGAATTGCGCTCAGTAAGTACACTGGCACGGATTTCGGCCTAGAGGGGTTCGCCTGGGGTGTACCGGTGGGCGCCTTTATCGGCTTTTTTGCACTGCAAATATTCGGTGCCCGGATTGGCGGTGTGCGTTACGAATTTATCGTCCAGCCTACTCACCCGGACATCGTGCGCTATTTCAAGATGATGCTCCCCATGTCCCTTGGCGTAGGTTCCATGTTCGGCCTGGAATTTATCATCCGTAGCTTCGGCGCGAATTTCGGCCCCGAAGGTATTTCCAGCCTCAACTACGCCTACCGTGTCATGTACACGCTGGTGGCGGTGTTCGGCTTCTCTGTTTCTGTCACTAGTTATCCCGACATGGCCCGCCTAGTCAAAGAGGGGGACTTTGTGAGCCTGAACCAGAAAATCTGGAAAAGCCTTTCCCGCATGTTCTGCATCTTGATTCCGGCGGTGGTCGCCGTGTGGGCCCTCAGTTTTCCTGCGGTGCGTATCCTCTTTGAACGTGGCGCTTTCCATCGCGAAACGACCGAAGCCATTGCCGAAATCCTCCGCTGGTACTTGCCCGTGAGCCTCGGGCTTTGCCTCCAGGCGGTGCTGGTCCGCAGTTTCTATGCCTGCGAACGCATGTGGGTGCCCACGCTTCTCAACACGGGCATCTTTGCCGCTACCATTCCGGCCTACATCGTGCTGGGCGCTCCCGAGCTAGGGCTTGGCATCAGGAGCGTTCCCATTATCGGCGCGACAGGCGCTATACTCCAGGTGCTCGCCATGATCTTGATGTGGGCGAAAAAGAACGGCACCGACGGCATGGGGGCGGCCCTTATGAATATGCTTCGGGCGTTGTTTACCTTCGCTATCATGATAGGGGTGGCGGTTGGGTTGGACCATGTCTCCGGCAGTTTTGTTCGTAGCGCAAACCTTATCGTTCTCGTGGCCTACAGCTGTGCCGCCGGGGTCTTGTTACTCGTGCTCACGCTCATTATCCAGCGCTATCTCGGCAGCAAGGACGCCAAGGATATTCTGAACGAACTTCTTGGGAAGATCCTCCGCAAGCTCCATCTTGCTTAAGTCAGGCAATACAAAAAAAGCCCGGGGATTTGGTCCCAGGCTTGTCTGCTAAGTTTGTCTATTAAATTCAGGTAATTAGAAGTTCTGGTAATTGGGTGCGTCTGCAAGTCTTGGGCTGGTGTTGATTGTAGAGACGTACTTGTCCACCAGGTATTGCGGGCATTCCACTTCTTCCCAATAGAAGTTGGGGTTGTCTGCCGCCATAAACCAGTCGGCAAACCAGTTGCAACCCTGGAGTAGGTTGGGTATGCTAGAGAAAGCGCGGGAACAATAGCCTTTGACGCAGGATTGGTAAGCTTCAAGGGAGGCGTCGGTGCCGATTTCTCTCTGGCAGTTGGTTAGGAATCCACCGTACCCCTCGATGCCATTGCGCATATCAAATCCGGTTTGTCGTGACAGGGCGTCAAAAGCTCCTACTCCACCACCAGGTACCATCAGGTCGAACTGGGTGGTACCGCCATCCACGTCATGTCCGATATTGGAGGCCATGGCGATAATGTGTTTCCCGGCCAAAGCTTTGTGTGTTTCCTTGGGTTTGTTGTAATCGCCTTCATTATGGAAATGGCCGTCGTACTGAAAGTGGTAGCATTTCCCGCAACCTTGGGTAGGTGGCCCGGCGACAAAGGCGTATGCCAGGGTGTCGTTTACGGCTACGGGAATCATGTCAGTGCAGGCAAAGGCAACGCCGCCTTCGTCGCAGGCACTAACGGTTCCTTTAATCCAGGTTCCGTCCGGGCTCTTGGTGAAAGCGGGAATTTCTTCGTCTTGAATGCTGCAGTTTCTGGCGATTTGGTACGGATTGGCGTTTGCGTCCACTTTTTCCGACCAGGCGCAGTGGGGCTTGCAGGCGTCCCAGTAACGGGAGTTCCATCCGTTCCCGCTGCCGTGAGAAACGAGCAAATTGCTGTAAGAGGCTACAGGGTAACCTGTCGGGTCGGCGACACCACCTTGAACCTTTCCAAAAGAACTGCTGGATTCCTCGGTAGAGGAGCTTGTGTTAGTTTCGTTGTTATTTGTACCTTGGCTTTCACTGCTGCTTGAGTTGTTGTCGTTCCCTCCGGTGGAGCTTCCTTCAGAAGAGGGGGAGCTCTGGGTAGAAGCGGCGCTCTGCACATCTTCCTTGGCCTGCTCCACTTTCTGGGGAGTGAGTTCGGTCAAGGCGCTTAGGTCAATATTTTCGACAGTGGTCCCGTCGTTCAGGGTCATGGTTCCTGTAGCGCTGTCAAAGGTCCCGATTTCGTTCCCCTTGGTGTCGGTGACCTTGCCGTCAATGTAAATGAGGTAGTCCTGGTTAAGAATGTTCTGATCGCTGGGCAGCCAGTAACAATTGTTGGTCACCACGAATTCGGCGATTTCTTGATTTTCGGCACAAGAGTCAACGCAGGTCGTGACGGGCGAGGGGGAGTCGCTGCTGCACCCTCCCAAGAGTGCAAGACCAGAAATTAAAATGAGTCCGCCAAAAAAAGCAGTACGCATAAAACACTTCCTTTAGGTTTCCCCATCCCTGATAACAAGATAGTTATGTAGGTGATTGTTTTGAATACCAGGGATTGAAAAAAGTTTTTTATGCAAGCTTAAATGTAAACTTTGTAAAATTTTCACTTTGTAAATAACTTTTTACAAATTTTTCGTCGTCAATTCACATCTGCCGCCTTGTTCACAACCATAAGTTTAATATGTGTTGATAAGTTGTTGGATTTAGGTCCTGGCGAATCAAAATTTGCCTTTTTCTTATTAAATTCGCCATTTTTTGCTTACTACCCCTTTGTGAATAATATTGACGCCCATTACAGTAAGGACCGTGGGTCTCGAACCCCAAAATTCCCCGTTTTTGCAAAAAATCAAAGAAAAATGCTTGCAATTATTTCTTGATTTACTAAATTTGTGGCTCAATTTCGGCGAGTACCGCTTCCTATGCTCTCCGAAGTAACGGAAGTCCTTGTGGCTTCTTGACTTGAAGCGATAAACCTTCTGCTGAAGAAGAGGAATAAAATGGCAAAAGAACATTTTGATAGAAGCAAGCCGCACTGCAACATCGGCACCATCGGCCACGTTGACCACGGCAAGACCACCCTGACCGCCGCAATCTGCACGACCCTCGCAGCCCGCGGTCTGGCCGCCGCCAAGCGTTTCGACGAAATCGACAACGCTCCCGAAGAGAAGGCCCGCGGCATCACGATCAACACCTCCCACGTGGAATACACCACCGCCAACCGCCACTACGCACACGTCGACTGCCCGGGGCACGCCGACTACGTCAAGAACATGGTGACCGGTGCCGCCCAGATGGACGGCGCCATCCTCGTGGTCGCTTCTACCGACGGCCCCATGCCGCAGACCCGTGAACACATCCTGCTCGCCCACCAGGTTGGCGTGCCCAAGATCGTCGTGTTCATGAACAAGGTCGACATGGTGGACGACCCCGAACTCCTGGACCTCGTGGAAATGGAAGTCCGCGACCTCCTGTCCAAGTACGAATTTGACGGCGACAACACCCCGATCATCCGCGGTTCCGCCCTCAAGGCCCTGGAAGGCGACGCCGCCTACCAGGACAAGATCATGGAACTCATGGACGCCTGCGACACCTACATCCCGCTGCCGCAGCGCGAGACCGACAAGCCCTTCCTCATGCCTATTGAGGACGTGTTCACCATCACCGGCCGCGGCACCGTCGCTACCGGCCGTATCGAACGCGGCGTCGTTCACCTGAACGACAAGGTTGAACGCGTGGGCCTCGGTGAGACCACCGAATACGTGGTGACCGGCGTGGAAATGTTCCGCAAGCTTTTGGACGACGCCCAGGCGGGCGACAACGTTGGCCTGCTCCTCCGCGGCGCCGAAAAGAAGGACATCAGCCGCGGCCAGGTTCTCGCCGCCCCGAAGTCCGTGACCCCGCACACCGAGTTCAAGGCAGAAATCTACGTTCTGACCAAGGACGAAGGCGGCCGCCACACCCCGTTCATGAACGGCTACCGTCCTCAGTTCTACTTCCGCACCACCGACGTGACCGGCACCATCCAGCTCCCTGAAGGTGTCGAGATGGTTACCCCGGGTGACACCGTTACCATCCACGTGAACCTGATCGCCCCCATCGCCATGGAAAAGCAGCTCCGCTTCGCTATCCGTGAAGGTGGCCGTACCGTTGGTGCTGGCTCCGTAACCGAAATCATCAAGTAAGGAAATATCATGGCTGGTGAACGCATTCGTATTCGCTTGAAGAGCTTCGATCATCGTATGATCGACCGCTCTGCTCAAGACATTGTGAATACAGCTAAGCAGACGGGCGCCCGTATCGCGGGCCCCATTCCCCTCCCGACGAAAGTCCAGAAATATACGGTGCTCCGCTCTCCGCATATTGACAAGACTTCTCGTGAACAGTTTGAATCCAGGACTCACAAGCGTCTCATCGACATCATCGATGCTACTCCTCAAACTGTAGATTCCCTCATGAAACTTGACTTGCCGGCTGGTGTCGAGGTCGATATTAAGGTCTAATAACAATGAATGGTATTCTCGCAAAGAAGTTGGGAATGACCCAAGTGTTCACGGAACAGGGCGAATGCGTTCCTGTAACGGTTCTCGAAGCCGGTCCGTGTGTGGTCGTTTGCCACAAGACAGAAGAAAAGGATGGTTACACTGCCGTCCAGATCGGTTTTGGTCTCAAGAAAGAACATCGCGCCAACAAGGCTGAAATCGGCCACTTCAAGAAGGCCGATGTCGCTGTTCGCGAGCACCTCGCCGAATTTGATGTTGCCGATCTCGAAGCCTGGCCGGTAGGCAAGGAATTCGGGGCTGCAGACTTCGCCGACGCAAAGATGGTGAACGTCTCCGGCATTTCCAAGGGTCACGGTTTCTCTGGTGCCATCAAGCGCCACGGATTCCACAGCGGTCCCCGTTCTCACGGTACGCACAATATGCGCGAACCGGGCGGCACCTCCGCTCACTCCTATCCGGGTCGCGTGTTCCCGGGCAAGCGCATGCCTGGTCAATACGGTAACAAGAAAGTGACCGTCAAGCACCTCCAGGTCGTCAAAGTCGACGGCGACCGCAACCTGATCTTTGTCCGTGGCGCTGTCCCCGGTGCAAAGAACAGCATCATCGTGGTGAGGAAAGACTAATGGCAACTGCAAAGCTCTTCGCCGCAACTGGCGATTTCAAAAACGATATTCAGCTCCCGGCTTTGTTCGATGAAGAAGTCAACAAGGTCTGCATGTATCTGCACATCAAGGCTATTCTGAACAACGCCCGTCAGGGTACTGCCCAGACCAAGAACAAGTCCTCGGTCAGCGGTGGTGGCCAGAAGCCCTGGAAGCAGAAGGGCACGGGTCGCGCCCGCTCCGGTCAGAACACCTCCGCTGTGTGGGTTCGCGGTGCCAAGGCTCACGGTCCCAAGTCCCACGACTACTTTGAAAAGGTGAACAAGAAGGTCAAGAAGATCGCTTTCCACTCCGCCCTGGCTACCAAGGCTCAAGAAGGCAAGTTCTTCGTGTTCGAAGCTCTTAGCTTCAATGCCCCGAAGACCAAGGACCTCCTCTCTGTTCTCGCCAAGTCCGGTATCGAACAGCGCAACGTGCTCTTCATCACGAGCGGCGCTGACACGAACCTGTACCTTTCTTCCAACAACATCCCTTGGTGCCGTTGCGCTCGCGTCGAAGACGTGAACACCTACGACATCATCCGCGCAAACAATGTTGTTGTTTCTCAAGCCGCTTTGAACGAACTTGAAGGAGGCCGCTAATGAAAGAACTTCACGAAATTCTCGTAGCACCTCACATTACCGAAGAATCTACCAAGAACATGGTGGACGCTCGCAAGGATGTGCACAAGTACGTTTTCAAAGTCGCCATGAAGGCCACCAAGGACGAAATCAAGGCCGCTATCGAAAAGCGTTTCGATGTGAAGGTTGACTCTGTCAACACCCTCATCAACCGCGGCAAGATCAAGCGCGTCCGCATGGTCGCTGGCAAGAAACCCAACTGGAAGAAGGCCTACATCACACTTAAGGCCGGGCAAAAGATTGCCGAGTTCGAAGGAGTATAATCATGGGTCTGAAATCTTATCGCCCGCTTACCCCGACTCTGCGTTACAAGCAGATTGGTGACCGCAAGGAAATCACCGCTGCCAAGCCGTACAAGCCTCTTACCGAAGGTATCAAGAGCAGCTCCGGCCGCAACAACGCAGGTGAAATCACCTCCCGCCGTCGCGGTGGTGGTCACAAGAAGCTGTACCGTATCATCGATTTCAAGCGCAAGTTCGCAGGCATCCCCTGCACGGTTGAAACCGTGGAATACGATCCGAACCGTTCCGCCCGTATCGCTCTTGTCAAGTATGCAAACGGCAAGCGCTGCTACATCATCGCCCCGGCCGAAGCATCATCAAATCTGGCACGTTATGACGGTATGCGTTATGGCCTGCGGGTT
>CALATK010000301.1 GCA_937891805.1 uncultured Fibrobacter sp. | reverse complement strand
TGATGTTTTTCGCCAACAGATTGCCGACGCTCGTGTCGAAGAACAGCAAAAAGTCGAAGCAAAAGCCAACGAAGACAAGTTAAATACGGCAAAGAAAATGGTTCGCGATGGAGTGCTGTCCGTCGAAAACGCCGTGTCGTATTTCGGCTTTACCAGGGAACAGATTCTCGGGAGCTAGCCGAAGCTCAGTATTAACATCAAAGCGGCTCCCGATGGGGAGCCGCTTGTGGTTTTAAAAGAGGGAGAATTTCATCTACCAGTTGCAGGTGCCGTACTTGCCTATGGCATAGATGGAAAAGTTATTGGTCGTTCCGGCACTCCCCTTAAACCCAATTTCAATGCGATCGGCCTTGGCGATTGCCCCTCCCTTGTCTACGGCAGTCCCCCAGCCTTCCTGTATGAAATCGTCCCATGTTACATTGACAAGAGACTTGTCCTTTTTCAAGGGAATTTTCGCCTGGATATAGTCGAAGCCGGTCGCTTCATTGTCACCGTTGAACCTGACGATGAGATAGAAGTCCTGTGTCGCGGAATAGACCAGGCACATGCCGCCCCATGTCGTGATATCCGCAGATTTCTTTTCGCCTGCAATATGGAAACCCAGGCGGACGAAGGGGTATTCGAAGCCGCTCCCGAACTGGGCGGTCCCCTTCAGATAGCCGAGATTGTCCCTGGAGGGGACCTCGAAACTGCCGAAGGCCATCCCTGAAGGCCAATAAAAAGAACTCGTCCCTCCGTTATCTGAATCCGTGAACGACCATAGGTAGCCCTGGGTCCCTGTCCCATCATCCAGTCCGGTATAGACCTTGCCGCAGCGGGTTGTTTCGGACGTGTGCATGCAATCCTGCGGGCAGTACATCGCGTTGGAGCAATCGATGGCTGAGACAGTAGTCACTCTTACGCTTGGATAGGGCGTTATCACCACCTCACTTGCCGATGACGGAATCACGCTAGATGACGATTGCGGGGGATTGAATGATTGCGACGAAGCGATAAGTTGCTGCTGGCTAGTAGATGATTTCGGTACGAAATCTTCCCAATTGTTTGCATCGGTTGAATTCGCATCACCGGAAATTTGAACATCCTTGTAAATGTCATAACGATACCACTTGCCTGTGCTACAGGTCAACGTCACCTGTTCATCTGCAATAAGCGCCCTGCCCCCTTCACGAGATTCTGTACAATTCGGCAAATTGTTTGAGTTGGGCAACACCAAACCCAAAAATCGCCAAGCACTGTCAATACAGAGGTACACCGAATTTTCATCGATTACATAGGTAGAGTCACCTTCTTTTTTGCCCGTACAATTTCGCATTGCTGCTCTAGACGAAGTTGAATCCATTAATGTCCCGATTTTTTCCCATATGCCGGATGTACAACGATATAAAGCCCGTTCTTGAGCAATGTAAGAAGTATGCCCTTCTCGCCTTGTTATGCAAGCAAGCATATTCTCTGCCGAATTCAATGTATCCATCAACGCTCGATACTTTTCCCATTTACCGTTATCACAACGATACATTGCGCTTTCCAATTGAACCTTTACGGTATCTCCCTTCATCTTGGCATTGCAATTAAGCAGGTCATCAAGAGATTCTACCGTCGGGGTTGGCGCAGACACGAATTCCCACTTGCCATTTTCGCACTTGTATGTAGAACTGTCTTCTGCGACAAACGCCGATTCACCTTCACGCGCTTCCGTACAATTGAGTAAATCCTCTAAAACAGTCACGCTGATAGTATTCTCCCCTTGACTTATCGGCTGCGCAGGATCTCCACAAGCAGAAAGAAACGGGAGAAAACTCCAGAAAAATAGGGCTACGTTACAGAATTTCATAACACTCTTCCTATCAGACTGTCGTTAATTACATGTAATAGGAGTTTTCATTAATTTGATATAATGTATCGCAAAGCCCTCACCTTCGTTGAAGCCTCCATTGAGATAGAAATATCCCTTTATTGTGGATCCACAATTCCTATAAACTTCTGATGCATAACTTACCGTCGATGACTCAGTTTTATTTGTTTCCCAAACATGTTTTTGCGAAAAAATCGTTTTTTCCGTTGCATTGTCAACAATACCTATTGGAATAGACAATGTTTTCCCATAGTCATATCCTGTAAGAATGATCTGATAAGAATAGCCAGGAGCGAGAGTGACATCTTTCTTTACCTGAAGCCACCAATCCTCATCATTATCTTCAGTAGAATAAAACTCCAACACCCTCTCATTCCCATTATTCAGTATCACCCGAATAGACCCTGTTTCATAATAATTGCCCACAGTAAAGGAAGAGAGCGAACCCGTTCCACCGACAAAATCTCCCGCACTGCCGAAAACGTCAACCGGTGTAGCACTAGCCGAAGAAGCAGGAGGAGGAGTTGTAGAACTATAGACAGGGACCTGCTGACTGCTAGAGCTTCTTACTAGATTACTTGGCGTCACACTGCTAGAAGACACCGGATTGTATTCCTCCCAATTATTTTGGCTGCTTTGACTGGAGTTGTCCGACTCTGTCGCGTTTTCTTTTTCAATATCCTTGAAGATGTCGTAACTATACCACTTGCCTTCCTTACAGATTAGGGTATTATGTTCGTCTATGACAAGAATTCTCCCATCTTCGTATTTTTCCGTACAATTGGGCAATGAGTCCGAAGTAGGAGCAACAGCACCTAGGTAGTGCCAAGACCCTTCAATGCAGAGGAATACTGAATTTTCATTGCTTGCGTAGGTAGAATCACCTTCTAACTTACTTGTACAATTTGGCAAAGTTTCTTGCGAAGTGGTCGTATCCATAAAGGTGACTTTTTTCTGCCAAGCACCATCTTCACAAACGTATAGAGCATGTTCGCCGGCAATATAGGACTCATTTCCTTCTCGCTTTGCCACACAAGCAAGTACATCGTCAATATTCATCAAGGTATCTACAACTACTCGATATTTTTCCCATTTCCCATCTTCACAACGGAACATTGCGCTTTCCGAGTTCACCTTCACTGTGTCGCCCTCTATCTTGGCGCTACAGTTTGACAGGTCATCCAAAGTTTCTACAGTCGGTGTTGGCGCAGAATCAAACTCCCACTTGCCATTTTCACACTTATATGTTGAGCTGTCTTCCGTAACAAGGGCATACTCTCCCTCGCGGGTTTCAGTACAGTTGGGTAGATCCTCTATAGCCTCAACAGTCACACTAACTTGTTTTTGCTCCATAGGTTGAGTTGAATTGTTGCCACCATCACTGCAGGCGACGAGAAAAATTGTTAAAGAGACAAATGCGACAGTTGTCGCCAAGGAATTGTTTTTTTGACTCATAGAGTGACCGCCTTTACTTTTTTAAGCCTAACTGTTCATGAACTTTTGCAACATATTTTTTATCCCCTTCTTTACCAAGACGGCGCACATAGCCATAATGCCAAACCCCTACCAACTTTATCTTTTTGTACCGTTCTCCCATTTCCTTTATGGCTTGTTGCAAGTATTTCAGCGTCTTGGTTTTTCCAAGTGCGATAATCACCTTGACATTATCTGCTCCTATTGCATCCAATTCGGCCTTGAATTTTTCCACATTTTCTTTTTTACGAACTTTAGGCAACCGGTTATACGCATCTTTGGCCTCGTTGGCATCTGAACCCAAGGCGATTTTAATAAAATCGGTCATATAAGCACCATAATAGGGAGTATCCTTAAACGCCTTGGCAATACAGTAATCAAAATTTTTGCTACAATGAAAATTTTTCCAGGGATTTTTTTTATCGTCTTCTGTGGGCCTACGTTTTTCTGTCCCCGAAGGATTTAGAGCTACCATCAGAACTTCTGGCTTTAGTCTTCCAAAAACGTTTTTGTGCTTCGGAATATCATCAAGGATGCTCATATCGCCAACACTAACCCTGTCCGTTCCCTTCCAAACAGCCCAGCTGCCATGGTATACTCCATGATTCAATTTTTCTAGTTTGCGAAAAATCTTAAGTTTGTCCATCGGTGGTTACCTCTCTTATTTTTTATGCATAATGCATGCTTTCCGATATCAAATCTAAATCTATACACATTTTTCCCATTTTTCGCTCCGAAATTAAAAATGATACGACTTTCTTTAATTTTGAAATGATACGCAAAATAGATACACCTTTATCAATCCTAGCAAACAAGCGGCTTGTCGCCCGTTCCTTATTTTGTACAGGTGTATCATAACGGCTTCAAAAACAGCCCTGTTTCGTATCGTCTGCGGTACAATTCCTTGATTTATTGAATTTTAGCCTATCCGCTTTCACGTTTTTATTTGTATTTTATAAACCGTGAAGTCCATATACGAATACAGGGATTTCCGCAAGTACATGGCGGATTACTATGCCGAGCAGAAGAAAATCGTCGGCTTTTCGTGGAGGAGTTTCGCAAAGGCCGCGAAATTCAGTTCACCCGTGTATCTGAAACTGGTATGCGAGGGCAAGAGCGGGCTCTCAAAAAAAGCCAGGGTCCGCGTTGCAAGCGCCATGGGCCTTTCCGGTTTTGAAAGCGACTTTTTTGTACTCCTGGTAGCCTACGACCAGGCAAAAGACGCCAAGACAAAAACAGAGATTTTTAATAGCCTGCAAGAAATCATCCTGAGCAACAGGGTCGGCATTCTCGAAAGGGCGTTTTTCGAATACTATTCCAACTGGCTGAATTCGGCCATACGGGAACTTGCCGCCTCCGTGGATTCGGCAAGCTCGAAGGGGCTCGCCAAGCTCTGTTTTCCGGAGGTCAGCGCAGACGCCGTCGCCCAAAGCCTCAAGTTCTTGACCCGCAGCAAACTCCTGCGCAAGTCCACCAGAAAGGGGCAATACACGCAAGGCCGCAAGTCCATTTCTACGGGGACGCTCCCCTCTTCGGTGATGGCGGTGCGGAACCTTCACCGGCAAATGGGGAACCTGGCCGTGGAATCCCTGGACAGCGTTCCCGTTTCGGAGCGGAACTTTTCCACCATTACCCTGGGGCTTACCGAAGGGGCGTACAAAGATATCGTTGCCGAGATGCAGAACTTTCGACGCAAGGTGGTGGATATTGCAGCCAAAGACCAGGGGACAGAGCGGGTCTACGAACTGAACCTGCAGCTGTTCCCCCTTTCCCAGAAAATTCCGCCCGCAATGCAAAAGAAACATCCCAACAAGGATTCGTAAAATGTACCTGAGATTCGTCGCCCTTCTGGTTTACCTGCTCCTGTTTGTCGTCGCCTGTTCTGACAAAGACAAGAACGCCGGCGGCACCTCGGAAGCCGAAAACTCCATCGCCATCGAGAACAAGGACATTGCTGGCGTGTCCCAGAAGGGGCCGTTTGTGAACGGTTCCAGCGTGACCCTGTACGAACTAAACTTTGAAACGCGGGCCCAGACGGGAAAGAGTTTCTTGGGCAGGATTTCCGACTCTGCGGGAAGTTTTTCTATCAGCAATATCGAACTGGCCTCGCAGTACGCCCTGTTGCGTGTTGACGGGTTCTACCGCAACGAAGTAACGGGAAAGGTATCCGCAAGCCAGATTACCCTGAACGCCATCTCCGACCTTTCGGACCGCGACAACGTGAACATCAACCTGCTCACCCACTTGGAATACGAGCGGGCGCTATGGCTTGCGCAAAACGAGGACATGACCGTAAAGCAAGCCAAGAAAATTGCGGACCAGGAAATCTTCGAAGCCTTTGCCGAGGACTTTGCGGGCGAAAGCGTGGAGGATCTGGACATATTCGGAAATGCCGACGGCGATGCCGTTCTGCTCGCCATCTCCATCATCATGCAGGCCGGCAGGAGCGAAGGAGAGTTCTCCCTTTCCCTGGCAGACCTTGCCAAGGACATCGAAGAGGACGGTGTCTGGAACGACTCCCTGGAACGGGCCCAATCCGCAGATAACGCCTTCGAAGTCGAGTTGGCCCAAGTCCGTGAGAACATCCTGGGCTGGAACATTTCCCAAAATATTTCCATGTTCGAAAATTACGTTGAATATTTCTGGAGCGATGTTTTCGGGCTAGGCAGGTGCACCGAAAAGAGGGAGGGCGAAATCCGCCCCGACACAAACCCCAGATCCCGTTATTTCAATGAAAAATTTATTTGCGAAAAACTGCACTGGCACCTGCTTGGGAAAAAACTATCATCAAGCTCAACAGAAGAATCTTCCAGTTCAAGCATTTCTGCTGAAAGTTCTTCAAGTTCGGCAAACGACTCATCGGAAAGCGGAGACTCCAGTTCCAGCGACTCCAGTTCCAGCGGCAAGTCCAGTTCCTCTATAAAACGCAGTAGTTCCTCTAGGCAGTCCACCGCCCCCATCGACCCGCCCTACAAAGAAGAAACATCCATCATCGACCCGGAAGTCCTTGCCATACTGGGAACGTGCAATGGCGAAAGCGAGGGGTCGGTCAAGAAGGCTTTCAATTCTTCATTCGTATGTAAAAGCGGACTGTGGTATAGCCTTCTCCTTGCCGACATGGAACAGGATTCCTGGTTCAATCCAGATATTACCTATGGTACACTGATTGACCAACGAGACGGACAAACTTATAGAACCGTTGTCATCGGCACACAAAACTGGATGGCCGAGAACCTGCACTATGCGGGGGAAAATGCAAGCGAGGAACTTGCGACAAATATGGCAGATGAAAACCTGTGTCCCTCCGGAGACGAAGAATATTGTGAAAAGGCCGGGTATGTCTACAGCTGGACCGCCGCCATGAACATTTCACCCACATACAGGACAAGAATCGTAAGCAATTACCCAATTACAAGCAACCATCAAGGAATTTGTCCCGACGGGTGGCATGTCCCCTCCAAAGAAGAATGGAACGTTCTCATCGAATACGTGAAGAATACCTACAGTGAAGGCCTCGGCGCAATAAGAGCCTCCGACAGTTGGGTCTGGTTTAGCGGGGATGTCGCCCCGACAAACGTAACCGGCTTTTCGATGCTCGCCACGGGGATGACCTGTGAACCATGGGGACGAATCGATATGGGCGTATCAACAGCCTTTATTTCTGGAGATGTTCCAACAACCGCGCTGGGCATACCCTACCTTGCTATCCAGGAATTTTTCTACAACGAAAATAACATAGAGGGATCCATGGGCACATCTGATGCATTCAATGTCCGCTGCGTAGAAAACGCCGCGCCCTAACGTATTTCCACACAAAAATCCGCACTCATAAGGGTCCGCGGCAAAACCGCTGGGCTTTTTCCTATAAAATAATGTATATTCACATATGAGACACAAAAACACTATCATAAAAAAGGATAAAATCTATGGCAAACAAATACGCCGGAACTCAGACCGAAAAGAATCTTCAGGCCGCATTCGCAGGCGAATCTCAGGCCCGCAACAAGTACACCTACTTTGCCTCCAAGGCCAAGAAGGAAGGCTTTGAGCAGATTGCAGCGCTCTTCTTGAAGACCGCCGACAACGAAAAAGAACACGCCAAGATGTGGCTCAAGGAACTGGACGGCATCGGCGATACCGCCCAGAACCTGAAGGCCGCCGCTGACGGCGAGAACTACGAATGGACCGACATGTACGAGGAGTTCGCAAAGACCGCCGAAGCCGAAGGCTTCAAGCCCCTGGCCGCCAAGTTCCGCATGGTGGCCGCCATCGAAAAGCACCACGAAGAACGCTACCGCGCCCTGCTGAAGAACGTGGAAATGCAAGAAGTTTTCGCCAAGAGCGAGGTGAAGGTGTGGGAATGCCGCAACTGCGGGCACATCGTGGTGGGCACTAAGGCCCCGGCCCTTTGCCCCGTGTGTGCACACCCCCAGGCCTATTTCGAGGTGAACGCCGAGAACTACTAATACAAAAGCCGCGACTTAGTTTCGCGGCTTTATGAAAGTTATTTCAAGATCAGGGTGCGGTTCAAGATGGCCGTGCCCTTTTCGTTTTCTAGCCGGACAATATATTTGCCTGCGGGCAACTTATTCAGGGAAACGGAGGCATTACTGCCCATATCCTTGCTCAAGAGTAGTCTTCCGTTTAAGCTGAACAGGCTAAGCCTGCTCATGCCAGGCGCACTCACATGAAGGGTACGGTTTTCAATGAACATGCGGGCGGCCGCAGTCACGTTGACCCGTTTCATTCCCGTAATGAACTTGGTGCCTTCGGGAGCGCCCACGATAAGCCCGCGGCCTACCGTGCTCATGTAGACTACGCCGAAGTTGTTCATGTCGCCCTGCACAAAGTTTCCGTTGCCCGGGCCGCCGAACTGGTGCATGTCATCGTTCACGCGCTCAAAAGTCTTGCACTTGTCGGTACTGCGGTAGATTCCAATCGGGTCGCCGGACTTGGCCGCACCCCAGATAAAGATGGTCTCGTAGTCGGCACCTTCTTTAGCTTTGCCGATACCCACGGCGATGGCGGTGCTTGCACCCGCGCAGCGGTTCCAGGTCTTGCCGCCATCTTCGGTGTAGGCAAGGCCGTTTTCGGAGAATCCCTTGGCTAGCCAGACCTGCGCCTGGTCCATGGGAACCCACAGGTGGCCTTCCCTACCCGGCACCGTGCGGATGAGGCCGCCGCCGTTGTAGTATTCGCCTGCGGCATCGTTCTGCAGGCGGGCTCCAGAAGTCGCAAACGTGGCGCCGCCATCGGTAGATACCTTCAAGTTGGCCTGCTGATCCACCAGGTAGAACACGTCGGGGTTTACCGGATCCGGAGTAATGCGGGCGTATTGACTTTGGCCGTCCATTCCTGTCACCTTGCTCCAGGTCTTGCCGTTATCCGTGGTGCGATACACGTCGCTGCTGTTATCTGGACGGTGGAGAATCACCTTGCCGTCGGCAGACATGGCAAGAGTTCCCTGGGCTCCCATCAAGGTCGTTTCCAGTTTTTTCCAGGTGGACGCATTGTCGTCGCTACGGTACATGACCATAGAGGTAATCCCCGTCCCGGTGGAGTAATCCGTCACCTGGCCCGTCCGCACAAAGGCCTTTGCCAAGGGGGCGTATCCCAAGCTGTTGGTTGTGCCGATGGTGGGCGAGTGGCGCGGAGTGCTTTCGTTGATGTCGGTATAGGCGGCGCCGTCATAGTCGCCGATGGCCGTTACCAGCGGGCCTCCCGGAACGCTCACGATATCAAGAGGCACGGTCTCTTCGATGCCCCTGCTCTGGAATTTCCACAGGGGGACTTTCGCGGTGATGTCATCCGTCTGGAAAACGCCGTTTCCGCTGGTGACCCAGGCTTCCTTGTTGTTGAAGGGGTTAATTTCCACAGAACCCGCCCAATGGATGGCGTTGCCCGAAATCCATGCCGTTCCGTTTGCATCTACGTTGACACCGTCATTGTACCCCTGGCCGTGAGTCCAAGTGGAACCGCCATCTTTTGAGACATAGATGCGGTCGCCATAGTTGTCCTTTCCATCCTTGTAAAGGTGTCTTCCACCATAATAACAGAGGGTAGTCACCACAATGTGCTTGGGATCACTCGGGTCAATGGCAATGCCGCCAAAGCCGTGGCTTGCGCTCTGGCTTCCGTCGCCCATACGGGCCGTAGTGCTTTCGTCCTGGAAGGGGGTAATGTTGGTCCAGGTACCACCTGCGATGTTGTACTTGTACACGGCGCCCTTGCTTACACTATGGGGGCCTTCTGAACTTGCATAGGTAATATACATGTCGCCACCCACGATTTTTGCGCGGTGGGGCATCAGGTTTGCGGGGCCGCCCGAAATGGTTGTCCAGGTAGCGCCACCGTCATGGCTCACCTGCAAGTTGTCCTTGGTAGCGGAAATGCCGATGTATATCGTCTTGGTAGAACCATCGGAATTCTTGCCCTGGGATTCGTCGAACAGCACAAAACTGATGCCGTTCACATTGGTAAGGCCGTTGCCTGTCGCAGAAGAAAGCGCAACCTGGTAAATACTGGCCCAGGTCTTGCCGTAGTCAGTACTCTTGTAGAGGCCCTTGGTGCGGCTACCGCAAAGGAGAATGTTCGTCTTGTTCGGGTCCACAGCCAGCTTTTCGCCGGTCTGGCGGCCCATGCCATTGCCGTGGGCGAGCATTTCCACATAGCTGGTGTCCCAGGTGGAGCCGTAATCTTCGCTGCGGAGCACTGCGGTCCGTCCATCGCTAAAGTAGCCCGTTCCGGCCAGCACGTAAATACGCTTCGGGTCCGTGGGGTCCAGCGCAAAGGCCTCCGTACCGTAAAGCCCCTTGTCGTTTTCCGAGATGAAATCCATCAGGGGAATCCAGGTCTTCGACGAAAAATCAAAGCGGTAGATGCCTCCCACGTCGGTGCGGGCGTAAAGCAAGTTTTCTTGCTTCGGGTGAAATATCACGGCAGACACGAATCCGCCACCGTCAAAACGGACATTACCCCATTCGTATTTTTCTGCAGTAAAAGCCTGGGTACAAAGGACCCCGGCCAAGGCGAGCACTTTCCAATCCATATAAACTCCCTATATTTGGCAGAAATATAGCCATTTGTCTTGTAATTTCAAGCATTTTAGGGCAAAGGATTGTTTACCTTTTTCTATCTTTTCGCCGTAATTTTTAACAGTGTCCGCGGGCAAGGGCCCCCGGCAGTATAAGGAAATGAAATGAGCGTAGTCGATACCGTACTCCACAAGATCTTTGGTACGCCCCATGAACGCAAGGTGAAGCAGCTTAGGCCCGTCATCGCAAAAATTCACGAAGCGAAACAGGCCCTGGAAGCCCTGGACGATGCCGCCCTGGCCGCAAAGAGTGCGGAATTCCGGGAAAAGCTGAAAAACGGAGCCACCCTGGAAGACATTAAGGTAGAAGCCTTTGCCGTGTGTCAAGAAGCCTGTGACCGCCGCCTGGGTATTTTCAATATCTTCAAGCCGGAATTCGAATTCGACTTCAGCCGCCTGGGACCCGAACTGCAGGCCGCGGCCGACACCGCCAAGGCAGAACTCGCCAGCGGAAAGAACGAATGGGAAGTTTACCTGCCCGCCGCCCTCTACGCGAAGGTCCGCGAGCTCTACCCCGAGTCGGTAAAG
>CALATK010000300.1 GCA_937891805.1 uncultured Fibrobacter sp. | reverse complement strand
CATTGACGGTATTCATTTCCTTATCCGCAAGTCCAACCAGCAGCTTCTCACCTTCGGTAAAGAGCGTATGCTCCCAGTTGTAGCCCTGATTGTTATAGCGGTTGTAATCCCGGAAGAAATATTTTCCGTTGCTCTGCTCGTTGATATGCTCCCAGCCGTCCACATAGCCGCTCTCATCGTACATGCCCGCCAGCGCCTTATCGCTGCCGCCGCAGTGGACCAGAGGCGCGTCGTAGGATGCCGCAATGTTGTTGAAATAGGTACGGGCGCTGCGGATCGGACCAATGGTGCCAACACTTTCCAAATCGGTAAACAGACCCAGACAGCGGGTAATACCACCTTCCGTCTCCAGCTCGTAAAAAATATCCGCGCCGGTAATGCCGTACTGGGGCAGTTTGAATTCGTAGTCCGCATGTGCCAGGGTGTCGGGGTGGTTCCCGTGGAACTCGCTCCCCAGGTAAAAAGCCGTAGGTTGACTCAGGTCAAGATCCAAAACCGAATTGGTGGTGTTGGTGCTGGCCACTGCAATCTTGTAGCCCTTGGCACGGAGTTTTTCCATACAGAGCATGCGTTTCTTGTACAGGTAGATAGACATCCACTTGTAGGAGCCTTTCAAGATGGACTTGTTCACGCTGTAGGCGTTGTCCTCTTCGATGACGTGGACATCCTGCAAGCCGAAAACCTCTGCGGTGCGGATAACGGCGGAAATATTGTGGGGGTCGAACAGGTCTTCCAGCACCATGCAGAAATGGCGGGTACGGCGGTTCACCACGCCAGTCAGGAGTTCCCGACGGCGGTCCGTGACCCGCGCAAGCAAACTTTCCAAACTTTCTTTTTCGCTCATAAATTTTCCTTTTTTAATCTCTTTTCAATCCTAACACTTCACCATCAAGCGGATCCTCGTGATTCTATCGCTGCGCTCCAGAATGACAGCGAGGATGACACTTCTTGAAACCGTCTGTCCTATCCCCTAAATCCTATCCCCTAAATCCTATCCCCTAGATCCTAGCCCCTAAAAACTATCCCCTAAATCCTAGCCCCTAGATCCTAGCCCCTACCCCCCTATTTACTACATTTACAACATGACTCTGCAGACGCACATCCTAGTTCGGGCCGTGTGGCTTTTGGCCGTTATGGCGGTTTTTGCAAGTGCCGGCGAGGTTACACCCCCGCAGGGTACCGTGCGCAACCTGACTGTAGGCGACTTTATGCCCCACCCGAATGTGGGCAAGGACTTTAACGAGACCTGGAGTTACCAGTTCGTGTTCGACAACGGCACCCGTGCCTTCGTGAACTACGCCCTGCTGCAGGTGCCGGCATCCGGGCAGAAGGTGACCTGCGACATGACCTTCTGGAACTTCAAAGGCAAGACCTATACGGTGGGCCGCCAGTATCCGCCAGAACGCCTGAAAGCCGACAAGAATTCGGGCACCATCGACATCAAGGGCGAATACAAGATGGAAAACAAGCCGGGCAAGGGCCACCGGGTTTACTTTACCGCCGACAAGGGCGGAAAGTTCCTGCTGGATTTGACTTTTGAAAGCGCCGAGACGGGCAAGGTCATCGGCAACGGCGTGTGGAACGTGGGCAAGGAAAAGCTTGGCCAATACATCCACATTCCCTACGGCCGCGTGTCGGGCAAAATCGCATACAACGACGACACCCTTACCGTAAAGGGCTACGCCTACATGGACCAGATCTGGCAATCCGCACAGGCCACCGACATGGTCCGCCGGACCATCAACTTCAGCACCAATGCCCGTAACCCCATGTATGCCGGGCGGGTATCGCTAAGCACAAAGGGCGAGCTGATGGGGTATGTCATCTACAACGGCCCCGAAGGGGCGAAGGTGGCAAGGCCCACAAGCCTCAAGGACGGAGGCAGCGATTACGACGGCAAAAGATTCCCGAAAGAAGCTCTTGAAATCCAGTGGACAGATGGCGTCCCTGCCCTCACCTTCGCCGTGAACAAGACATACCAGAAGGCCTCCCTGCTGGACAAGATTGACAGCTGGGTGGCAAGGCAGGCCATGAAGCTTGCCGCCGGCGGCGAGATTCTCTTTTACAGGGGCCGTTCCGAAGGGCCCCAAGCCAAAAAAATCGATTGGGCCATAACGGGGGTCAAGGACTGATGACCAAGTTTCGCCCCTGCATAGATTTGCACGACGGCCGCGTCAAACAGATTGTGGGAAGTTCCCTCAGCGACAGCGGTGCAGGCCTCAAGACCAATTTCGAGACGGACCGCTCCCCCGCCTGGTTTGCCGAGCTCTACAAGAAGGACGGCATCAGGGGCGGACACGTAATTATGCTGGGCAAGGGGAACGAACAAGCCGCAAAGGCCGCTTTGGCCGCCTACCCCGGCGGGCTCCAGGTTGGCGGGGGCATTACCGCCGACAACGCGAAGGAATACCTGGACGCAGGAGCGAGCCACGTGATCGTGACCAGCTGGATTTTCCCCGAGGGTCGCCTGGACCGGGAGCGTCTGGAACGCCTGTCCAAAACCGTGGGCAAGGAACACCTGGTGCTGGATCTGAGCTGCAAGCGGGTTTGCGGAGCAGACGGAATTGCCGGAAAAGACGGTGCGGCCCCTCGCTGGAAAATCGCCGTGAACCGCTGGCAGACCCTGATCGACATCGAGATTACCGCCGAGAACCTTGCAGACCTTTCGAGATACTGCGACGAGTTCCTGATTCATGCCGCCGACGTGGAAGGCAAGCAGCAAGGCATGGACGACGAGCTTATCGTGTTCCTGTCGAAGTCCAGCCCCATCCCCTTCACCTTCGCAGGAGGTGCGCGGACCATTGCCGACCTGGAACACTGCAAAGAAATTTCAAACGGAAAGATTGACCTTACCATCGGATCGGCGCTGGACCTTTTCGGTGGAACAGGAGTGAAATATGACGACTGCGTCAAGTTCAACAAAGCTTAGGCCGACCGACACGCTGGACAACCG
>CALATK010000299.1 GCA_937891805.1 uncultured Fibrobacter sp. | reverse complement strand
GAAAAGTTTGAAAGGATAGAACATGTTGTACACAAACAAAGAAGAATTCAAGAGTGAGTATTTGCTCGAATTTAACCGCCTTATGGGTAAAACCATCGAGGAAAGCTCCCTTGGAGAAAAATATAGAGCACTCGTCAACCTTCTGCGCGAAAAAATCAGCGTAGACTGGGTAGATACCAGCAAGCTCTATACACAGAAGGGCGAAAAAGAAGTTTTCTATTTCTCGCTCGAATTCCTGATCGGCAGACTCCTCCCGTATTATCTCATCAACCTCGGCGTTGAAGATATCGTCAAAGCGGGCTTAAAGGACCTCGGCATCAATATCGAAGATATCTATCAGCAGGAAGCTGACGCAGGATTAGGCAATGGCGGCCTCGGCAGACTCGCAGCCTGCTTCCTCGATTCCATGGCATTCCTCGGCGTTCCCGGTCATGGCAACGGCATCCGCTATCGTTACGGCCTCTTCAAACAGAGGATCGTCGATGGCTATCAGGTCGAACTCCCCGATAACTGGCTCCGAAACGGTTATCCCTGGGAAATCAAGAGACCCGAAAAATCTGTCCTGATCAAATTCCGCGGCAATATCAACTCCCGCGAAGAAAACGGCAGACTCGTTTTTGAACACAACAATTACGAAGGCGTTATGGCCGTTCCGTATGACATCCCGATGCTCGGCTATGAGGCACAGGATTCCGTCAATACACTCCGTCTTTGGAGCTCCGAACCCGTCGAAGAAGAATTTGACCTTGCATCCTTCAACAGAGGCGATTACAGCAAATTCTCCAACTATAAAAACGACATCGAAGCGATCTCCTATATTCTTTACCCCGAAGACAGCAGCTGGCAGGGCAGAGAACTCCGCTTAAAACAGGAATATTTCTTTGTTTCCGCAGGTCTGCAGGATATCATCCGCAGCTTTAAGAGCAAATATAAGGGCGATTTCACACTGCTTCCGCAGAAAGTTGCGATCCATATCAACGATACACATCCGGCACTCTGCGTTCCCGAACTCATGCGCATCCTCATGGATGAAGAAGGTCTGAGCTGGAACGAAGCATGGAATCTCACGGTCAATACGATCTCCTTTACAAACCACACCATCATGCCCGAAGCGCTCGAAAAATGGCCCATCGACATGATGAAGCAGACCCTGCCCCGCATCTTCATGATTCTGGAAGAGCTGAACAAGCGTGTCTGCGAGCGGCTGTTCCTCAGCTACCCGGACCAGTGGGAGCGCATCGGTCACATGGCCATCATCGGCTACGGTCAGGTGCATATGGCCAACCTGTGCGTTGCCATGTGCTACAGCGTGAACGGCGTAAGCCAGCTGCACGGCAAGATTCTGTGCGACAGCACCTTCCACGATTACTACCTGCTGAACCCCAGAAAGTTCAGCGCCATCACCAACGGCATCACCCATCGCCGCTGGCTGATGAGCGCCAACCCTGCCCTGACCGGTCTGCTCAAGGAGACCATCGGCGACGGCTTCACCCGCGATGCCGCCAAGCTGCAGGATCTGGTGCCCTACGCCGACGATGCCGCCTTCCGCCAGAAGTTCGATCAGGTGAAGAAGCAGAACAAGGAACGCTTGGCCAAGTACCTGAAGGAAACTCAGGGCGTGGACGTGGATACCAACACGTTCTTCGACGTGCAGGTGAAGCGCATTCACGAATACAAGCGCCAGCTCCTGAACATCTTGCATGCCATCCACCTGTATATCCAGCTGAAGGACGGCAAGGAAATCATGCCCCGCACCATCATGATCGGCGGTAAGTCCGCTCCGGGTTACTGGATGGCCAAGCAGATTATCCGCCTCGCCAACGCCGTGGCCGCCATCATCGATGCCGACCCGGTTTGCAAGGGCAAGCTGAAGATGGTGTTCCTGGAGAACTACCGCGTGTCCTTCGCCGAGAAGATCATTCCGGCGGCAGACCTGTCCGAACAGATTTCTACCGCGGGCACTGAAGCTTCCGGTACCGGCAACATGAAGTTCGCCTTGAACGGCGCGCTCACCATCGGTACGCTGGACGGCGCCAACGTGGAAATGAAGGAAGAAGTAGGCGACGAGAACATCTTCATCTTCGGCCTCACCGTTGAAGAAGTGACCGGCCTGCTGGCCAAGGGCTACCGCCCCCGCGACTTCTACGAGAAGGACGACGACCTGCGTCGCGTAATCGACCTGATCGGTTCTGGCTTCTTCAGCCCCGACCGTCCGGAACTGTTCAAGCACATTGCAGACAAACTCCTGACTCACGACCCCTACATGCTCTGCGCCGACTTCCGCAGCTACGTGGACATGCAGGTCAAAGTGGCGAAGGAATACCAGAACAAGAAGGCCTGGGCCGAAAAGGCTATCCTCAACGTGGCCCGCATGGGCAAGTTCAGCTCCGACCGTACCATCAAGCAGTACGCCGAAGAAATCTGGCACGCCAAGGCCTGCAGCATCAAGCTGTAATCCTAATTGTCATCCCCGCGAAGGCGGGGATCTCCTTTACACAAAGTCCCGCGATGGTTCGCGGGATTTTTTATATACAGAACTTCTCCAAAGAAACCGTTTTTACAAGCAGATAGTCATATAGGGAGGGATGCAAATTGTTCCGTCTTCTTTTATGGAATATTTTTTCGGGTGGATAATGAACGACTTGGCAATTCTCTTTTTGTAAAGGCGGTTGAAATCGGTCAATGAAGTCGTAGTGTAATTCTTGGACGACTTGACTTCAACGGGGACAACTTTGCCCCCCGCAGAACCCATGTCACTCAGCAGGAAATCTATTTCCAAGTCGTTCCTATGCAAAATTGGATTATAACGTGTGTAAAAATACAGCTTATGCCCGTTAGCCACAAGCATCTGTGCAATCGCATTTTCATAAAGCATTCCCTTGTTTATCGCAAGCTTGTCATTCATAATCTGCTTGTAGAGTTGCTCGTTTGTGATTGTATTTTCGTTAAAAGCGTGCGAAAAAAGGAGTCCGGTATCGCCCATATAACACTTAATTGCAGAATCATCGCTGTTCAAAGCCATGCCCACATTGGGGTCGGAACATCTGAGACAGTTGTTTGTTATCATGGAATTGCCAAGCCACATAAAGGTATTCTCGTATGTGTTCTCGGTATTAATTCCATTCTTGATTTTTGACAAAGTCACTCGCTTTTCGTGTTTGGAGAGAAAAGCCGGAATCTGTTCAAAGGTTGAAAGGACCTTGGATCGGTAGGCCCCTTTGATTTTCTGAATATCCTTCTTGTATAGACTAATTATACTTCGCTTGCGTCGGTCACTATATTCAAAACTGAAGGAGTGTTCCAGATATTCCGCAATGGATTGTGGCATCCCGCCGATAAGCATATACAACTTAAATAACTGCATGGCGTCGTCGTGCAGACCCTGTTCCAACGGCTTACTGTCAAAAAAGCATTGCCGTATGTATTCACAAATGTTTGATTTTCCAAAGGCTGTGCAAAACTCCTCAAAATCCATCGGAAACATCTGGATGGATGTCTCTTCCGAAGGAATGGTTATATCCTTTACATTTTCGTTTATTGAAATGAGTGATCCTGTTTCTATATAATCAAACCGACCGTCTTTGACAAGTTTCTTGATGCTTTGGCGAGCCTTTGGGAATTTTTGCACTTCATCAAAAATGATTAAAGAATTCCGCGGATAAAGCGTCACTCCGTATGTGTAGGAGAGAACCGCGAAGAAATTGTTCAGGTCGTTCAACTTGTCGAAAGCCTTCTTGACAGATACTTCGCAATCGTTAAAATCGATGAGAATGTAGGATTTGTATTCTCTTTGTGCGAAAGTTTCCACGACGGTGCTTTTACCGACTCGACGGGCCCCTTCTATGAGAAGCGCTTCGTTACCCTGTGATTCCGCTTTCCATTGCAGCAGTTTTTGGTAAATCTTGCGTTCAAAGGTAATCATCTGGATGCCTCCATTTATGCAATATACTAAAATTTTACCAAAAACGCAAGGTATCAAGATTTAGATTTTTGCAAAAAACGCAAAGTACAAACATTACAAATATTACCAAAAGCGCAGAATAATCGCAAATTTCGCGTGTTTTTTGCAGTCCTGGCGTTGCGGGCTGGCGTCTGAAGCCCGCTAGAAAGGGTAGCGAAAGCCCCGCTAGGGTGGGTGTAAAGGAGAAGCCCGCCTACGCGGGCTTGACACTAAGGGTGGGGCGGGGCTGAAGCGAGGGGAAGCCTTTCCCCTTTCACTCAATCAAAAAAATCACACCCCACAGCACAGTCTAACGCAATCCGCGGCGTTCTGGGCGGCACGCCTGCCCCACTCCCCGCAGGCGCCAGCCAGCAATTTCAAGAAGAATCGGTGTTCGTTGTCCAGGGAATCGGGTACGTGGGCGATTTCGCCTTCCGGCGTGTACCGGGCAAGGCTTACCGTATAGGATGTTTCCGGAACACCGCCGCCAGAACTTAGATGGCGGGCAAAGTTCACCGAAATAGTCCGCACGTCGCAACCACTGTTGCGGTTCACATAGAAATCGGCAATGACGCCCCGATACTTGCCCGAGGCAATCCGGAGCCGCATCATGGCGGAATCGAATTCAACGTCACCGGGCGACTTCCCGCCTGTCCTGAGCCATTCCAGTTTCACCTCTTCGGTGCGGAACATGGTAAGGAACATGCTCAGGTCGTGAACAAGCAAGTCCAGCATCACGCTTACATCGCGACAGCGACTGGAGTACCGGTGTTCGCGCCTAAATTCCAGATGCACGCCCCGGCACGGTTCATTACCAGCCGTATCGCAGCCGTGCCCGTCCATCGCGGTGATTCCTCCCGCCGCAAAGCCGGCCCCGCCATCAGCACGCCTCTCGTTCAGTTCCGCCAAAAAATGCTTGCGAAAGTTCAGAAAGATGGGGTTGAAACATTCCGACTGAGCCACAAACAGCCCTGTTCCCGATGCCGCTGCCATGTCCACCACCTGCCTGACCAGGGCGATGTTCTCCCCGATGGGCAGCGCCGAGCCGTCCAGCATCACCGAGGTTTCCGGACTATAATATCGCCGGAAAGATAATTCTGGAGTTGGTCCGATATGCTTGTCATTCCTGCAACGCTCGGATGGCCCCAGATTTTGTCGATATCCTTCAGAACAAGACAGCCGGCTCCATAGTGGCTGCAGGCATCGATGAGGCCCTGAGTGATCTCCGGTTTGAGTTCGGTGTTGACTATGCAGACGATCTTTGCCTTCGGAGCCTCGGAAGTGAGGTAGTCCAGCATATGGCAGCAGGCCGGAAGATAGCATGCAAGATCCTCCGGGGTCCAGTCTGCATGCTTCATTTCACCTATCGGAGAATTCGCCCATGAGTCGTTTGTGCCGCCGAATACTACAATTAAGTCAGCGTCTGGGTCCATATACTCGGCACGTAAAATAAAGTCTTTATCACGTGGTTCGTTTGGTTCTTTTATTTCAGACTGACGCGCTATTCTTGTGCCGCCTTTACCGTAGTTTCTTGCTTCGCTAAGACCGT
>CALATK010000298.1 GCA_937891805.1 uncultured Fibrobacter sp. | reverse complement strand
GGCTGCCGATGGAGTTGGGCATGGCGGTCTTTGCCCAGCTGAGGGCGCCCCGCATGTGGGAAAGGCAGGGGTCGTACTTGTCGCCGATGGTGGTGCCCGGGCCCTTGGCGGAGTGTCCGCCGGTGCCGTTCCTGTTGGTGAAGTCGCCGCCCTGGATCATGAAGTTCTTGATGATGCGGTGGAAGGGAGCGCCGTCGTACTTGCCCTGCTTGGCAAGTTCGATGAAGTTGGTGGCGCATTCGCCCACCCGTTCTTCGAAGAGGCGGAGCTTCATGGTGCCGTGATTGGTTTTCATGATGGCGATAGTTTCGCCTGCCTGGGGTTTGTCGAGCTGGTTGAACATGGGAACTCCTTTAGGAATGGGGTATGAGGTCGCTACGCTTTTAGGTATGGGCAATTTTTTGCTGCATTCCGACGTAACGCAAAGTCCTGCTTATATATATAAAAACAAGGTGTATTTTATGGAGTGCAAAAGAAAAAAGTCCTTGAAAAAATCTAACTTCTAGCGTGAAAATACCTCAAAATGAGCGGAGCGAATGACCTCACACCTCAGAGGGCGCTTGCGACCGCGCTGATGCCTATATGAAAGACAACTGCAAAAGTCTTCAAGAACTCCTCTCGGCCCAGGCTATGGAATTTGCCTTGGACGAGATGGCTGCAAAGATTGCAAAGATGCACCCCAGTGCCGACAACATGATTGTTCTCGGCATGGCAAGCCGCGGGATTCCCCTGGCTCAAAAGCTCAGCAAGCGCTTGAGCGAAAAGTTCGGGAAACCCATCGAGACCGGCAGCCTGGACGCCACGTTCTACCGCGATGATTTCCACTACCGCAAAAAACTGGGCTCTACGGAAATGCGTTTTACCGAGATGCCCGCCAGCGTAGAAGGCAAGGTGGTGATTCTGGTAGATGACGTCCTGTACACAGGTCGCTCCGTTCGAGCGGCCCTTCAGGCCATTTTGGACTTTGGACGCCCATCGGTGGTTCGGCTCTGCGTTCTGGTGGATCGGGGCCATAGGGAACTGCCCATCGCACCCGACTGCGTGGGACTCACCGTTGAAACCGCACAGAACCAGGAAGTCCGGGTGAACATCGAACCCATTGACAATGAAAATTCCGTCTATCTCGTAGAAGTGGAGGCTTAGCTTGAGCGCACTTGAAATTAAGCACCTGTTTGGACTGCGCGGCGTATCGAAACAAGATATTCGCCTGATTCTCGACCACGCAAAACAGTTTAGAGAAGTCCTTGAACGCCCCGTGAAAAAGGTGCCGAGCCTTCGGGGTATGACGGTGGTGAACCTGTTCTTTGAAAACAGTGCCCGCCCCCGCACCAGTTTTGAACTGGCGGAAAAGCGGCTCTCTGCAGACACGGTGAACTTTACCAGCAGTAACTCCAGCGTCAAGAAGGGAGAGACTCTGGTCGATACCCTCCGCAACATTGAGGCCATGAAAATCGATATCGTGGTGGTCCGCCACAAGGGGACGGGCGTTCCGAAGTTTTTGGCCGACAACAGTAAGGCCATCATCGTGAACGCCGGAGATGGCGCCCACGAGCATCCGACCCAGGCGCTTCTGGACATGCTTACCGTAGAAGAAAAGCTTGGGACTCTCGAAGGTAAGAACGTGACCATCGTAGGCGACATCCGCCACAGCAGGGTCGCCCGCAGTAACCTCTGGGGCATGACCACCATGGGTGCCCATGTGACCCTTTGCGGACCTAGCACCCTGGTTCCCCGCAACACGGAACTCATGTCCAATGTCACCTGGGAAAGCGATGTGAAAAAGGCGGTAAAGAATGCCGACGCCATTATCGCACTTCGCCTGCAAAAGGAACGTATGGACGACGCCCTGCTTCCTAGCATGCGTGAATACCGCAACACCTTCGGTATCACCCACGAACTTTTGGAATGCGCCAAGGACAAGGTTCTGATTATGCACCCGGGTCCTATCAATCGCGGCGTAGAACTGGATAGCGAAATCGCCGATGGTGAAAATTCTGTCATCTTGAACCAGGTGACAAATGGCGTTGCCGTCCGTATGGCGGTGCTTTACCTTTTGGCCGGAGGCCGTGCCCATGAATAAGATTGTACTCAAGAATGTTCGCCCTTTTGTAAACGGGAAATTTGAATCTCCTACCACCATGAACCTTGCCGACGGCAAGTGGGTCAAGGAAGATTTGACCGACGCGACCGTCTTTGATGCCGGTGGGGCTCTTGCGCTCCCGGCCCTTTTCGGCCTTGGACTGGACTTTAAGGAACCTCTTCGTGACGACATCTACGACTTCAAGGATGGCGTAGATGCCATGCGTCGTGGTGGATTCTACGGTGGTCTTTACGAAAGTTCTGACAATGCCATCGACGATTCCCGCAAGCTTTCGGCCATCAAGCAGATTAGCAGCTTTGCCGGATTTGCGTTCAGCTTTTTGGGAGCCTTCAGTGTGGGCTACAAGTGCAAGGAACTAACGGAGATGATCGAGCTTGCCGAAGAGGGGGCCGTGGGCTTTGGCGACGGTAACCAGGACGCCACCCGGACCAGGTTCTTGCGTCTTGCCATGGAATACGGTTCCATGACGGGCAAGCGTTTCTTCTTTATGCCTTTGGACGAATCCCTCCGCCATCATGGACTTGTCCACGAAGGCCATTACGCCGATACACTTGGTATGAAGGGGATTCCTCGTG
Organism: uncultured Fibrobacter sp.; assembly: GCA_937891805.1. Lineage (GTDB taxonomy): Bacteria > Fibrobacterota > Fibrobacteria > Fibrobacterales > Fibrobacteraceae > Fibrobacter. The sequence goes on along the minus strand of CALATK010000298.1, from coordinate 10,278 downwards.
TGGCAGAAACCATCGCCGCCTTCCGCATTCTTGAAATGGCTCGGTTCTTAAAAGTTCCTGTGCATTTCAAGCAGGTCAGCTGTGGTGAAACCTTGAAGCTAATCGAAACCGCTCGGGAACAGGGTGTGGACGTTACTTGCGATGTGGATATCTATCACCTGTTGCTAGACGACAGCTGTCTGTTCAATCTGGATTCTCACTGCAACGTGGTGATGCCATTCCGCTCGGCAAGCGACAAGGAGGCTCTGTGGCAGGGACTCAAGTCCGGGACGGTGAACGCTATTAGCGTGAACCACGATCCGGTGCTCCGTCAAGATAAAGAAGTGAACTTTGAAGATGCTGTGCCAGGCGCAATCTCCCTGGAAATAGCGCTCCCTGCTTTGTGGAAGCCTCTGGTAGAAAAGTTGGGCGAGGCTCGAGCTCTGGAGCTGTTGTCCTTTGCCCCAGCAAAGATTGCAGGCGCTGATTCTTCCGACCTGTCTCTGGGTTCCAAGGCGAATCTTGTGGTGTTCAATGACAAGGAAGAAACGGTGGTAGCTCCGTCCTTGTTTGCCGGTCAGGTTCGCAATTGCCCGCTTCTGGGTCAAACACTCTCTGGCAAAATCAAGGGTTCCTATTTGGGCGGTCTTTGGACCGAGGTCTAGGCTAAATGATTGAACCCCTGCAGTTGTTCTGGATTTTTGGCATTGTGGTCCTGGTGCTTACACTGGTGGCCCTGTGGGAAATTCAGCGCAGTTACTATCGCAGGGAACACGAGGTCATGTTCGGGACGCCCCTCTTTGATGCTCAGATTAAAGAGTTGGGACTTCTTCCTGATGAAATCAGGGTCCTTGAAAAGCTAGTCCGTTCTTCGAAGTACGAAAACAAAGACGCCATCTTGAATACGGCTACCCTCTTTGAATCGGCGGTGTCCAACTACTACGATTTCAAGGGCGAAGAAAATGTCAAAAAAGAGGTGCTTGAGGTTATTGCGAGGCTCCGTAGAAAATTGAATTTTACGGCAGCAAATCATCTCGCTACAGTAACCTCTACAAGACAGTACAACGAGACGAATCGCGTAGATGTTCTTTTGGACGGTGGAACCCGAATGTTCCATTCGACGATTCTTGGAACGGATGAACTGGGGCTTGTGGTCGGATACGACGAATCTGTGGGTTCGGGGCGCTCCCTGGTGGGCAGGAATGTCCGATTGCGCTGGACCCGGCCAGAAGATGCCGTATACACGGCCAAGGTTGCTGTCAAATCCTTCAATTCGGGCCGCCTTACGCTATCTCATGCGACAAACCTCGAAAAGAAGCAATTGCGCCGTTGGGTTCGCGAACCGGTGGATTTCCCGGTGGTGGCGACCTTTGAAGATGGTTCTACCAGCAATGGAGTGCTTTTGGACCTATCTGCGGGCGGTATCCTTCTTGGGCTTCCGATGGACTGCTCTTCGGGGCAGCACTTGAAAATCAAGTTCGAATTGCCCAGTTTTGGCGAAGAAGATGTGGAAATTGAGATTTTGCGCAATTTGGGGCAAAAAAATCCAAAATTTCCGGATTACTATTTCTTGACGGCCTCCTTCTTCGGGGCCTTCGGGTGGACCCAGGAGAGGGTCCTGCAGTACATTTTCGAGGTCCACAAGCAAAAAAAGGTCCCCGAAGAGGCCTAAAAAAGTCCTAAGTAGTTCATTTTCAATGACTTAGATGAATTTTTTGCTTGACATTTGACTTTTATAAAGGTAGAATTAGGGTAGTATAGTTTCCGATTGGAGTTTATTTTGGCTTTAAGTCTGCTAGCTAAGATTCGCGGTGAACGCGTGACCGTAGGCATTGATGTTGGGCATTACAGCATCAAGTATGTTAAAGTCTATCATAATAGCCGCGGTGGTAAGGTGGTGGTCGATGCCGACCTTGAACCGGTACCCGAGGGTGCCATTGTCAATGGCGAAATCCAACGTCGCGAAGGCGGTGACGAACCCCAAGATCCGAACGCCAAAAAGGAAAAAGACGGCTATGAGCTCTTGAGCGAAGCTATGACCAAGCTTATGCTACGTCATCCTCTGGATGAATCTACGGACTTGGTGGCTTCTGTGAACTGCGGCGCTGGCGCCGGAGGCGTCCTGGTGGACCGGTTGAGCGTAAAACTCCCTAAAAATGGAGATGAGGCAGCCATTATTCTCCAGACCGCCCAGTCCCGTCCGCCCTTCGATGACCAGGATAACGTCATTGACTACGAAGTGGCTTCCCGCGAAAACGATGAAGTAAAAGTGAATGTGGTGGCGGCAAAGAACGCCTTGCTGGACTCATGGGCCCAGTTCTTTACGGTAAAGGGCCTCAAGCTGTCTGCAATTGATGTGGATATCTTTGGGCTTCTTAATGCCTATATGGCAACGGCCAGCGAAGAAGATTTGAATACCACCTGCGCTATTGTAAACATTGGCGAAAAGAAGATGAGTATTGCCTTTGTGCAAGACGGAGCCTTCCACTCCATGCGTGCCATGACTGGCGGTTCCTTGGATTTGGTGATTTCCAAGCTGGGAACTCATTTGGGTATTGATGCTGCCAAGTGTCACGAAATTTTTGAGAAGGGCGATCTAGGGGTGGTGGATGGATTCTCCGAAGCCGAAGTAGAAGAAGCCATGAAGCTTGCTTTCGAAGACCTAATGGCGCAGATTGAGTTTGGTATCCGTTATTTCGAATCTTCGGAGGATTCGAAGTCTCTTGGAAAAATCTTCTTGGGCGGTGGAGGTGCCTCGATCCCTGGAATGAAGGCTTATATAGCAGAGCGCACAGGGCTTGAAACTGACACAGTGAACCCATTCCGCTATGTGGAGTGCGATGCCAAGGTGTTTGGTGCAAATGGCATTTCTCTTGGCCTTTCTAATATTTATGCCCCCGCGTTGGGCCTTGCGATGAGGAAGTTCTAATGGCTACGAAAAAGAAAAAGGAAGATGCAAAATCCTCCGTGGCTACAAGGAAATCTCTTTGCATTTCCATTAACCTGCTTCCCAGGGAATACCGTAAGCCAGTCAAGGATTTTTCATGGATTACGGATCGTCGTGTGGTGTGGCCGACCCTTGCACTCATCGCTGCGGTGATTAGTGTAGTGATGTTGTTCTCTTTCATTGAAGAAACTCTTTCTGGGCTTAACCAAGAACTGGATCGGGTCAAGGCCGAAGTGGAGCGGGAACGCCCGCTTCTCACAAAGATTAGCGATTTGGAGCAGAAACAAGGTATTATCAACACAAAGATAAACGCTCTCAAGTCTATTCAGGTAAGCAAGAAACGTTGGGTTATTTTGTTTGAAAACGTGTCATCGGTACTGCCGCCTAATATGTGGCTTACCAGCTTGAATCAGGTAAGCGACAATGATTTGGAAATGCGCGGAACCACTTTTGATTTTTCCGAAGTGGCCGAGTATATGGTGAAGCTTGAGAAGCAGGTGAGCGTCGAAAAAGTTTCGCTGGTGAACATTTCTACTTCGAAGGTTGATGGGGAAGAAGCGTATACCTTCACTATCAAGGTGCTCCTGAAGCAAGATTTGGGAATGGAGGGGTAGCATGGGTAATATAGATTGGAAAGACAAAAAGAATATATACGCCCTCTCCATTATCGTCCTGATTTTGGCGGCTGCCTACTGTGTATATACCTATATGTGGGATCCTTTTGTCCAAGAGCGAACCAGCCTTGAAAATCAGTTGCAATCTGCCCAAGCAGAACTGGACAAGATTAACGCTCAAAAGAAACGTATTGCCGAGTTGGAAATGCAGCTGGTTCAGGCGGAAAAGGATTTTGAAAAACTGAAAGAAATGTTCCCCGAAGAGGAAAAGGTTCCTCTGCGTTTGCAGGACTTGTACTCTGTACTTCGCAGTTCGGGGGTGCAGATCCAGCGGTTTAATCCCGAAGGTGGCAGCGAGAAGGAACATTATAAGGAAAACCGCTATTCCATTGCGGTTAATTCCGGTTACCACATGCTTGGCTACCTATTTGCGGAGATTGCGAACTTCAATTATCCGACGTCAATTTCCAACTTGCGCCTGAACCGTTATTCCGGCATTGCTGCTGAACTCCAGAAGGCGGAAACCCATGGATGGACTCCCATCACCATGTCGGTTACATTCAACTTGACCACCTATACATCTAAGAAGGTAGCAAAATGATGAAAAAAGTGTTTATCCTTTTGTTCCTTGCTTTTGCTGCATCTTCGTTGGCGGCCCAGATTAAGGATGTTCGTTTTGTCTGTGATGCCAAGAAATGCGGACTGGAATACCAGTTTGCATCCGAAGAGGATTTACCCACGTTTTTCCAGAAGTACGATGCCGCTTCGAAAAAACTTACGGTTGGTTTTTCCAATACGGAATTTGCTCTGGGCGAAGGATCCTACGATATAGACGCTGCCTCCGAATGGGTTAAATCTATGAGGGTTTTCAAGGATAAATATCGCGGTATGGATTTCTTGAAAATCGAAATGTCTGTAGGCCCGTCTCTTGCAAGCGACAAGAACGAAATCTCTTTGGATGGCTCTAAATTTTTGCTGAATCTTAAGGGAAATCAGGGCAAGGCTTGGACGCTTTCTAAGATTTTTGCACAGAAGAAAAAAGAAGCCGACAAGCGTGCTCTTGAAGAAAAGAAAGCTGCCGAAAAGGCTGCTCTCGAAGAAAAGAAACGTTTAGCCGAAGAAAAGAAGGCTGCCGAAAAGCAGGCTCTCGAAGAAAAGAAGGCTGCTGCCAAGGCCGCAGCCGAAGAAAAGAAACGCTTAGCCGAAGAAAAGAAAGCTGCTGAAAAGGCTGCTCTCGAAGAAAAGAAGCGCCTAGCCGAAGAAGAAAAGGCTGCTAAGAAGGCTGCCGCTGAAGAGGCGAAACGCCTGGCTGACGAACAGAAAAATCTGGATAAAGTTGCCAAGGATAGTAGCGCTATATCGGCTCTTCTGCCAGGTGTCAAGGAGTTTACGGTACTCATGGGATCTGGCATGGAACAGTTCCGGCTGGTGACGGATGATGCTATTGATATCAAATATGTATCGGGTCCTGACAAGGCCTCTATCATTACGGTTGGGGTTGCCGGTCCGCAAAAGTCTCCTGTATTCAAGATAGGAGCAGGTTCCCTTGTGAAATCCGCAACTTGGGGCGCTAATGGCTTAAAACTCCAGTTGCCGGTGGGACTACGGCCGGTTGTTTTGGTCCAGGATGGAGCTTTGGTCTTGCAGACCTCCGAAAACGCCATAAAGAAGGACGGTTTCATATTCTGGTCGGCAAAACCCGAAGGAATCTTTGTACGTGACTGGATGAAGGCTGCTGAAGCGAGTCAGAACTTCGACACCTTTGTGAATAAATTTGAAAAGGACAGTAAGAAGATTGTGTCCGGAGCCCAGGTGTTCCACCTCAAACCGGTGGTGCGCGAACTTATTGTGGTTGAGGATGAAATTGATATGTACGCAGGTCCCAACGATAATTCCCAGATTATCAATCGCCTTTCATTTGGCGACCGCTTGGTGAACTTGGACTTGGTTGGTCTCTACTACAAGGTTCAGAGTGGTGCACGTGTGGGATTTGTAAACCGTCGTTCCGTAAGCTACAAGGATGAACTTTCTGCTGTCCAGCAGGAAAGACTCAAACAGGTAGACAAGGAACGGGGAGAACTTGCCGAAGGTTCGATTAACATTGCAAGCCAGTTGGATGGTATGTACGAAGATCGCGTCACTTATAGTTCCTTTGGACGTCGTGACCCCTTCGTAGAAGTGAAGGGACTGGTTGAAGAAGGCATTAACATTGACCAGGTGGAACTGGTAGGAATTATTTGGGAATCCGATGTGCCTATGGCCATTTTGGTTGAAGCCAAAAATCCGTCCATCTCTTATACCCTCAAGGAAGGGGATAAGATCTTGAACGGCAAGGTATTGAAAATTACAGAAACAGATGTGCTCTTCCTGATACAAGAATTCGGTGTGAGCCGTCGCTACTCCATGGGTCTTCCCGATAAGTATGGGGGTAAAAAGTGAAAAAAGTAGCTAAGATCGTTCTCATTCTGCTTCTTGCTGTAGGCTTTGCGGCATCATTTGCCCAGCAGCCTGCAGAGAGCGGCCCTTCGGAGCCCAACAAGAAGTTGTATAACTTCACCTTTGTGGATATGGACTTCGATGCCGTATTCCGGTCTCTCTCTGTGACCGCGGGTGTGGATATTCTTCTTGCTCCCGATGTAAAGGGCAAGATGAGCCTCAAGATTACCAAGAAAACTTGGCAGGAAACTTTGGACATTATCTGCGAAATCAATGATTTGACCTGGCTTATTCAGGACAAGTACATTGTAATCCAGCGTTCCAGCACATACCAGGCCAAACAGAAAAAGCTTGCAGACGAGGAAGCCCAGGCAGAGCAGAATGCACCACTGGTTCGTAAGAATTTCCAGGTGCACCATGCCAAGGCTGATGAGCTGGTTAAGGTGCTTGAAAGCATGAAGTCCAATCGTGGTCGCATTACCGTGGTGGAACGTACCAATTCTATCATTGTTTACGATACCGATGCCCGCATTGAGCAAATGGACAATGCCTTGAGTGAACTTGATGTTGAAACCCTCCAGATCATGATTACGGCTAAGCTTGTGGTGGTGAACAGCGAACTTGCTCGTGAGCTGGGAGTGGACTGGACTGCTACTATGGGAAGCACAGCCCTTACTCCCGGTACTGCCGGAACGCCTAACGGAAGTGGTGCCGGCGACACCCGTACAAGTGCAGCCATCCGTTCTTTCCCCAACAATGGTGTATCCCCTGCTGTAAGTGGAGCCTCTACGGCCATTACAACCAGTGTGCTGGATAACCATCTGCAGTTGGCTATTTCTAACCTGATGGGTGATGCTTCTACCGAGGTGCTTGCCAGTCCTCAGGTTTCTACCTTGGATAACACAGAAGCTCAGGTGTTTATGGGTGACAAGGTTTCTATCCGCGTGATTGACGATAGCGGTGAGTCTTCTACCCAGCTGGTGGAAACGGGTATCAAACTGACAGTAACGCCCCATGTCTCTGGCGACAACCGTATTTTGCTGGACCTGCATCCCGAAAACAACTCTTATGACTATGACTCCAAGGGTGAAATTGTCATCAGTACCCAGGAAGCCAAGACAAAAGTTGTGGTGGCCGACGGTGAAACCGTGGTCATCGGTGGCCTGACTCGTAATGAGACTCAGGAATCTGAAAGTGGAATTCCCTTCTTGAAGGATATTCCGCTGTTTGGCAATCTGTTCAAGTATTCTCGTAAGTCTGTGGTCAAGAAGGACCTGGTTATTTTTGTTACTCCCCGCATTATTCGCAATTATATCGGTAATGTGGATATTTCCGAGGTTTCCGCAGAAAAGGCTACAGCTCCTGCCGCTCCCGAAGCGAAGAAGGTAGAACAGAAGCCTGCTGCACAGGCCAAACCCGCTGCGGCTCCTGCTAAGCAGCAGGCTCCTGCGGCCCAGCAGTCGCAGAAACCGGCAGCGTCCAAGGCTCCGGCAGCTCCCGCCCCAGCAAAGAGTGATGACGGCGACTGGGAATAGTTTCTCGGCTTGAAAGAGTGTTAGCAAAAGACCAGGGCGAATGCCCTGGCCTTTAATTTTTGACTTGTCTGTCTGTTTCGGACTTTTACGGACCTATTTAAACAGGTCGTTGTCGTCTTCGTCCTTGACAGATACTTCTGTACCGGTGGCAGAATCGTCCGTGCCGCCGCCGAAGGTGTCGGCCGGGCTGATTCGGCTGGTGCGTTTCACCTTCTTGGCGGTGAACTTGCTGCCCAGAGCCTTGTAACTCTTGACATCGGCCACTTCCGTCAGGTCCAGCTCTTCTTTCTGGACTTCACGGCCTACCTGGTATTCCATGAGCTGGCGGGCGTCGTCTGTGGCGAAGAATTCTATCATTTGCGAATCCTTGTGGTCGCTGATGAGGTTGAATTCCGTTGTCATGGGACAGCCTTCCAGGTTGAAACGCTTCACCATGTAGTTGAAGTTTCCGCCCTCGAAGTAGAGGATGGTAAAGACCTGGGTGGGGTCGAACTTGTGGATGTACTTGATGCCAGTTCCCACAAGAATCGGGTCTGCCATGTCGTGAACCCGGGCCCTGCCGTTTTCCTTGACGATGAGGATCTTGTCCTTCTCGCCGAATTCGCCGATGCGGTCGCCCCTTCTCTGGGTGCTGATGAGTCCGGAGAGGGCGTCAAAATACAGCACGCGGGCCCCTAGGGTGCTGACACCCTTACGGATACGCTTGACTGTCTTGACCGGGTACTTGGTGACGATATTGCCCATGGCGCCGCGTCCTTTCACTTCGATGGAGCTGAAGTCCACTTCGAAGTTCAGCTTGGTGCGGGGGCGGGGCTTCAGGGTCACTTCTACCACTTCGGCTTCACCGTTTAGGTTGCTGGACATGTACAGGAGGCGGCTACCGGGCTTGTTCTTGCCCATGTAGTAGTCCTTGTCGCGGGTCACGCCGCCTACGTTGAAACGCTTGATGTAGGCGGTGCCGTCCTTGCCGTCCTGGTGGATGACGTTGTAGATGTGGCGCTCGTCGTCCTTGTTGAATTTTTCCACGAGCACAATGTTCTTGCCCACGAAATCCTTGTCGGAGACCTTCACCACCTTGAAGCTGCCGTCGGCCTTGAATACGATGAGGTCGTCGTATTCGGACACGTCGAAGAGGTATTCTTCCTTCTTCATGCCGGTGCCCAGGAAGCCTTCCTTGCGGTTCACGTAGAGTTTCTGGTTCGCAAGAGCCACATGCACGGCGCTCACCTGGCCGAATTCACCAATTTCTGTTTTGCGGTCGCGACCTTCGCCGTACTTCTTGAGGATTTCCTTGAAGTAGTTCACGGCGTAGTCGGTGAGGTGTTCCTTGTTGTAGTTCACCTCTTCAATCTTCTTGTCCAGTTCTTCCAGGAATTCGTCGGCTTTTTTGCGGTCAAAACGGCTGATGCGGCGGACCGGAATTTCGGCCAGCTTCAGGATTTCTTCGCGGGTCACTTCCCGGCGGAGCTTGCGCACATAGGGCTTCAGGCCTTCGTCAATCAACTGGACCATCTCGTCGTGGGTCTTTGCCTTCTTGATGACCTCGTAGACTTCCTTCTCGATAAAGATCTTCTCGAGGCTCGTCATGTGCCACTGGTCTTGCAGGTGCTTGAGCTCGTTGTCCAGTTCCCAGTCCAGCAGGTGCACCGTGTGGTCTGTGCTGAGCTTCAGAAGTTCCGTGGTGCTGCTGAATTTCGGCTTCTTGTCGATAATCACGCAGCTGTTGGCGGCAAGTGTCGTCTGGCAGTCGGTAAACGCGTAGAGTGCGTCGATGACGACCTGCGGGTCGGAACCTGCCTGCAGGTGGATTTGGATTTCCACGTTTTCGGTGGTGTGGTCCACAATCTGCTTGATCTTGATTTTACCCTTGTCGTTGGCCGCCACGATGGAGTCGATAAGGCTGTCGGTGGTGGTGCCGAAGGGAATTTCGCGGATGACCAGCGTCTTGTTGTCGAGTTTCTCGATTTTCGCACGGACCTTGAGGCGTCCGCCGCGCTGGCCGTCGTTGTATTCGCTCACGTCGATGATGCCGCCCGTGTAGAAGTCCGGGTAAAGCGTGAACTTGCGGCCCCGCAGGTAGTCGATACTCGCCTGGCACAGTTCCTTGAAGTTGTGGGGGAGAATTGTGGTGGAAAGGCCCACCGCGATGCCGTCCACGCCCTGGGCGAGTAGGATCGGGAACTTCGCAGGGAGCGTCACCGGTTCCTTGGAACGCCCGTCGTAGTTCGGAATCCATTCCGTAGTCTCGGGGTTGAACATCACGTCCAGCGCAAAGTCGCTGAGCTTGCCTTCGATGTAACGCGGGGCGGCGGCCTCGTCGCCCGTAAGCGGGTTACCCCAGTTACCCTGCGGCTCGATAAGCAGGTTCTTCTGGCCCATGTTCACGAGGGCCGTGTAGATGGAGGCGTCGCCGTGGGGGTGGTAGTGCATGGTGTCGCCCACGATGCCCGCCACCTTGTGGAAGCTGCCGTCGTTCATCTCGTACATGGTGTGGAGAATGCGGCGCTGCACCGGCTTGAGGCCATCCTCAATGGCGGGGATTGCGCGCGAACATATCACATACGCGGAATACTGACGGAAATTGAAATCATAGAGATCGCGCATCGGACCGCGTCCTGTCAGCCCTTTCAGCGACGTTTCCGCCGAGCCGGAGACCATCTGTGCAGCCAGCTTCTGGGCGGTGGCTCTGGGCAGACCGCAGGCCACGCCGCCGTCAGCCAGGGCCTCAATAAAGAGATAGGCAAAGGCTGGGCCGCAGCCGCTGACT
>CALATK010000297.1 GCA_937891805.1 uncultured Fibrobacter sp. | reverse complement strand
CCCGAGGCTCCTGCCGCGGAGAAGCCCGTGATCTATCTCTACCCGGAGGAGGAAACGGAGGTTTCCGTAGAACTTGCCCTTGACGGAGATTTGACTTGTACTTATCCTGCATACAAGGACGGCTGGACGGTCATTGCAGAGCCTGACGGCACGCTGACCGATGAGCGCGGTCAGACCTACAATTATCTGTACTGGGAGGGCGAAACCGCCAAGCGGTACGACCTGTCGGAGGGCTTTTGTGTTGCAGGCGTGGATACAGCTGCCTTTTTGGAGGATGCGCTGCGTACCCGCATCAATCAGAGCGATCTCAGGTACAACTTTCAGCTGTTTGATGGCCCGCTCCATTGCGCTTGACTCCAGCAATTTCTACAGCTTTAACCTGAAGGCCCTCATCTTTGAAAACCTGGGCCGCACGGACGAAGCCAAGGACATTTACATCTATACCATCACCAGGGATTCTACCTTCATGTCGGCCTACGTGAACCTTGGGAACCTGTACTGGAACGAAGGAGACGTTCCGGCGGCCTGGGACATCTGGTCCATGGGCCTCCAGCGGGATTCGACCAGCAGGGTGCTCAGGCACTGGACCGCCGTCGCCGAAGATTCCCTCAAGTCCATGATAGAATCGGGAAAGCTGTAGATGGATTTGGTCCGTTCCTTTACATCGGCAAGCTTTATTCACCAGGGAGGCGAGGCTTGCATTTACAAGGTCCAGGGAGAATCTTCCAAGACCTACAGCTTCAAGTGGTACAATGCAGGCGTTTCGAACGACGCTTCGGTTATCGAAAAACTCCAGAAGCTGAACGTGCCTGGAGTCTACCGAATCCTGGAATCGGGAGCGGTGGAGGGGAGGCCCTACATCGTCTATGACTATGTCGATGGAGTTTCCTCGAAAGAGCTTTCCCCTATGCCCCTTGGCGTGGCCCTCCATTCCTTACGGAAAATTGTGACGGCCCTGCAGGCCTTGCGCGGGGCGGGGATTTCCCACGGGGACATCAATCCTTCCAACGTTTTCTTTGACCGTTCAGCGTCTCCTGTACTGATGGACTTTGGAATCGTCGGGCCGGGTGCGTTGCATTATTCTGCTCCTGAGCGGTTTTCGGGAGCTGCCCCCTCCGAAAAGTCGGACCTGTTCAGCCTTGGTGCGTTGCTGTCCTTCTGGGTTGCAGGAGAGCCGTTGCTTGAAGGCGAAACCTTCGAAGAAATTCGCGGGGCTATGGAAAACCTGGGTCCCGAAAAAATCGGGCTTTCCCTTCTAGAAAAAATCCAGGCGAAAAAAGTCGGCCTTTCTCCCGAAGACTTGTCCTTGCTGGAACCACTCTGGAAAGGGCTTCTTGAGCCCAGTCCAGATGCCCGCCTAGAAGACCTGGAAGAGCTGGACGAACTGCTGGAAATCGCCCTAGAAAAGCATGGCGGTGTAGGGGTTCAGCTGGCCCGCGCCCTGGAAAATTTTGGCCAAAGAATTTCCGAGATTTTGCAAAAAAACGAGACAAAAATTCTCGAAAAAGCGGATTTGGCCTTCTTGAATTCTGGAAATTCTCCGAAAAAGGGCAAAAAAGTCTTTTATTTTGGGGCTTGTCTATTTATTTTGATTGTGTTGGTTCTGGCCCTTCTTGCGTTCTTTGGCAGGAGCGAAACCTCTGTAGATGAAACAGGGGCGCTCCTGATGCAAAAGACCAGGGATAGCCAGATGCAGGCCGCTCCCGATTCGGTGGAAATGCCGAACCTGGAGGGCGTGCTGGAACGATTGAAACCCGAGGAAGGTGAATGATGAATCCGGATTCCCTTGTGGCCACAGAGAAAATGCTTGACGTGGTCAAGATTCTCCTGGACGAACAGGAGCCGGATACCCTTTTCCCGAAAATCCTGAATATCGCCCGTGAAGTCCTGAATGCAGACGCAGCCGTCTTGGATATTGGCGGCGAAGTCCCTCTCCATTTTTCGGACCCTGAAAAGGTCTCCATTTCTATTTCTGCGGTTCGGCACGCCAAGAGCGAGAACCGAGCCATCGTCTGGAACCAGTTGGACGACGATTCGGCAGACCTTTCCAAGTCCATTGTGCAGAACCAGCTGACAAGCATCATGGTTTCGCCATTCCGGACTCCCGATTCCGAATCAGGGTACCTGTATTTGCAGCGGGCCGCACGTACGGAACCATTTACGGAGGCCGACAGCAAGCTGTTCGATTCCTTTGTGACGGTCTGCGAAAAGATTACCTTTGCCGCCTTTGACCGCCTGCGGGACAAGGAATCCCTGGACGTGCTCAAGAACGTGGTCCGCAAAGACGGCATCGTCTATTCGTCGAAGGACATGGAAGACCTTGTAGCCCTGGCGGATCGTTTGGCGCCCCTGCCCCTGCCGGTCATTATCCGCGGGGAGACGGGCACGGGCAAAGAGGTCTTTGCCCGCTACCTGCACAACCACAGTCCCAGATGCGACAAGCCTTTCATTGCGGTGAACTGCGGGGCTATTCCGGAATACCTTATCGAATCGCTGCTGTTCGGGCATGCCAAGGGCTCGTTTACGGGAGCCGTCGATAACCGCAAGGGGTATTTCGAAGAAGCCGACGGTGGCACCATCTTTTTGGACGAAATCGGGGAACTGCCCCTGAACATGCAGGTTAAACTTTTGCGGGTGCTGCAAGAAAAGCACATTACCCGTGTAGGGGACAACCGGGAAATTCCCGTGAACGTGCGGGTGATTTCTGCCACCCATGTGGACCTGGAAGAGGCTGTCAAAGAAAAGAAATTCCGCGAGGATTTGTATTTCCGCATTCAGGTCATGCCAATCCAGGTGCCGCCTCTCCGGGAACGGGGGCAAGATGTGGTGCTCTTGGCCGAGGAATTCTTGAAGCGCTACGGCGCAGAGTATGGGCGAGGCAAGTTCAAGCTCAGTCGCAATGCCGAAAAGGCCCTGCTTAGCTACCACTGGCCGGGAAACGTCCGTGAACTGGAAAATAAAATCCAGAAGTCGCTAGTCCAGGCGGTTCATGGTGTGATACAGCCGGCGGACTTGGGTCTTGAAACTATCCAGAAAGACGCGAAGGAATCGCCCAGGACGCTGAAAGAGGCGAGAGAGGCAGTTGAGCGAGAAGTCATAGGCAACGCTCTGCGGGACTCCAACGCGAACTTGACCTTGGCGGCTACCATTCTCGGCATTGACCGCAAGGTCTTGCGAGAAATTATGGAACGGCTGGGAATGAAAAAGGAAGACTTTAAGTGAGACGAGAGGTCAACATGGAACTTTGGCACGGAATTTGCAAATCTTTGGGTATGAACAAGACTAAATTCATATCCTCAATTCTCTTCGCGACGGCAATTTCTTTTGCCGCCGACGAATCCTCTGCACCTGAATCCTACGTTCCGACCCCTGCCGAAAAACAGGAATTCTCCAAGGAAACCCCGGGTTTAAGCCAGCAGGAGCGTGCAGACTGGCAACGTATGCGCGAAGAACGCAAGCAGGCCAGGGAGCAGATTCTTTCCAAACTTCGCGAATCCTCGCCGTCCGAACGTAGCGAGATGCGTCAAAACGGATTGAAAAATCGTGACGAAAGGCCCCGTTTCGAAGGGGAATTCCCGAAAAACCAGCCCCGCGAAAGGGAGATGTTCGACCCGAATCCCGGAAACGGTCGCCCTGGTTTTAAGGACAAAGAACCTATGGGTGACAGGCCGAATCCACCTCCCAGGGGCGGAAAGCCAATGGGCAAATAGCCCTAGAATCTATTCCATTTCTTCGTCGTCGCTGTGGCGGATAACGGTAGCGCCCAGCTTTGCCATTTTGGCTTCGAAATCTTCGTAACCGCGGTCCAGGTGGTACACGCGGCTTACTGTGCTTTCGCCATCGGCGATAAGAGCCGCAAGCACTAGGGCTGCCGTGGCCCGCAAGTCAGAGCCCATGATTTCGGTGCCTTCGAGAGGCGTGCCGCCCTTGATGGTGGCGGTGTTTCCGTTGATCTGGATATTTGCGCCCAGGCGTTCCAGTTCTGCCACATGCTTGAATCTGTCGTTATAGACGGTGTCCTGAATCAGGCTGTTGCCGGGCACGGAGACCAGGGTCGCCATCATGGGAGCCTGCATATCGGTAGGGAAACCGGGGAAAGGAAGTGTAGATATGCTTACGGGTTTCAGTTCCAGCTCGCGGGCATCTACCTGGGCCCAGTCGGGTCCTACATCCACCTTGCAACCCATTTCACGGAAAACGTCCAGGGTAGAGGCGATGTGTTCGGGAATAATTTTGTTCACCTTGACGCAGCCACGGGTGATGGCCGCGCCGCACAGGAACGTGCCTGCCTCGATACGGTCGGGAATGGTAAAGCACTTGCCGGGGCGCAGGCTTTCTACGCCCTGCACGGTGAGGGTTCGTGTGCCGCGGCCCTGGATTTTTGCACCCATAGACACCAGAAAATCCACCAGGTTGTCAATCTCCGGTTCCAGCGCCGCATTCTGGAGCACGCTGGTGCCCTTGGCGAGGGTGGCAGCCATCAGCACGTTCACCGTAGCGCCAACGCTGGAAATGGGAAAGTTGAAGTTTCCGCCGGGGAGCCGCCCTTCGCAGGTGGCTTCCACATAGCCGCGGGTAAGGGTAATCTTTGCGCCCAGTGCCTCGAGGCCTTTCAGGTGCAAGTCCACAGGACGGGGCCCCCAGGCACATCCTCCGGGCAGCGAGACGCGGCAGCGTCCAAACCTGGCCACCAGAGGCCCCAGCACGTAAAAACTTGCGCGCATGGTCTTTACCAGTTCGTAGGGAGCTTCCAGGTGATCTGCCTGGCGGGTGTCAATTTTTAACACATGGGCTTCACCGCTGATATGGCAGCCGATGACCCTGAGCACATCGCTCATGGTCTTCATGTCTTTCAGGTGGGGGACGTTGGTGATTTCGGAAACGCCATCGGCGAGGAGTGCTGCCGCCATCACCGCCAGCACGGCGTTTTTCGCTCCAGAAATTTCTACTTCGCCTTCCAGAGGTTTCTTTACTTGATGGACTTCAAAACGGTACATACAAATCTCCTAGTCCTTGTAAACAACGCGGGTTCGTGCAATCCAGTCGTGGAGCGCCCTGCGCTTGGGATCAATGCATACGATCAGGTAGCCGAGCCCGTACAAGGTAAGTGTAAACTGTGTAAAAATGCTCGCCATGTAGCGCACACAAGAAAGCCCCCAGCTGAGTTTTTCGCCTTGGGCCGATTCAATGCGGATTTTAAGGAGCATCTTGCCCGGCGTGGCAGAAAATTTTCCGGTAAAAAAGATAAAGTAGATAGCCTGGAGGATAGAGCAAATCAGCATGAATTCCCACATTCCGGGGGCATTGAAAAGGTTATTCATGGCTTCTGCAGAGGTGGGGTCGTCAAGGAAAGCTGCCGCAAGGCCCTGGATTTTGTCCAGGTCTATGGAATGTGTTCGGCTCATGATGAACAGCACGATTCCGCCGAACAGCCCAACGATAAAGTTGTCGATGATATAGGCTACCAGCCGCACGAAAAATCCGGCGTAATGCTTTCCGGTCTGGGTCTGCTTCAAGAGCTGTTCGATGGCGTCTTGCAGGGCGTCTTCTCTGGAGGCGTGTGTTTTTGCCTCCAGGGTGTCCTTCCAGGGCTTCCAGTTTTCTTCGCCGGAATGCCAGACCAGGGTGTCGTCCGTAATCTTTTTTGCTTCTACAAAACCGAGAATCTCGTCCAGGGTATAGGGGCCCTGCCGCCTTTCACCCTCGGTGATGGATTCATCTATAAAAAACCATGACATATCCTTTACAAATCTAGAAAAAAAATCGATGTTATTTAGGGCCGATTTCTGTTCTTTTCGACCTAAAACAACAACAATGAACGCTAAAAAAATTCTAGATTTGGGTGCTATGAATATATTTGTGCCTGGCCAGCGTTATGTGAGCCGATCGGAACCGGACTTGGGTCTCGGTATTGTTTCGGAATTGCAGGGCCGCAACGTCGTCTTCCGCTTTCCCCTTTTAAACCAGACTCGAATTTACCGCACGGATAGCGCTCCCGTAGAGCGTTTCGTATTGAATCCGGGGGAGACCGCCAAAAGCGAGAAGGGAGCATCTTTCGTTATCGAATCTCTCCGGGAATCAGCGGGCGTAGTTGTCTATGTTGGCCGTGGCGGCAAGGAAATCAAGGAATCGGACCTGGTGGCAAAACAGGGGGCCCGCGTTGTTGACCTTTTCAAGGCCCTTTCCAATGTGGGTGCCGACGGTATCTACGGTGGTAATTCCCAGGGTGACGTTTCTTCCAAGGCTTTTGACCGCCGTAGCCGAGCCCTGGCTTTAAGTTGCAAGTGGCAATCCTCTCCGGTGCGTGGCATGATTGGCCCTCGGGTCGATAAGATTCCTCACCAGTATTACCTTTGCTATAGGGCCTGCTCTAGCACGGCACTTCCGAGGCTCATGCTCTCTGACGAGGTGGGCCTGGGCAAGACCATCGAGGCGGGCATGATTTGGCATGCCCTCAAGGCCCGTGGCCGTATCGAAAAGACCTTGATTCTCGTTCCCGATACCCTGAAACACCAGTGGATGGTAGAAATGAAGCGCCGCTTCAACCAGCTGTTCACCCTGGTGGACGATGGTTACATGCAGAGCATTTTCGTGAACGTAGAAAAAGACGAGGCCAAACCAAACCCCTTTATGAGGGGCAACAACTTTATCGTTTCCGTGGAGCTTCTCATCAAGCAGGTCGCCTTGATCGAAGACCTTCTCAAGATTGATTGGGATATGACCATCGTAGATGAGGCCCACCACCTGGTCTGCGAAGACGGCTTTACCAGCCGAGAATACACGCTGGTAAACGCCATTT
>CALATK010000296.1 GCA_937891805.1 uncultured Fibrobacter sp. | reverse complement strand
GTCTATAATCAGCGGAATTCCGTACCGGGCGGTGATTTCGTGGGTGGCACGGGCTAGTTCCATATATTCGCGGGTACTCCGGTCTTTTTCCCGCAGCTGAACGATGGTGGCGCCGCCCCTGCAGGCGGCCTCCACCACAGGTAAGAACCGGTCTTCGGGCACGCAGGTGCTGTCAGTGATGAAGTAAAGGGTGGTATCGAGAGGTATCATTATGGCTGGAATAATAGAAAAAAAGCCTGTTGTTGACCTGAATAGTGCAATTTGGACTATTGCGTGTTGCCTGTTTTGGGGTGGCGCGTGTACCACTTCCCATTTTTTTAAGTATATTTTGGTCTAGTATGTGTTTAGGTATTTCTTTACGGGATTCTTCCACTGCTAGCAAGCGGGGTTTTACCCTTATTGAGGTTATGGTGGTTATCATCATCATGGGTTTACTTGCGGGTATTGCAGTCCCGATTGCTCTAGGTGCAATTGAACGGTCCAGAGAGAATATTGACCGTCTAAAATTATTCTATTTGCGAGATGCGTTGAATAGGGCCTTGGTGGAAAATGAAGACGCCCTGTACAATAGTGCTTTTGTGTCTTCCGGGAAAGATGCCACAGCGAATCTCACAAAATTGCAGAATGCCTTAAAATCGGAATCTGGGGTGCAATTGTTCATCGTAGAAGTGCGTCCGGATCTCCCTAACAATGTGCAAGGAAAGCATTCTAGCGTCACTGCTAACTCGGAAATGAGTTCGTTGGTCGGGACCAGTGGAACATGGTATGATGCTCTAAAAGAATCTGGATTTAATGGTGTCGCTGAAATTCTTATGGCGAGAGCTACTAAAGACGACTGGAAAAAAGATGGTGAGACTTTCTATTCTGTCCCCTATAATAACGGATCAGATTATCGGACCTTCCCCAAAGAACCGATGTTTATCAGCAGGGAGTTAAATAATGGAAAGTCGGTTGGTTTGTCAGGGATATCGTCACAAGGCGGCAATAAAACTAATTATCGCTTGACTATGAGTTTTCAGTGGACTGGAAGAGATCCCACCAGTCATTCTGTAGAGGTTGGGTTGCTTCCTAACGGTGCAAAGCTAAGTACCGCCGGGAGTGGAACGGGGGGCGCACTCCTTACAGAGCACGGAGTCTGTTTCTCGACCTATGGCCCGAAGGGCTGTGCTAATTACCATTACTAGTTCTTACACGTAAAGGTAATCGTTTAATACGGGCTGTAAACCTTCGCCCGAGATGTCGCTGTACATGGCGTTAAAACTGCGACCGTCGTTGATTTCGAACTGCTCGTCGCCGCCTTCGCCGTCGTCGTGACCGCTGTACTTGCTTTCATGGTCGCCGATACCCGTAGAAACGCCGGCGGAAACCTTCGTCGCACAGATTTTCACGATGCCGTTGCGGAATTCCTTGCTTTCGCGGCTCGAAACCGTAATGCCCACGTACGGCAAGAAGATACGGTAGGCGCAAAGCACCTGGCAGAGTTCCTTCTCGCGAACGTCCAGCGGGTCGATTTTGTCGTTGTTGATGATGGGGCGCAGTCTCGGACAGCTTAAGCTCATCTCGGCATGCGGGTACTTCTTTTGTAAGAAATACACATGGAGTGCCGAGGCAAGCGCATCGCGACGGAAGTCCGAAAGGCCAAGAAGTGCGGAGAACGCCACTCCTCGCATGCCCGCCATGAGGGCGCGTTCCTGGGAATCGAAGCGGTACGGGAACACGCGCTTGTGACCCATTAGGTGAAGTTGTTCGAAACGCACCTTGTCGTAAGTTTCCTGGAAGACTGTCACGTAGTCCACGCCGCATTCGTGCAGGTAGCGGTATTCGTCCACGTTGACCGGGTAGACCTCCACGCCCACCATGCGGAAATACTTGCGGGCAAGCTTACAGGCCTCGCCGATGTATTCCACGCTGCTTTTCGCGCGGCTTTCGCCCGTGAGAATCAGGATTTCTTCCATACCGCTGTCGGCAATCACCTTCATCTCGTGCTCGATCTGCTCCATGGTGAGCTGCATGCGCTTGATGTGGTTATAGCAGTTGAACCCGCAATAGACGCAGTAGTTTTCGCAATAGTTTGCAATGTAAAGCGGCGTAAAGAAATAGACGTTGTTGCCGAAGTGCTTGCTGGTTTCGATTTTCGCCTTTGCGGCCATCTGTTCCAAGTACGGAGCAGCCGCCGGAGAAAGGAGCGCCTTGAAGTCTTCTAGCGTGCAGCGTTCATGTTCCAGGGCGCGCTTCACGTCTTTGCCGGTGTACTTGCTGTAATCGTAATTTTCGGATTCAGAGAGAACCTTTTCGGCAATGTCCGACTGGATAACTTCCATGCCGGGCAGATAATCCATGATGTTGGTGCGGGCGCTGGGGTCGTTTTCGATGCGGTGCTTCTTGGCGAGGACGCCTTCCGAAAGGTTCCCGGAATCAAACAAATAGTTGTTGTCTTTTCTTTCGCTTTCCATTATTCCGTTATTTCGAAAATGTTGTGTGTGACTACTTGCACGTTGTCAAAAGAACCTTGGGCAAACATTTCGTCGCTGATTGACCCCATGCAGCAGGAACTCTTGTAACCTAGGACGAATACGTTGTCGTAGTCTCCGCGAGAAGATGGTTCGTAGTGTCCGTAGTAAGTGTCTTTTTGGGCTATCAACTCCCCGTTTAAAAACAGTGCTATAACGCCGTTTGCCTCGTTCCATTCGGCGGTAATGCGGATCCATTCGTTTTTTAGGTCAACTTCGGCTGAAAGGAATATTGGGTTGTTGGGGATGTTTTTGTAAAAATAAAGGACTCCGTTATAAATGAATACGGACATGCGTGCCCCATCGTTCCCGGCGAGGGCTGTTGTTTTATTGCCAGAGGAAAGAAAATCTGCATTTGGCTTGAAGAAAAAATCCAGCGATCCGTTCTTAATTTCCTTGTCTAGCCGCCAAGGGAGCACGGTGTATTGATTGTCTCCGATGTCGATGGACCGTCCGCTACCGCCGTATGCAGATTCTCCTGAGTTGTAAGAGTTAATAGTACCGTTTTCAAAGTCAAAGTTTTCGAAATCTTCAAAGCATGTGGCATTGACGCAGTCGCTTGTGATGTTGATAGTTTGGCGGCTCTGGTGTAGGTCACCCGTTCCATAGTATGTATAAGTATAGGGTGAGGTGTTTACTTCGCTAGTGCTTGAACTGGGTTTTATAGAACCATTGCTGCTGGAACTGTCGTACACGTAAATGCAAGCGGATTCTGTTTCCGATTCGTAACAGACAAGCCTGCCGCCGGAACTTGATGGAGGGGGCTGAGTAAGGGAACTAGAACTTTCTTCAACGGGAACATGGCTGCTAGAACTACCGTCTTCGGGGCTAGGAGATGCCTTTCTGTAGTAGGTTGCGAAATCTTCCTCGTTACAAAGACAGTCATCGAGAGACCATTCGCTTAATCCCGCTACCCATGCCTTAAAATCCCCGTCGCTTCCGATTTTGTATTTACATCCATCAAGTTCTGCCCATATATATTTGTAGCCGCTTTCTGTGGTAATCTTCATGTCAATGTGGTTTTCAGATTTGTTGTAACTGGATGACACGCATCTTGCATAGAAGGAAAACATATTTCTCATATGTTGCGACATGTGGTCGCAAACGTAGTCAATGATATAACTACTGTCGGAAATGTCTTCAGTCCAACCATTTTTTTTCGTAAAGCCGTATTCATCGTAGCAGAATGCCGAGTTGTCGTATGAGGAACTTGATTCGTCTTGAAATTCCGATGAATTTGAATTTTCAGAGCAAGCGCAAAGACAGAGCGTAAACAAGGTAAATAGCCAAAATTTTTTCATTTTATTTTCCTCAAATCGCCTTTTTTAGAGTGTGAATATAGAAATTGGCTTTGTTTATCCAAATGAATGTTCGCAAAAAAGAATCTATTAAAAAGTAAATCAATGATCTAAGCTCAATAACGCAATTTTTTCGCCGGCGGCGCGGGTGTAGAACAGTATGGCAGATTTCTTGCCCTTTGGCTTCAGACGCTTGATTTCGGCGTCGGGATCCAACTTGACTCCCCGCAACTTCAAGGTGATTTTTCCGATGTCGTGTTCCTTGAGCATGGCGCGGACTGCCCCGGTGGAAATTTCCGAATGGGCGCCAATCTCGTAGCTGGTGAATCCAGGCGCAGGGAGAGGCTTGTCGCTGGCTACGTAGGCGATTCCTTCCGAAATCAGGTGGGCGTGCCCATCGTGGGCGAGGGCGACCGCGTTAAAGAGGTGGCTTCGAATCAGGACGGGCGAAGGCTCCGACAGATAGTTTGCGATTTCACCGATAGGCAGATCGCTCCTGCTGGCGGATGTGCGGTAGGTACGGTCACGCCCTTCCAGGGAATCGTTTCGGTCCAGCTTTTCTTGGAGGTCTTCGTCCAAAGTTTCAAGAGAACGGTCCCGTGGGCGGCTCCATTCGGCAAGGGCGTTGCCGTCCTTGCCAATCATCACGGCACGGACCGTGTCTGGATTCTTTGCAAGGCTCCCGAAAAGCACCAGGCATTCCCTGCAGTCCGAATGTCCGCCCAGATACAGGATTTCCGTGCCGTCGGGAATATCTGCGGGTGGGTATCCCGGAGGTAGCTTGACCATGCCGCCCTGGTAATGCTTGCTGATTTCAACCACTTCTTCCAGGGTGGGCGTGAGGTTCCGTAGGTCACGCTGGTTTTCGCCTTCCATGGCCCGGCGAGCCGGATCAATGGTGAAAAATTCTGTATTTGTCATGCCCGCCCCGGATCGGAGTCCGGGATAAACTCCGGCGGGCATCTCCCTTATTTTTGCCACCTCCCGCACGTCGCCGCAGATAACTTCTGCAGTTTTTCCGATGGTTCCCATGTTGTGACGGTACATGGCGATGCGGTTTTCGTCCAGATCGACACCGACAACCTTGAAAGAGGCTGGTATAAAGAAACTGTCGCCTCCCATGCCGCAACAGAGGTCGTGGACGGTACTTGTACCAGATTTGCCGTCATCGCCATCGTTACCTGCAGACCACAGGTTCGCCTTCCAGCGGCCAATGTCCTGGGCGGTACTCTGTTCCAAGGCCAGTTTGTCGCACAGGAGAAATTTATTCTTGTCGTTTACGAGCAGACAACCGAACTTTTCTTGAATTTTCGACAGCAGGGCCATGTAGTCCATGATGGCGGCACGGTCTTCGTTGCTGTAGCCCGCCTTGCTCAAGGCTGTAGAAACCTGCAATGCATCCAGCTTGCGCTTGAGGGCGTTGCGGATAAATTCCAGGACTTGCGGGGATGTCAATAGTTCGGCCGCAAACATCTTTACCCCCGTTTCAGTTCCAGCACGTAGTCGGCGGCGTTTACGAAGTCCTGGGCGTGCTCGATGGCAATAACGGTGTGGCCCGCCTCGGTAAGCCCACGAATCAGGTCCAACAGATGGCGGATGTCGCCCTGGTGCAGCCCACGCGCAGGCTCGTCAAAAAGGAACAGCGTGCCCAGCGCCTTCGCACGGGCAAGGGCAATAGAGAGCCGAAGCCTTGCCCGTTCCCCACCTGAAAGGTGGGCCGTGGTCTGCCCCAGCTTCAGGTAGTCCAGGCCGGTATCCACAAGAGGTTTCAGCTTGTCGGCAAAGGGCTTCAGGTTGGTGAACAGTTTGTAGGCTTCGCCGATTTCCAGGTCGTAGATGTCGGCGATGGAAAGGCTCTTGAAACGGACTTCCTGGATTTCGTCCTTGAAACGCCTGCCCAGGCATACGGGGCATTCCGATTCCTCGTAGCCGGCCGGATCAAAGATGACGCCTTCGCCCTTGCAGTTTTCGCATCGGCCTCCGGGAGCGTGGGTGGCGAATTTTGCGGCGGTGTAGCCCCGGACCTTGCTTTCGGGGAGTTTTGCGAACAGGTCACGGAGTTGCGACCCCAAGTTGATGGCCGAGGCCACGGTGCTTCGGCGGTTGCCGTGAAAATCTCCCGTAGAAAGCACGGACAGGGCCTCTATGCCCAGGTTCTGGAATTCTCCTTTTTCTGCACGGGGGACCAGGTTTTTGAAGAACAGGGTGGATTTTCCGCTGCCGCTTTGTCCGGTGATGACGCTGAACTTCTGGGGGGGAAAATTCGCCGTCACCGGATTCATGTCGTACATGGCGAAATCTTTGATATGGATTGCCGCGGCGTTTTTCTTTGGAACCTTCGGATTAATTTTCAAAGTATTAATTCCGAATTCCGAACTCCGAATTCCTAATTCCCTAATCCACCTACCCGTAGGCGATTCCGGATTTTCCAGCACATCTTTCGCTTTGCCCTGGAACAGAATTTCTCCGCCCTTTTCTCCGGCGCCGGGACCCATTTCGATAATCCAGTCCGCCTTCTGGATGAGGGAGGGGTTGTGGTCGATAAGTACCAGCGTGTTCCCCCGGTCCCGAATCTGCCGGAGCACGTTCCAGAGTTTTTCCACGTCGTTGCTGTGGAGCCCGCTGGCAGGTTCGTCCAGGCAGATCAAAAGTCCGTTCAGTAGCCCCGTAGAAAGGCTTGAAAGTCTTAACCGTTGGATTTCGCCACCTGAAAGTGTGGCTCCGGAGCGCCCAGGCGTCAGGTAGCCGATTCCAAGCTGGTTGATGGCGTCAATACGGTCCAGCAGGGCGTTCAGCACGGGCAACTTGCCTTTGGAAATCCGCTTGCTCAAGGTGTCACGGATAAGCCCGCCCAGATTCTGGAAGGGTGTCTCCAGAATCTGCCTCCAGGACACGAAATTGCCTGACGCATTTTCGGTCACGATTCCCGAATTCAGCAGGAATTTTTGGAGCCGGAGCCCCTCGCAGTGGCCGCAGGTCTCGCCGGATTCGTCCACTCCGGCTCCTTTACATTCGGGGCACGCCCCTTCCCGGGAATAGGGGGAAAACATCCTTTCGTGGAGAACGGGGGCTTCTGCTTCTTTGTGGTCCCTGCAGTGGGGAACGGTACTGTATTCTGCAACCCCGTTTTCTGTAAGTAACGCCACCTTGTGGTGGGTGAGCTTCAGCGTGGCGTCCACCGCTTCGGCGATTCTCGTGCGGGAATTTTCCCTGACGATAACTCGGTCCACCACAATCTGGAAAACTTTGGGCCGCACCTTCTTTTGCTCTTCGGTCAGGTCCCCCAGGGAGACGGTCTCGCCGTCGGCCATGGCCCGTGTGTAGCCCTGGGAAAGGAACAGGGCCGAAAGCTTGTCCAGGTTCTGTTTTTTTGTCTCTACGGTGGCCAGAAATTGAATTTTACTGCCCGTAGGCATCTGGGCGATGATCTGTATAATCTGTTCCCGCGAGGTCATCTCCATGGGCTTGCCGCAAATGGGGCAGGCAGGGGTGGCCAGAGGGGCGAAAAGTGTCCGGAGAGGAGCGTCGCATTCCGAAAGGGAAAGGGCGTAGGACTTGGTGGTGGTCTCCCCGTGGCAGGCCTCGACGGCGATACTTGCTGGAAGGTTCTCGGCAGACTCCAGGGGAATCACCCTGCATCCGCCTAAAAAGTCCGCGGCGAAGGGGGAGAGGGTTTCTAGGTAGCGCCTTTTGGATTCCCCGTGGAGGGTGTCCAGCACCAGGGTGGACTTTCCGCAACCCGAAGGCCCGCAAACGACCGTCACGCTACCCAGCGGGAACTGGCCGTCCACACTTTTCAGGTTGTGCAACCTGCAACCGCGTACAGAAATAAAGTTAGGCTTGTTCATCTTCGCTGCCCGACTGCTTCCCGTTATGGACATCTTCCAGCGTAGCTTTCCAGTTCCAGGTCTTCTGGGCTGCTTCGGGCCAGTGGCAGATGGTCCACACCAGGCTGTTTCCGCAAAGGATAATGGACCAGACTCCAAATATCAGGAACAGCATCAAGGGCAAAAACGCCAGCGACCCGTAGAAAATGGACATGCGGGTCACCATGGCGGTCTGGATGAGCATCAGGATTTTCACGTAGATGTTGATGGCCAACCAGGAAACGACCGTAGATAAAAGCGAGGAGAGCAAAAGCTGGCTTCGGGAATAGGGCCTCACACCCTTGGGTCTGGAGGGCAGGGCGTAGAGCATCAGGAAAATCAGCAGCATGGTAGCACCGTGGAAGGCCGCATACCAGAAGGCGGTAATAAGCACCTTCAGCACCTCGGGCGAGAAGTGGAAACCGTCCACCACAATCATGTTCAGCACGTCTTGCACGTGGTTCACGAACCCCGCGAACATACCGATGAAACCTGCAAAAATCACCAGGAAGGGCGTGTAAACCTCAATCTGGCGGATTAGCGTCCTGGAAATCTTGTTTTCCCACACTACGTTGAAGTTGGTCTCCAGGCTGCCAAAGGCGAGAATGAAGGTGACGAACAGACCCAGAGCACCGATAAAACCGAGCCTTCCGATGGGAACGTGTTCGGCGTTTTTCACAAGGGCCATGATGGGTTCCGTGGGCCAGTCCAGGTTCAGAATATCCAGCAAAATGGGTAGGTAGTCCGACATGAAGTTCGCAAGACCCACCGCCAGGGTAATGGAGGTCAATAGGATGAGCAGGGGAACCACAGCCACCAGGGTGGTGTAGGTAAGGCTTGCCGCACGGGTCATGCCGTGGTAGTACAGGAATGATTTCCCTGTAACGATAATAATCTTCACGAAAGTGGGGGACCTGTCGGCAATGGCGTCGAAAAGTCTTTCCCACGAGAAATTTTTCCACCAATTGGGCATTTGGGGTCAATTATAGAAAAAGAGCGAGGATCTTGTGAAAGAAACTCCTCAATGGTTGATAATCTTGGTTTTTTAACCAAAATGTGGCTAAAAAGGCTGTTTTGTAAAATCGGTTTAACAAACCTGTAGTGAAATAAAAGCTTTTACTTTGACAATTTATCAAGGGAATCCTCCCAAGAAGGGTGTTATAACCGTCATCATTTGTTTATATTCGTGTTGGAGAGTTTGTTGGATATGAAAAAGAAAACACAGATGCTTTCAGGTACACTGTCGTTGACGGTGTGTCTCCTCTTTGCCCCTATTTTTGCGGTCGAAACTTCTGCCGCCACCCGCCAGATGGAAAAGCTTTCGCGAGGGCTTGCGGTTTCGAACGTGGGAACGGGGGTGTTGGTCAGTTGGCGCCTGCTGGGTACCGAAAGCCCCGATACGGAATTCAACCTGTATCGCGATGGTGAAAAAATCGCATCCATTTCCAAGAATGCGGGAACGAACTACCTGGATGCCGCTGGCACGGCAGCATCCAAGTATGAGGTTGCAGCCGTTGTCTCGGGCAAGGAAGGTTCCAAATCCACGGCGGAAATTGTTTTTGACAAGAATTACAAGGACGGCACCAGCAAGGTCACCTTCCCTTACCGGACGTACAAGCTTTCGGCTCCTGCTGGTGGAACGACTCCTTCTGGAACGGATTACGTTTATTCTGCAAACGATATGAGCGTAGGCGACTTGGATGGCGATGGCCGTTATGAACTTGTCGTAAAATGGGATCCGAATAATTCCAGGGATAATTCGGAAGCGAAGGAGGGCTATTATACAGGCAATGTGATAATCGATGCCTATAAGATTGAAGCGAACGCGGAAAGTACCGAGTTGCTTTGGCGTATTGACCTCGGCAAGAACATCCGCGCTGGCGCCCATTACACCCAGTTTATGGTCTATGATTTGGATGGCGACGGTATCGCCGAAATTGTCATGAAGACCAGCGACGGTACGGTAGATGGCAAGGGGAAGGTCATTGGTGACGGTTCCAAGGATTACCGGACCACCTTGGGAACCATCATGTCGGGTCCCGAGTTCCTGACAGTGTTCAGTGGCAAGACCGGCGAGGCTATCCACACCATCGATTATTGGCCCGCCCGCGGAAAAATCAAGGGCGATACCTATGGCAACCGCGATAACCGCATGCTTGCAGGAATTGCTTATCTCGATGGTGTTCACCCTAGCGTCATTATGAGTCGCGGTTATTACACGGAATTTTTTGTGGCCGCCTATGACTTTGACGGAAAAGAACTGAAACCACGCTGGCTCCACAGTTCCGACAAGGCTGACCAGGGACTTTATGGCGAAGGAAACCACAATCTCTCTGTAGGCGATTTGGATGGCGACGGCTTTGACGAGATTGTCATGGGCTCTGCGGCGCTCAAGCATGACGGAACCCTTCTTTATCGCACCGGCTTTGGTCATGGCGATGCCATGCACCTCTCCGACATGGACCCGGACAAACCGGGATTAGAAGTTTACGACGTTCACGAAGAAACTGACAACAAGTATAGCGAAGAATTTCGCGACAAAGATGGCAATGTGGTGTGGGGAACGCTCCAGTCTTCTTTGACCTGTAAAGATAAAAACGGCAATACGCATTCTGGTTGCGACAATGGTCGTGGCCTTGCTGCGGATATCGATTCCACGAACCGTGGTTTTGAAATGTGGTCTGGCACCAGCGGCGGAATCCGCACGGTAACTGGAACGACCCTTTCGACTACGTCTCCTTCGGTAAATTTCCGCATTTATTTCGACGGCGACCTGCAAGACGAACTTCTTGACGCATCCGGTTCACCGAAGGCCGGAACATATGCTTATAATGTGGGCGGGAAATTGGAGAAATGGAATTCCTCGAATAAGACGGTAGACCGCTATTTTAGTTTTTACAATGTCGAAGGGTCTTCCCTGAACAATTATACCAAGGCGAATCCCTGCTTGGTGGCAGATATCTTTGGCGATTGGCGGGAGGAATTTATTACCCGTGCCGGCGACGACCAGAATAAAATCATCGTGTTCTCGACTCCGGTAACTAGCCCCTACAGGCTTTACACGCTGATGCACGACCCGCAATACCGCGTGAGTGTGGCCTGGCAGAATGTGGCCTATAACCAGCCTCCCCATGTGAGCTACTACCTGCCCGACATGGTGAAAAAGCTGACCAAGCCAGATATTTACATGGTCGGGGATGAGCAAACTTCAAATGAGGAAGATAGTCCGTCATCAGTTGCCATAAATAACGCCTTTGGCGGGAACCTTCGGTACAATCCCTCTACGGGCGCCCTGTATGTTTCCAAATCGGGGTATGTGCAGGTTGAGTTTTTCAATCTGAACGGTTCGTTGGTTGGAGGCTCGTCCAAAAATGCCTTGGCTGGGGAATCCGTCTTCTTTGCGGGGCAGGAATCTCTACCGAAAGGCCTGTACGTGATGAAGGTGAAGTTCGACGGCAAGGTCGTGCAGCGGGCCTTTTTTAGGAATTAGGCGATGCTTTCCAGAATCTGGCAGACCTTCGTTGTCGCTTCGATGTTCCTCGTCCCGATGGTGTGTGCCAAGATTACCATCTACATGTGTGGCGATTCCACCATGCAGGACTGGAACGAGGGCTACTATCCTAAGCGGGGTATAGGCCAGGAATTCCAGTATTTCTGGAATTCGGACAATGTGGTTGTTGTAAACAAGGGTGCTGGCGGAACGGCTGCAATGACCTATTACAACAAGAATTGGTCGGCAGTCAAGTCTAGCCTTAAATCCGGTGATTTTGTAATTATCCAGTTCGGCATAAATGATCGTAACTATAGCAACGAAGAAGAATTTGTAACGGCGACAACGGCTATGGCCAACGAGGCGCTTGCTGCCGGAGCGACGCCTATTATAATTAACCCTGTCCGTAGAAGTGATTACCGTTGTAGCATGTCCACCGATAGGTATAAGGCATGTGAACCCTCCATGCTTCCAGATTCCATTTATGAATCCTATCACGGCTATCCGATTCTGGCCCGGGAAATCGCGGCTTCGCTGAATGTACCCCTGATTGATATGGATACCCTTTCCCGTAATTACCTTTTGTCGGTGGGGCAGTATTATGCCCTTCACTATGTGAATATGGTGCTGGACGAGGGCGAGTATTCCACTTATGTCGATGGGAACAATGATAACCTTCACTTGCAGCAGAATGGTGCTACTGTATTTGGACGCATCACCACAGAGCAGATGCGTGTCCACACAAACGAAAAAGTTCGGAATCTTGCAAAAAATTTGGCCCCCATGTACCAGGTGGACGTGAAGGTGAGTCCTGCGGGTTCTGCAGAGGCCACGACCGTCAGTTCCTATTACCCGGCGGGAATGCCCGTGACCTTGAAGACGACCCCCAAGGAGGGCAAAACATTTGTGGGTTGGTTCGATGGTAAGGGAAACAAGTGTGCAAATTCAGTGACCACCGCTAAATCTGAATATATCTGCACTTTCACGATGGGAGCCGCCTCGACTCAGTACACAGCCGTTTATGGCGGAGGAAAGGCTCAGATTTATGGTGGAAATGGAGCCGCCCGGGTAAGTTTCCCGATTGGCGTTCCCAAGGAAATTGAGGGAGTGACTCCTACAGGCATCGTGAATGTCGAAGATGTGGACAAGATTAACAAGGACATGAAAATCTGGTTTGATGCCTCTAAACCGGATGGCTACGATGTCGGTTGGACTGAAAGCTCCAACGCTGGTTTTTCCTTTGGACCGGGCTACTGGAATTTTGACAACAAGGTAAACTCCTTTGCTTCTTACGAAATGGAATTTCCTTCGGCTGGTTATGTGACCATGGGGATTATCTATGCCAATGGCGGAAAAACTTCTAGGACTTTGAACATTTATTTGGATCATGATTATCTAGTAGATTGTCCTCCGACAGGTGATTGGTCAATTTACGACACGGCTTTTGTGAACCTTGATCTGGTAAAGGGAAAGGGGGAATTGAAGTTTATTTCAACCACTTCTGATGGTGGGCCGAATATCGATGCTTTTGGTTTCAGTGTAGACCATGTTTGCCGCGCCAATGACGATAACTGCGAAGTCGCGATGGGCCTACGCGGCGAAAGACTTCAGTTGCCTAGTGGTGGCCCGGCCTATGTGAGTGTGTATGACATGACTGGACGCCTGGTGGCCCAAGAGCATGTTGAAAATGCAACTGACATATCGCTATCTTCCATGGTTAAAATCACCGGTCTTTACCGTGTTTTGGTCCGGCAGGGGAGTGTCAGGTTCAGCGGCACTTGGGCCAAGGTAAAATAGTCATGAAGTCGGTGTTGAAATTTCTAGCCATTGCTGCGACATTTCTCCTGGTTGCCTTGGGGGATTCTACCAGTTTCACCATCCATATCGTAGGAGATTCTACCGTCTGCACCTATAGGGATAATGTTTATCCACAAACCGGATGGGGACAGATTCTCGGTTCTTTTTTTGATGGTTCCCGAGTCAGGATGAACAACGTGGCTATTGGTGGCCGTAGTTCCAAGACTTTTATTCAAGAGGGCCGATTGGGCGCCTTGAAAAATGATGTCCAAAAAGGGGACTTCCTCTTTATCCAGTGGGGTCATAATGACCGCTATTTTGGAAATAGTAGTCGTCAGGTGCCTTTTGATTCTTTAGGCTATTGGCTTCAGCAATACGTCGATTCTGCCAAGGCGTGGGGTGCCACACCTGTTTTTGTGACTCCCATGAATATGAACATGGGGACAAATGGCCGCAACGTATTCACGGAATACAACGTAGTTGGCAAGATGTTGGAACTGGCAAAGTCGAACCATATTCCCTATGTGAATCTGAATGCCAAGTCCTATAATGCCTACAGCAAAAACTGGAATCCCGATTATGTTTCCCGTTACCAGTTCAAGATGTTCTTGAAGGGGGAGTATCCCAATTACGCCGATGGCGTCACTAATGACGGTAATACCCATTTCCAGGAATCGGGCTCCATTGCACACTGCCAGTGGATTGCCGAGGAACTGGAAAATGCCTTGAACGAGGACTACCTTTCTGGCGAGGCCAAGTCTAGTATGATGGGGCTGGTGTCGGCTCTGAAGCCCCGTTACGATTTTACGGTCAAGGCCAATGTTTCCAATAGCAGTGGCTTGATTACCCACAATCAGAAACTGCCCGGCGGTGCCCCACTTACCTTGCATGTGAGTCCCGGAAGTTTTGGGAAAAAATTTCAAGGCTGGTACGACGACGATTGCAACCTGCTGACGGCAGATTCTAATTATTACGGAAATAAAACGCTTTACCGTGGGGCGACTTATACGGCCGTCTTTGAGGGCGGCGCGGCGTGCCAGAAGACTGCTCATGGCGAAGAAATGATTCACTCCAGTTCATCTTCTGCAACGGAAAATAGCAGCAGTAGTGCAGCAACCATCGACCCGAAACTCTGCTATACGGGCGAAACAGGCGGTGTCTGGTTGTCGCCTATCGATATGAGCATGCCGGAGGATGGAGAAGGAACTACGGACTCCAACCATGAGGGTTATACGGGTCAAGGATTTTTCAATATTGCAAACGCCGAAGCCTCCAAGGCGGTTTACCGTATCACCTCTGACCAGTCTGCCGAAAGTGCGAAATTGCTGGTCCGGTATTCCAATGGAGGTTCCGTTTCTAGGCCCATGAAAATAACGGTGGACAATTTTACCTATGATGTAGATTTTCCGCCAACTCAGTCTTGGGATAACTGGGATACGGCTTACATTGAAAATGTGTGGGTGGATGCCCTGGATTTCACCCTCACTATTGAATCAACAACGTCTGACGGCGGCCCTAATATTGACATGATTGCCTTTGACATGAGGGGCGTTTACCGGACAGGCTGTGCGCCGAAGGGCACATCCGCTCTTAAGGGAAAATTTGGAAATCAGAGACATGATGTGGATGAATCGCTGTCCTTACCTTCGGCCAAATTCAATGCCCTTGGCCAGAAGGTTCGTAGCGAGAGCAATCGCCGTCACGAAGTGAACCGAAAGACATTCCTTCGCCGTAATTCTGTAACTCGTTGAGCATCAAATAGATTCTTACTGAGCCCTGTCTGCGTCATTCTCGCGAAAGCGAGAATCTTGATGATTCTGTTATCATCACTAGCCCCTAACCCCTAGTTTCTAGGCTCTATTTTACTACATTTGCGCCGTACAAATCAAGGAGTAGCTAAATGCTCAAATCTACACTGCAACAGACCGATCCGGAAATCTACAACATCATCCAGGAAGAAGCCGAACGCCAGGAATATGGCATCGAACTCATCGCTTCCGAAAACTACACCTCCAAGGCCGTCATGGAAGCCATGGGCTCCGTGCTCACGAACAAGTACAGCGAAGGCTACGTGGGCAAGCGCTACTACGGTGGTAACGAAGTGATCGACAAGATGGAAGCTTTGGCCATCGAACGTTGCAAGAAGCTCTTTGGTTGCGACCACGTGAACATCCAGCCGCTGTCCGGTTCTCCGGCCAACGCTGCCGTGTACTTCGCCGTCCTCAAACCGGGCGACAAGGTCCTCGGCCTCAAGCTCGACCACGGTGGACACCTTTCTCACGGCCATCCGGTGAACTTCTCCGGCATGCTCTACAACTTCGTGCAGTACGAAGTCGACAAGGAAACGGGCCGCATCGACATGGACAAGGTCCGCGAAATCGCTCTCCGCGAAAAGCCGAAGATGATCCTCGCCGGTTTCTCTGCCTACAGCCGCAACCTCGACTGGAAGCGCTTCAAGGAAATCGCCGACGAAGTCGGCGCCCTCACCATGGCCGACATTTCTCACGTCGCTGGCCTCATTGCCGGTAAGGCAATCGATTCTCCGGTGCCGTACTTCGACATCGTGACGACCACCACCCACAAGACTCTCCGTGGCCCCCGTTCCGCTATCATCATGTGCAAGGACCGCACCATCCAGAAGATGGTGAAGGGCGAACTCAAGGAAGTTTCTTTGGCCAAGGAAATCGACAAGGGCGTGTTCCCGGGCATGCAGGGTGGTCCGCACGATCACATCAACGCCGGTAAGGCCGTTGCATTCCTCGAAGCTCTGCAGCCGGAATTCCAGACCTACGCCAAGAACGTCATCAAGAACGCCCAGGCCATGGCCGACGAAATGATGAAGCTGGGCTACAAGGTCATCAGCGACGGTACCGACAACCACCTCATCGTGGTGGACATGACCTCCAAGGGCGTTTCCGGTAAGGAAGCCGAAGTGGCCATGGAAAAGGTCGGCATCTCCTGCAGCCGTTCTACCATCCCGTTCGATCCGCGCAAGCCGATGGACCCGTCCGGTGTTCGCCTTGGTACTGCCGCTATCACGACCCGTGGCTTCGACGAAGAAGACGCCCGCGAAGTGACCCTCATCATCGACCGCGTTATCAAGGCTAAGGACGACGATGCTGCTCTCAAGAAGATTCGCGAAGAAATCGTGGCTCTCTGCAAGAAGCACCCGCTTTATAAGTAATTTTGCGGTGCAAAATTACTTGTAGGTTCTGAGGGCGGCCTTCGGCCTTTGAGGTTTGAGGTCGCATTCCTACGGATTGCTTCGAGCAAAATGATGGCACTTTCGGTGCAAAAGATTGCGACTCGTTAAAAGCGGGTCGCTTTTTTTATTCCAGGTCCAATTCGTTCTGGATGGCGTTTTCCATACAAAGTAGTTTTCGCTTGAGGTCTGTGCCGAGGGCGTAGCCTCCGATTCCCTTGTGGCTGCTCACGACCCGATGGCAAGGAACAACCACCTGCAGAGGGTTCCCGTGGAGGGCGTTCCCGACGGAGCGTTCCGCATGGGGGTGTCCGATGGCTTCGGCGATTTCCTTGTAGGTCCGCGTCTCCCCGTAGGGAATGTTCCGCGTCGCTTCCAGCACCTTTGTCTGGAATTCTGTGCCGTAAATTTTTATGGGAATGGTGAATTTCTTGATTTTTCCGGCCAGGTAGAGGTTCAGTTCCCGCCTGGCCTGCTGATAGACCTGGGCGTTTCTGCCCCGGACCTTTCCGACCGCCTCGGGTTCGGCGTAGGCGCAGGCCTTGAGACTGCTGGCCGTTTTCCCGCCCTGGAATCTGAGACCGCAGAGCTTGATTCCGTCAAAGACAAAAGTCCACTCCCCCCACACGTTGCGGTGGTGGACCTGAATAAATCTGGAATCGTCGAAATTCACCCTATAAATATATATCCTTGCCGCCTGGGTGTGAAATGGGTGGCTCCCGAATCAGTGAAATTGCTATATTATGCCCGTTAAAATCTTTAACAAGGATAAATAATGCGTTCTTTTAAGTTGATTTCTCGTGGTATGGCCGCAGTCCTGCTTATGGCTGCCGTGGCCTCTGCCCAGTTGATGAATGGCAAGAGCTTTGACGTGATTCGCGTGGAAAAGGTGGGCATTTCGGGTGGCAAGATCGATAGCCTTGCCCAGATGCTGGGGGCCCAGCAGTTCCGGGGCAAGAAACTCACCGACGAGATGATGACCCAGCTGCGCTATGCGGTAATCGACAACCTGGTTGGCCAGGAACTGGTCAAGTTGGAATGCAAGAAGCAGGGAATTAAGGTCTCTGCCGCCAAGGTGGACAGTGTTTCTGCCCTTTTCAAGGCTCAGTTCCCTAGCGATGCCGCCTTCCAGGCCGAACTGAAAAAGTCCAACACCACTATGGCCCAGTTCAAGGAAAAGATCGAAGACCAGCTGAAGAGCGAAGTCTTGCTTGAAAAGAAGGTGCCTTACCCGGCAGAACCCACTGAAAAGCAGCGCCAGGCTTTCTGGGAACTGAACAAGTCTAAGGCCTCCATTAGCGATACCGTGAGCGGCGCCCGCATCTTTGTGAGCACCAAGGGCAAGAAGGCCCAGGAAATTAGCGATGCCAAGGATATGCTAAAGGGACTTGCCGCCCAGGTCCGTAGCAAGAAGGCCACCTTTGCCCAGCTGGCCGCCATTTATAGCGACGACCCCGAAGCCAAGAAGACCGGCGGCGTCATGAACAAGTTTATTGCCAAGTCCAAGGGAGATGCCTACGTGAAGGCCATTGCCAAGATGAACGTGGGTGACATTTCCGACATTATCACCGAGAAAGACGGTATCAGCATTTTCATGCTGACCGAAAAGAACGATGGCAAGTACGAAAGCTACAAGCACCAGATTGACTACATTCTGCGAGTGCAGGCCGAACAGGACCGTCAGATGCAGCTGAAGGCCTATCTAGACGGACTTGGAAAGGTTTACAAGGTCCAGTACCTGGACAAGAAGTACACTCCTCCCGAGGCCATCGGAGCGAAGTAGAGTCTAGAAATTAGAGACTAGGATCTAGTGATGAAAGTCGCACACGCTTTGCGTCTATATCGGATGGCGAAGCCATGATGCTTGCCTCTAGCCCCTAGCCTCTAGATCCTAACCACTAAAGTTTAATGTCTATGTTCCAAACTACACACACCGGGCTTATTGAACTGCGCTCCCGCATAGACAAGCTCTGGGGGTATCTTTGACTTAGAGGCAAAGACCGAAGAGCTTTACGTGCTGGAAAAGGATTCCAGCGACCCGAACCTCTGGAACGACCAGGAAAAAGCACAGTCCATGATGAAAAAAATAGGGAACCTGCGTTCCCTGTTGGACGGCTGGAAAGAAGTTTCCCAGACCTGCGATGACCTGGCCGAACTTTACGAAATGTCCAAGGACGAAAACTCCGCCGAGCTTACGGCCAGCATCGAGGCGGACGTTGCCGCCCTGAAGGCCCGCATCGAGGAGATGGAATTCAAGAAGATGCTGAACGGGCCCGACGACGCCTGCAGCTGCCTCATGTCCATACATCCTGGCGCAGGTGGCACCGAGTCGCAAGACTGGGCCCTGATGCTGTTCCGCATGTACACCCACTTCTTTGAGCGGGAAAAGATGGACTTCAAGGTGGTGGACTTTCAGGAGGCCGAAGACGCGGGCCTCAAGAGTGCCACCATCGAGGTGACCTGCGAAAACGCTTACGGACTGTTGCGTTCTGAAATTGGCGTGCACCGCCTGGTGCGAATCAGTCCCTTCGACGCCAACGCAAGACGCCACACCAGCTTTACCGCCGTGTACCTTTACCCTGAACACGAAGACGTGGACTTTGACCTGGACATGTCGGATGTGCGTGTGGACACCTACCGCAGTAGCGGTGCCGGAGGCCAGTACATCAACAAGACGGATTCCGCCGTGCGCATGACCCACTTGCCTACGGGCATTATGGCCAGCTGTCAGACGGAACGCAGCCAGATCCAGAACCGGGAGACCTGCTACAAGATGCTCAAGACCATGGTGGCCGAACACTACCGCCTTGAAGAAGAAGCCAAGCGGGATGCCCGCATGGCCGAAAAGAAAAAGGTGGAGTGGGGAAGCCAGATCAGGAGCTACGTGCTGCAGCCCTACCAGCTGGTGAAGGACCTCCGCACCGGAGTGGAAACGTCGGATACCGCCGGCGTGCTGGACGGAAAGATTAAGCCTTTTATCAACGCGTACCTGCTCAGCACCAGCGAGAAGCAGGGGTCTTAGTTTAGTTCGGATTTCGGAATTGTGAATTCGGAATTACGTTTTAAATAAACAAATCCGAATTCCGAACTCCGAATTCCGAAATTTCATTTATTCTTCTTCAGCAGGTCTCTTCGACAGCTGCTTGCGGCGAATGGGGTCCAGCTCGGTCTTGCGGAGGCGGAGCACTTCGGGCGTGACTTCGATGCATTCGTCTTCGTTGATGAAGGTGACGCATTCTTCCAGGGTCATGCGGCGGTAAGGCGTCAGCTGGATCATGTCGTCAGCGGACTTGGAGCGCATGTTGGTGAGGTGCTTGCCCTTGGTGACGTTCACGGTAATGTCCACGTCGCGGTTGTGTTCGCCCACGATCATGCCCGGATAAACTTCGGCGCCCGGTCCGATGATGAGGTAGCCGCGGTCTTCCAGGTTGGAGAGCGCGTAGCTGGCGGCTTCGCCCGGTTCTTTGGCGATAAGCACGCCGTTGATGCGGGTGGGGATTTCGCCCTTGTAGGGCTGGTATTCCTTGAAGAAGGACTGGGTCACGGCGTAACCCTTGGAGAGGGACAGGAGCTTGGGGCGGATACCGATAAGGCCGCGGGAAGGAACGATGAATTCCAGGGACACGCGGTCGTTGTCGTCGGTGACCATGTTCACCATTTCGCCCTTGCGCTGCTGGATTTCCTGGATGCAGGCGCCGCTGAATTCGCTGGGCACTTCTACCTTGAAGTCTTCCACCGGTTCCAGGAGCTTGCCGTTCTCGTCGTTGTGGAAAATCACCTGGGGGGATCCGATGGTGAATTCGTACAGTTCACGACGCATGTTTTCCACGAGGATGGTGAGGTGCAGAATGCCACGGCCCGAAACCTTGAAGGTAGAGGCGCCGTCCACCTTTTCGACGAGGAGTGCGGGGTCT
>CALATK010000295.1 GCA_937891805.1 uncultured Fibrobacter sp. | reverse complement strand
CACCCAGGCGGGCATGAACCGAAAAGGAACAGGTGTAGCTGAACAGGTTCAAGAATCGCAGCCCCCGACCAGAACCTTCGGCGGCTCCGTCGCTACCAGATGCAGCTTCCGAAGACATCTTGCCGAACCGCTCGCAAACTTCCAGACGCACATCCCGCATGTCCAGGAACAGCCCCGGATTCACCGTGTCCAAGAGGTCCACGTGAAAGCGGGCCTTGCCTTCGCGAATAGTCCCGCGGGCAAGTTCCGTCGAACCCGCCACCACATCCATACGGGGGTGTTCCAACGAACGGCCCGAAGGGTCGGTACGGAACTTTGCCACCAGAAACTCCGGCTGGAGCAAGTCTAAAACGGTGCTCTTAATTTGTTCATAATCCTTCACCGCGTCTGCAGAAAAGAACTGCAGCTGATAGCGGTCGCCGAAACGGTCCAGCGTCACTCCTGGAAAACCATCCCCAACCCCGTTGAATAAACGACAAGCGTCGGTCACCTCCAAAAGAGATGACCGCTTGTCTGCCGCAAGGCGGAATATGGCTGTCCGGCCAGCCAATGGATAAGGCTAATCATTCATCATATGATTGTAGAACTTGCGGTAGTTGTCCTTGTCCTCAGTCTTGCGGATGGCGATGGCATCTTGGGGGTGGCGGTTCAGCATACCCGTAATCATCTGCGGGATAATGTAACCCCATTCGTACTTGTCGCGGAGCGGCAAGAACAGTTCCTGGATGGCATCCAGCACCGGACGCAAGTCGTACTTGGGATTCTTCAAGAAACTGAGCAACAGTTCCGTAGTGCAATTGCCAGCGCCTCGGCCCATGCCGGACACGGAGCCGTCCAGGTAATCCACGTGGTTGATGATAGCCTGGATGGTGTTGCTGAAAGCCAGCTGCTGGTTGTTGTGTCCGTGGAAACCGAACTTCTTGTTCTTCACGATGCTCTTGTAACGGGCCAGTTCCTTATCGATGTCTTCTTGATAGAACGCTCCAAAACTGTCGACGAGATAAAGGACATCGGCCTTGCATTCCTCTTGCACCTGGTGCAGAGCCTCGTCCAGTTCCGGACCGCGGTCACGGCTCACCGCCATGATGTTGAGGGTGGTCTCGTAACCCATTTCGTGGAAGGTATTCACCATGTCGATACCCTTGTCGATGTTCTTCACATAGCTTGCCACGCGGAACATCTGGTAAGGACTTTCACTTGCGGGCTTCACGGCGTCCATATTCACGCGGCCCACATCGGCCATCACGGCCATTTTCATCTTGGAGTCGATACCGTCCTTCACTTTCCACAGCAGGTCATCGTCGCAGAACTTCCACGGACCATATTCCTTGGGATCGAAAAGTTCGGGAGAATTCTTGTAGCCCATTTCCATGTAGTCGATGCCGGCTGCAGAGAGGAGAGTGTAGAGGCGACGCACAAATTCCAGGGAAAAATCGTGCTTGTTCACCAGGCCGCCGTCGCGGATGGTGCAGTCGAGAACTTTGATAGTTTCGTAGTACATGGTAAAACAGTGGTTAGGCCGTAGGGCCGTGGTTAGTGGTTAGTGATTGGGACGGAAGGTCCGTACTTTCTTGTTCGGAGGGGAATTTAGAATAAGAGGAATCCCAAATCAATGGGTTTGGCAGAATTCGACAAAATTTCTTTGTTTTTAACGCTATTTTTGCGTACAATATTTAAATTTTGTTGAAAATCATGAAATTTGGCGCCATTACCTACCTTTTGACAACACACCCACTACCAGCTTTCAGTATCTGTTTTTACGGGAAAGGTATTCCCTACTATTATCAAATATGATTTTTTACG
The DNA here is from genome assembly GCA_937891805.1 of uncultured Fibrobacter sp. Lineage (GTDB taxonomy): Bacteria > Fibrobacterota > Fibrobacteria > Fibrobacterales > Fibrobacteraceae > Fibrobacter. Next base: position 1,301 of record CALATK010000295.1, on the reverse strand, counting down.
CAAAGATTGCGTACCTTCAAAACCTATTTTCACGCCCCACACTCCACATTTCACATTCCACACCTCCCCTCCCCCCCCCTCCTTCTTTTCTATCTTGCACCTCAATGAGCCACCTATTACAAAAAACCATCGAAGGCATTCGCCTCTCCCCCGCCGAGGCATTGGATTTGCTGAAAAACGCCCCGTGGGCCCAGGTGGCAGAGGCCGCCAACATGGTGCGCCACAGAATCAATCCAGGCAACAAGGTGGGCTACACGACTTTCCGCATCGTGAACTACACCAACGTGTGCGAAATCACCTGCAGTTTTTGCAGCTTTTGCAGACCGGCCAAGAGCCCCGAGGCCTACGTGCTTAGTTTAGGCGAAATCCGGCAGAAAACGCTGGAGGCAAAGGCCAAAGGGGCCGACCAGATCTTTTTGCAGGGCGGCGTGAACAGGGACATTCCCTTAAGCTATTACACCGACGTCTTGCAGATGCTCACCCGGGAAATGGGCGTAAAGGTCCGGGGGTTCTCGCCGGTAGAGCTGGTGCGCATCGCCGAATTCAACCACATGAAGCTTGACGACCTGCTGGACGTTTTGAAAGCGGCGGGACTCAGTTCCGTACCGGGCGCCGGGGCCGAAATTCTCAGCGACCGCATGCGCCAAATTCTGTCTCCGAAAAAACTCCCCGCCAAACAATGGTGCGATACCCTCGCCGCCTGCCACAAGAAGGGGCTGCCCGGCAGCGCGAACATCGTATTCGGCAGTTGCGAAACCGCAGAAGAAATCGTCGAGCATCTGGATTACGTGCGCAGCACCCAAGACATCGCACATGGTTTCAAGAGTTTTGTGGTGTGGACCTTCCAGCCTCAAACGGACAAGTTCCCGATTAGGCACGTGCGGGGCGACGAATACCTGAAACTGCTGGCCCTTTCCCGCCTGTACCTGGACAATATTTCCCACATCGAGGTGTCGCTCTTGGGCATGGGCCTTTCGCTGGGAGAGCTTGGGCTCCACTGCGGCGCCGACGACATCAACAGCATTGTGATAGAAGAAAACGTGTTGCAGAACCACGGACTCACCTCCATCGCAGAGGCAGAAGCCTTCATCAAGAACGCCGGTTTTACGCCGTACCGCCGTTCTTTAAACTTCGACTAAAATCTACACCGCACATTCCACATCACCACAAACCTCGCACCTCGACCCTCGTGCCTCGAGCCTCGAACCTAAAAAAAACACCGGCCCGCTTTTGGCGGATCCGGCATAAAGAGAGTTATGAAAATTGGGCTTGTTTAGGCGCGCTTGGAGCGCTTTCTCAAA
>CALATK010000294.1 GCA_937891805.1 uncultured Fibrobacter sp. | reverse complement strand
GGTTTCGTATGATTGGTGATCATCGGACTTTATCCGCTCTCATCCTCCATATACGGAGTCCTACACCACTTCCCCGGAACAGGACCTCTGTCCGGGTGCATCTTCTGATTTGATTCTGAATCACCTGCCTTAGTAGGCAAGCGCAAAATCCCCGTAGACGAGAGAAGTATTTAACCCTTTCGTTTCTACGAGGACCTTCGCGATCCATCGCTGGATCTTGAATCTCAATCGGTGGAACCAAATCCACCAACCACCCGATGTTTCACATCGAGCATCCCAGTGCATTCATATGAGAATAAAAATGTTTGGTAGAAATTTCTATGAGTGTAAATCGAAAACCTGGACAAAACCACCATCATGAATAGAATTCGGCCATTCTTATCCCATATTCAAGGGACTTTTTGGCATCTCCGCGGACGATGGAACCGTGGCCGGGATACAGGTCGGAGAATTCCAGAGATCTCAGCGAGATGAGCGATTCCAGAAGATCCTGTCCGGATCCGGAAGGGAAATCGGTACGGCCGATGCTGTCCGCAAACAGAGTGTCCCCGGAGAACAATGAACCTGTGACCTCATCGAGAAGACAGAGGCCTCCACGTGTATGACCTGGGGTGTATATGCAGCGGAGATTATGCTCCCCCAGGGAGATGATGTCTCCATCACCAATCACGTCGGTTGGAACAGGTTCCAGGGAAATGCCGAAGTGGGTATCCAGGGTGAATGTCGAATCCGCAGCGGAGATTATCCGGGAATCCATCTCCGAAGCAAAGACGCCACAGTGGAATTCCTTGACAATATCCTTGAGACCGCCGATGTGATCGACGTGACAATGTGTGAGGATCACCCTGTCCAGACCTTGGTCGCCGACCAGGTTACGGATACGGGAGACCAAAGGGCCGGAACCCATGCCGGTCCCGGTATCGATCAAAATGTTCTCATCCGCTTTGATAAGGTAGGTGTTGGAATCATACGGGACCGTCGGCCCGAGTACGTGGATCGTCATCGGTATGGGATTGACTGAACCGTATAAAACATCATCATGAGGATGAGAATTATCTGAAATTATGTGTAAAAAAGAAATGTTTTCAGAGGATGAGATTTTGATTCATACGAAACCTGTTTAACTGCTAGATCACACTCCAGCGACGTCAAAAGAACTTTAGTAAGCCAGGACTGAATACCTCGGCGAACCTCGGTACTTACATCCGGCTTCTATCAAACCCGTCATTTACGGGCGTTCTATGGGTACCTCTTTTTTAAGATGGCTTCGAGCTTAGATGCCTTCAGCTCTTATCCACTGCCGCGTGGCTACTCAGCATGCCTTGTCAGACAACTGATAAACTAGAGGCGACGAACCCCTGTTCCTCTCGTACTAAAGGGTCCTTCTCATCAGGTACCAACACCTCCATCAAAAAGCAACAAAACTGTCTCGCGACGTTTTAAACCCAGCTCACGATCCCTTTTAATGGGCGAACAACCCCACCCTTGGCAGCTGCTGCACCACCAGGATAGGGAGAGCCGACAGCGAAGTAGCAAGCCACGAGGTCGATATGAACTCTTGCTCGTGACAACTCAATTATCCCCAGGGTAATTTTTCTGACATCAATCACCCCCATTCAGGAGGTTGATTGGTTCGCTAGGCCATAGTTTCCTATCTCCGAACCCTATTGTCTGGTTCCGAGTCAAGCTAGCTTATACCCTTACATTCTTCGGTAGATTTCTGACCTACCTGAGCTAACCTTTGGGCGCCCTTGTTATCTTTTTGAGGGCGTGGCGCCCCACCCGAACTGCCTGCCTATAGCTGTTCCTCCGGAGAGGTGAGTCGTAAAAATTGACAAGGGCGGTGTTTCATCGGTGACTCGGAGAGATGCTAGCGCACCTTCCTGGGTAACGTCTCCCGCCTACCCTACACATGCCAATTCTTACAACAACAACAGGTTGCAGTGAAACTCCATGGGGTCTTCGCTTTCAGATGGAGGGGTCTGGATTGTGCACCAGACTGATTGTTTTCACTAGCGTCATGGCGGGGACAGTAGAACTCTCGTTGAGCCTTCATGCAAGTCGCCAATTAAGCGACAAGGTATTACGCTACCTTAAGAGGGTCATAGTTACCCCCGCCGTTTATCGGTCCTTCGTTCCGTTGAAACAGAATTTCAGATGCCGACACTGGGCAGGCTTCGGCCTCTATACACATCCTTTCGAACTAGCAGAGACCTATGTTTTTACTAAACAGTCGGAGTTCTCTTGTCACTGCGACCAGCAGCTCTCACTGCTGGCACCCCTTCTCCCGAAGTTACAGGGCTAATTTGCTGAGTTCCCTCGCCACGATTATGCTAACACGCCTTAGGCTACTCACCTAGGGACACCTGTGTCGGTTCTTGGTACGAACATCAAGATTGTAACTATGCTGGTTTCACGGGAACCAGGGATCATCATAAGCAGGCTTACGCCTGCCCCATCACGTATTCACCAACTTCTCACCATTACGGTTCTTCATCGGTTTCGACGCTTAGATACACTGACGGGTGTACAATAACTACCCCGATCCAACAACATAGGCAAAGATCTTGACGGTACAGGAATATTAACCTGTTTCCCTTTCGATAACTTCGATTAAGAGTTACCTTAGGATCGACTAACCCTTGGCTGACGAACATTGCCAAGGAACCCTTGCCCCTGCGGCGACACGGATTCTCACCGTGCTTTGCTGCTACTCACTCCAGGATCCTCGTTGGAACACGGTCCACAGGACTTCACAGCCCTGCTTCTGCCCATGCACCACGCCCCCTTACCAAATTACATTTCTGTATTCTATAGTATCGGTACTCGGTTTAGCCCCGTCCATTTTCTGGGCCCACAATCTAGACCGGTGAGCTGTTACGCTATCTTTAAAGGATGGCTGCTTCTAAGCCCACCTCCCGGTTGTTTTAGACTGCCGACGCCATTTCGTATTACACTTGACCGAAATTTAGGGACCTTAACTATAGTCTGGGTTGTTTCCCTTATGGCCACCAAGCTTACCCCGGATGGCCTCACACCCGACGTCTACGGTGAACGCAAGTTCGGAGTTTGACAGGATGCCGAGGAATTTCTTCCCCTAAGCACCCAATCGGTGCTCTACCTCACGTTCTGCCTCGATCGAGGTCTAGCTGCGACTAGTTTCAGGGGGAACCAGCTATTTCCGGCCTAGATTGGCCTTTCACCCCTATACCCAAGTCATCCAAACGATTTGCACATCAGAACTGGTTCGGTCCTCCACCTCCCCTTCGAGAGGCTTCAACCTGCTCAGGCATAGATCGACCGGCTTCGGGTATCCGCACCATTGACTCCAGGCGAGCACACCTTGTCCCTCGTAAAAAACTGCGGACAATCGGTTTCCCTTCGGCTACCTAATTGAATAGTTAACCTCGCCAATGACCAGAACTCCCTGGATCGTTTTTCGAAACGAACAATATAACACTGGTCCACCAAAATTGGTTTCTTCCCTTTGATGCTATATAAATCTTTGACCGCATGGTTTCAGGTCTTTTAACCTCCCGTTAAGGGTACTTTTCAGTCTTCGCTCACGCTACTACTACACTATCGGACTAGAGACGTATTTAGGGTTGGAAGTGAATGCCTCCCAAATTCACGCGCGATATCCAACGCACGCTACTCGAGAACATCTAAAATCTCCATACTCGCCTTCCTCTAAGGGGCTATCACCCTCTATGGCCTGGTTTTCCAACCAAGTTTGAGTATTCGAGCTTAGGAGTAAAAGAGTCTATAACACCACATCTCCCTTACCTTTCGATAAGGGATTCAGTTTGCCCTATACCGCGTTCGATCGCCTTTAATAACGGTATCTCGGTTGATTTCTTTTCCTGCGGGTACTAAGATGCTTCAATCCCCCGCGTTCCCAATCATTACTGATTATTCCGAAGAATAGGAAGTCCCATTAGGTAATCGTCGGATCATAGGCTTCTTGCACCTACCCGACGCATATCGCAGCTTGACACGACCTTCTTCAGCGCTCTAGCCGAACCATCCCCCATGCGGCGTAGCATCGCCGCTGGCGTATGATCTAGCACACGTCCAGGTTGCGTATGATCGACAATCATCGGGTTAAATTCCGCCTCATCCTCCTTTGCGGAACCCTATGTCTCTTCCCCGATCGAGGACCTCTCGTCGGGTGCATTTCTCTTTGACTTGAACAAGCTTTGTGAGCTTGACGAAACTCGTAATAATCGACGAAGTATATAAGGCTTTCGACGACCCCCGAGTTTCATGCTTCGGAACAAGTCCGAAGTTCGTACACAGTTTTTGTCTGTGCTACACGTTGGTACGCAACGCGCAAATCCCTGTACTACCGTCTACTATTTATAGTTTTCGATGAAACAACTAACATGTTTACGGAGAAAACACCAAAAAAGTACTTTTTTCCATTTTGACTTTTTCCTGTTTTGTTTTTTCAAGACTTTCTTTATTGTGTACAGCGTTAATTACCACGGGATGACCGTTTTTTGCAAATTCGACTGCGATGGCTTTGCCGATTCCGCGACCGGAACCGCTTACAAATACTACGGGTTTGTTCATTGGTGCCTCCAAAATAATACTTGTTTTACATACTAATTATATTTTAAGACAATATAAAAATCAACAAATATGTGCCGAATAAAATAACTGTTGATTCGCATACTAATATTGATTTTAGATTATGTTTTTGGTATGATATAGGAAAGAAGTATCATTTTTGCAATGGTGCTGTATTTTGGATGCCCGCTATGCGGGAAAGGAGAAGACGATGGATAAGATTTATGATTTGATAATTATAGGCGGAGGCCCT
>CALATK010000293.1 GCA_937891805.1 uncultured Fibrobacter sp. | reverse complement strand
CTACGCCAAGGGGAAGACCATTACCCAAAAGGACATCGACGCTGTGGCGGACCCCATCCTCTCCGCGGAGGTCTTCAAGCTCTCTGACGCGGTGCTCCAGGGCAATTACGACCTGGCGGCCTCCATTCTGGGAGACCTTTTGAAGATGCAGCAGGAGCCCATCATGATCCTGGCGGCTCTGGGAAGCCAACTGCGGCGCATCTACACCGCCCGTCTTGCCATTGACAGCGGAAAAGATAAGTACTGGCTGATGGAGCTGTGGGAGATGAAGTCCGACTATCCCGCGAAGCTCCTCATGAGCGCCGCCAAGCGCACCACCGCTGACTGGTGCGCCGACGCGGTGAAGATGTGTCAGGTGCTGGACCGCCGCCTGAAAATCGGGCCCGAGGCGTTTGCCAAGGCTCTCACCGAAGCAGGCCTCTCCGAAGCGCAGATCAAGCAACTGGACGATTTCATGAGCTGCAAGAGCCTCGAAGAAGTCCGCAGCGCCGTGAAGAGTGAAAACGCGGCCGCCGCACTCAAAGAAATCGAAGATTTGTTTGAGACGCTCGCTGCCGCGGGCTACGGCGATTGCGTGAACCTGGACCTGAGTATTGTCCGCGGTCTCGCCTACTACACCGGCATCGTGTTCGAAGTCTTCGACAAGGGCAAATCCATGCGCGCAATCGCCGGCGGCGGCCGCTACGACAGCCTTACCGAAAAGCTGGGCGGCGAGCGGATCCCGGGCGTGGGCTTTGGCATGGGCGACGTGGTGCTGGCAGACCTTTTGGCCGAACACAAGCTGCTCCCCAGCCCCAAACAGAGCGTGGATTTTTACATCGCAAGCTTCACGAACGACATGAAGAAGGTCTTCGAGACCGCCCAGATGTTCCGCGCAGGCGGAAACGTTGTGTCTCACCCCCTCGCCCCCATGAAGATGGGCAAGCAGCTGGATCAGGCCAACTACCAGGGCGCCACAATCGTCGTCTATGTAGATGGATCCAAGGCAGGGGCCGGCGAGTTCGAATACAAGGACATGCGCACCGGCGAAATGTTCGTAGGTAACGCAGACGCCATCGTTGAACGCTTAAAAACCGAGGTGAAAAAAGCAGAATAAGCCAGGGCGTTGCGGGGCTGGCGTCTGAAGCCCCGCTAGAGGGGGCGATGGAAGACCGTGCAACGGGCTGCAATCAGGGGGAATCTTCCCCCACCCAAGATGACAAATCTTTCGTCTTTCGTCTTTCGTCTTTCGTCTTTCTCTACCGTCCTTTCCTTTCTGTCACCCGCCAAGAGCTTCTCGCCTACGCCCGCGAAAAAAACCTTGAATGGGTAGAAGACGAGAGCAACGCCGACGTGAATTTTGCACGGAACAGGATTCGGCACGAGATGTTGCCTCGGCTGGAGCGCGAATGCCCCGGTGCGACGGCTCAACTTTGCCGGATTGCCGCCCTTGCGGACAGGGCGTACGGGAAGGTGATGGAAGCGTGCGAGGGGCTATTCGGGACATGCCTGCGCGAGGATGACATTCCTCATGTCTCAATCACTCTGGACAAAAAGAAGCTCCGCAAGGTGCTGCTAGCCCACGAGAACACCGACCTTTCCGAAATGTTTCGGCTGTGGCTTTCGGAGAAGGGTCTGCGATTCCCTATCGGGTTCTTTTACGGCCCCAAGGAGCCTGCCTGCGTCAAAATCCCCCACCATGCCGTTTACCGCAGGCGCGCCATCGTAAAAATCGGCCAGTCCGTCCGAATTTGCGAATTCGGCAGCCCCGAAGAAGCAGAGAATTTTGTATCTTGCGGAAAGAAAAATAAAGGATTATAATGAGCCAACCCAAGAAGCCCGCCTCCCCTTTCAAGAATCGCAATTTTATCATCGTCCTTGTGATGCTTTTGATGCTGTTCGTGATGTTCCCCCTTACAGGGAAAAGCAGCGAACAGGACATGACACGCACGGAATTTCTCGCCATGATGGGAGATTCCACCAAGGTGATTACGGAACTTACGCTCCAGAAGACCCCCGACGGCATCATCATCGAAGGGGCCTACCAGATGAGCCCCGAAGAAATCGCCAAGGCAAACGAACAGCGCAGCGCCCTCGCCCGCTTTACCCGTTCCGAAAAGGACAACGGGAACACCAAGCGGTTCAAGAGCCACATGCTGGAAATTTCTAACGAGCAGATTACCGCCTGGGAAATGTTCAAGGGCGTCAAGGTGAAGGTGATCCATGAATCTTCCACCTGGATCGACACGCTGGTGGCGTTCCTGCCAGCGCTCCTGCTGATTGCCTTCTTCTACCTCATGATGAGCCGCCAGATGGGCGGTGGCGGCAAGAACCCCTTCAGTTTTGGAAAGAGCCAGGCCAAAATAATCGGGAGCGACCCGAAGAAAAAGACCACCTTCAACGACGTGGCGGGCTGCGACGAGGCCAAGCAGGACCTGCAGGAACTGGTGGAGTTCTTGAAAGACCCGAAAAAATATGACGAACTGGGCGGACGGATTCCGAAGGGAGCGCTGCTGGTAGGCCCTCCGGGTACCGGCAAGACCCTCCTTGCCCGTGCGGTTGCTGGCGAAGCGGGAGTGCCCTTCTTCAGCATGTCGGGCTCTGACTTTGTGGAAATGTTCGTGGGCGTGGGAGCTTCCCGTGTGCGCGACCTGTTCGACACCGGCAAGAAGAACGCCCCCTGTATTCTGTTTATCGAC
>CALATK010000292.1 GCA_937891805.1 uncultured Fibrobacter sp. | reverse complement strand
ACCTGCGACGGCTGCTTTCCGGAACTGACCGTTGTGCTGGACATAGCCGTAGAGCGGGGCCGCGCTCGCACCGCAAGGCGGGGCGAAGCACCCGATCGGCTGGAACAGGAAAAGGCGGACTTTTTCGAACGGGTGCGCAAGGGCTACCTTGCCGCGGCCCGCGATTATCCGGACTGCGTTTCCGCCATCGACGCCGACCGGAGCCCCGACCAGGTCTTTGCGGACCTGTACAAGCTGGTCAAGGCCAGGCTACAGAAGTAAAGCCTGCCGATGTTCCGGCGCCAATCCTCAGTGAAACTACTCGATTTCGCCGGATTCCTTTTCGAAAACGACCCTGTGGATAATGGTCTTGTAGCCCCCATCGGGCACCGTCTCAAAAATCAAAGTGGTTCCGTCAGCAGAGACATGCCCCTCGGGCGTTTCTCCTCCACTCACATAGGTGATGGTTCCGGTAGACTCGTCGAAATTATAGTCATAGGAACCGAGCAGATCGCCACCGCCATCAAGACAATCCAGAGAGCCATCGGAGTAAAACAACATCTTCTCGCCGGCAGGGGAACTCTGAGGTTCTTCCCTGTCTTCACAATTTTCGGACATCATTCCGCCATATTCACTAAATTCCCCGAGCTGCAATTCCCCTAGCTGTGACATGGCTTCTTGCACGACCGCGCACTGCTCGGCGTCGGTAATCTTGTGAATAAACACGTCCTTGACCAACACCCACCTTCCGAGAATATTCTTCACGTCTTTGCTCATTTCCATAGAAGAGGAGGATTCCTCTTCTACACTACTTGAAGATTCCTCCTCCGGCTCCTCGCTAGAGGAACTCTTGCCAAATTTGGACTTGGAGGAGGCAGCGTCGTCCCGAATTTCCTTCTCGTTCATCTCCCCTTCCAACTTGATATTTTTCCCGGCTTTTGCCTCAACCTTCTTGGTGTACTTTTTCCCCTTGCCGTTCATGAACGAAACCATGTGGGAACCTTCTTCTTTAAGCACCACCTGATGTTCGCCGTCTTCGTTGGCACCCAGGGCGATGATCACCTTGCCGGTGGCTTCCCCGATGGCGATGGTCATCGCGCCGCCATCCAAAGCTTCGCCTCCCTTATCGGTCAAGGTGACTACAGTAGGTTCCTTCAAGGCTTCCTTTGTCTTGTCTATAACCTTGTTGGCCAAGTTAGAAACCATCTCTACATCTTCTCCGGCCATTTCCGACATCGTTTTCACATCGTCATAACCGTCTATAAGAAGGCTTGCGGCCTGGTCCTTCAGTTCGTCAGCAGACATGTCCTTGCCATTAGTGACGAGGTTAAGAGTCTTATCGACTTTATCTACCATGTCCATAGCGTCCGAGACCGCATCCGGCGTAGCCAATTTAAAGATTTCCACCTCAAATTTGGCAGCCTTCTTGGTCATCTCATCTCCCATTTTGGCCACAGTCTTGTTGATAAACTCAGCCTCATGGGAAAAACCGGTATCCTCATTGTAGTACATCACGTTGTATATATGGAGGGAGATGTCGTCATACTCCCCATTGTTGAAATTCTTCCACCAAGACAAATAGTCCGTCTCCCCCTTCTTTTGATTCGGCTCAAGATGGTCAAAGAGGATTTTCCATTCGCTTTTGTCCAGTTCCCCAGCCACCGCCATGACCTTCTCACGAGTCGCCTTGCCACAACCAGTCAAGGAGCGGAAGAAATCCTTCATGGATTTAAAGAACTCCACCTTCTTCAGTGAGTTCGGGGTTTCCGACACTAGGGCCTGCATGCTGTCGATACGCGTCCAGGCGGCCTCGTACTGGTCGACCTTGGAGAGCATCTTGGACATCACCTCGGCATACTCTTCGGCTTCTTCCCGGTCCACGCTGTCGGTGAAAAAGCCGTCCTCGCTCGACATAAAGGCAATGGGGGCCACCTGCAGATACTCGGCAAGGTAGGCGAATTCCGCCAGATTGTCCAGGTCGCTCCGCATTTCGGCGGACTCGAGGTATTCCCGCAAGTTTTCGTCCGAAGCTACAGTGCCACCACCTCCACCACCGCCACAGCCGTGAAGGAGAATTGCCGAAGCGGTGAGTGCCGCAAGAACAGAGAATTTGTTTATATACTTCATAATGGCAATATATATTCTTTCTTGCCGTTATGCAATAGACACACGCTTTGTGTTCTTTGTTTGAAAACTAATCATCCCTATATAAAGGTTTTATTAATGCTCGTGGTTGCCGTTGGGGCTGTATGAACAGCCTGAACCGTAGCTGGAAGAGCCACAATAAACGCAACTGTCGTCATCGTGACCGTGCTTGTGCTTGCCGGTGGGGCTATAGCTGCAACCCGAACCGTAGCTGGAAGATCCGCAGTAGACGCAACGGGATGAGTCGGCGTTATGGACATGCCTGCCGGTGGGACTGTAGGAGCAACCGCTCCCGTGACTGGATGAACCGCAAAAACGACAACGAGACATAATTGTACCTCTGAATGTAATATATATAAAAAACACCCCCGGCCGTGATAGTCGGGGGCGGTAATGTTCTTGGATCCTATCGGCCCGTTGGGCCTCCAGGATGACAGTGCGGGTTATTTCACGAATGCGCCGTAGATAGCCTTGATGGCCTTCTCGGTGTCGGCTTCGTCAACACCGGTGATGATGTTGATCTGCGAAGAACCCTGGTCGATGATGCGGACGTTGACCTTGTTGTCGGCGAGAGCGGTGAAGAGCTTCGCGGCCACACCGATCTTGTTCGTCATGCCGTGACCGACAGTCGCGATGAGTGCGATACCCGGGAACACCTTGATACGGTCGGGGCGCATCTGCTGCGTGATGTCTTCAAGAACCACGTCCTGCACGGCGTCGAGAGCCTTGGAGTCAACCACGATGCTCATGGAGTCGATGGCGCTCGGGCACAGTTCGTAGGAGAGGCCTTCGCTTTCGAGCACGGCGAGCACGCGGCGACCGAAACCGACTTCCTTGTTCATCATGGACTTCTCGATGTAGATCATCGAGAAGCCCTTACGGCCTGCAACGCCCGTAATCGGGAGCTTCGCTTCTTCCGGAGTGGGGCCGATGATGGTACCCGGATCCTGCGGGCGGTTCGTGTTGCGGATGTTGATAGGAATCTTCTTGGCGCGGCACGGAGCGATAGATTCGTCGTGGAGCACAGAAGCGCCGGAGTAAGCGAGTTCGCGAATTTCGCGGTAGCTCACGTATTCGATGGGCAGCGGATTTTCGACGATGCGCGGGTCAGCCATGAGCATGCCCGAAACGTCGGTCCAGTTCTCGTACTTGGCGGCATCGATGCCGTTGGCAAGGATTGCACCCGTGATGTCGGAACCGCCACGGCTGAAGGTCTTGACTTCGCCACGGAGGTTGCTACCGTAAAAGCCCGGCAGCACGTAAAGCTGGTTTTCGTCAGACAAGGTCTTCGCGATGTCTTCGTAGGTCTTCGGCGTAATGCGGTACTTGTCGTCGAAGGTGATCAGCGGGAAGGTATCCACGAAGTTTGCACCCAGGTACTTGGCCATGAGGCGTGCGCACAGGAATTCGCCACGGCTCACGAGGAAGTCGGTGCTGACGGATTCGGGGTGGTTCTTGAGCTTGTCTTCGAGGCTGTCCAAGTCTTCGGTCAGCTTGTCTTCGAGACCGAGGTCCTTGCAGATTTCGTCGTAGCGCTGACGGATCAGGTTCCACGGGGTCGAGAAGTCGAGGCCCTTGGAGGCGAGGTCGTAGGTGCTGTAGAGGAGGTCGGTAAGCTTGGTTTCCTTAGGATTGCGCTTGCCGGGTGCGGAAACGACGATGACCTTGCGGTTCTTGTCGGATTCAACGATGGCCTTGATCTTCTTGAACTGGCCGGCATCGGCGACAGAGCTGCCGCCGAACTTACATACGATTCTTTGACTCATTTTTTCCTTTCGGGCCACCAAACCTCTCGGCTTCGAGCGCAACCGCTTTCCTCACGGTCGTCGTGCCCAAGCCTACCCATCTGGCCAGCCACTTTTAGGCGCCCTCTAAAAATTCATTCTCAAAAATTTGGCTGCGACTCTTCGTGCAGTTTCGTCATTCAAAGTGGTAAAGACTTCCAGTATTCACCACTTTTCGTTCCTGCCAGCACTCGGTCTCGCTCAAATTTTCAAATCAAAGCAATTTTTATCGGTCGCCTTGGTTTAATGTTTGTCTATGTCTGCGACGGCATTTTACCGCCGCGCGGCACATATATAGAAAAAAAACGCAAGACGAACAAGGGGTTTTAGGGGGCGGA
>CALATK010000291.1 GCA_937891805.1 uncultured Fibrobacter sp. | reverse complement strand
GTAAAAGCTTACGCCCCAGGGCCAGTGCTGGCTCCACGAAAGGCTCATGCCGCGCAGCTGGACTTCCTTGCCGTCGACAACGCCGTCTACGCTACCGTAGATGCGGCCTTCGCCTGCAGTGTTCTTGGCGGCCTGTAGCGCTCCGTATTGGCTTACGGGGCCCACTCGCTTGGGCAAGATGGTGGCGGATGCGTTTGTGGCGATAGTAGCCGCGTAAAGCACTGCGGCGATCCACGCCGAGCTCTTGAGAAGTTTCATAACACACTCCTATTTTAGTTTGTTAAAAATTCGCTAGAAATTCTTTCCGAGTTCCGGCCACATGCCGGGTGAAATTCCTTCTATCTTGATGTTATCCAAGTAAAATTCTGCGTCGTTTTCAACTACAAAGTTTATGGAATTTACGGCAGTCAAGTCCGTGTCCAGTTCTTCGGTGGTAATGGTATAGCGCTTCCATTCGCTGTCCAGTTCGATTGGCGCGGACATGGCGAACACCTTTTCGCCGGTGCTGTCGCGCAGGGTGAGCTGCAGGAACAGCTCGCCATTTCCCTTGGCGTCAAAAGAGATGGAGGTGGCTTCGCTCAGGTCGAAGAAAGCGAAGTTCTTGTGGTTCTCGTAGTCGTCGCCCAGGGCGAATCCCGCTACGCCGAAACGTCCGTCGGTTTCCTCATCCAAGTCGTACAGCAGGTGCATCACGTATCCCTTGTCCGGGTCCTTTTCGAAAAGGTTTTCCAGGCCGGGCTCGTTGAGAAGCTTGCTTCCGCCGCCCAGCGTGGAATCGGTGAGGACGAACCACCAACCTTCTCCGAATGTGCGACCGAGAAGGGTACGTCTAGATTTCCACTGCTCAAAATTTTCTACTAGAATAAAGGGGTCGGAGTTCAGGTCGATGACATTGTCAGCTTCTATGGCGCTTTCTGCCGCGGTCTGGACTTGGAATACACGGATTCCATGAACATCTTCGATGAAGGCGAAATGCTGACCTTCTGGAATGCCCGAGACTTCGAAGTTTCCGTTGCCGTCGGTGATCGCAGTCTTGTCGAGAATCTTGACGGTGGCGCCCTTGATAGAGTTTCCGTTTTGCGTGATGTTGCCCTTCAGCGATGTGCTGGCACTTGCGACGAGGGTTGTTTGCGATGTCGAATCGCCGAAGTTTATCCAGTTCATCGCCGACAGGGAATCTCCCAAGCGGGCTTCAACGAGGTGGAGACCGTCCAAGGAGGAGTCAATAGGAACTTGGCCGTTTTCATCGAGCGTGTCGACCGATACGAGGTCCATGGATTTTTCAGACATGCTCCAGGTACGTGCGATGGCGCGGGCGAGTGGGGTACCGTCGGCCTTGACGAAAGCGATTGTGGCAAGTTCGGTTTCGCCTGCATTGCTGCCGGTGCCGTTTGCAATGTCGTTACTTGCGCTGTCGGAGCAACCGGCGACGATCATTGCTGCAAAAGCGCAGACGACTACCCACGTCCAACCCAATCCATCCCCAATTTTCATCAATAAAGACTGGGTAGCCGCTGCGTTAGGAGAGATTTTGCTGAAATCCTGCATTATTTGTCCTCCTTTGCTCGGGGCACTAGTTGAAATCCAACATGGCATACGCGGTCGGGCGATTTTTCCTCGCGGGCGATGGCGAGGATCTTTTCGCGGAGGGTGGCGATTTCTTCGCGAACCTTTTCAAAGCTTTCTTTGGAAAGGCTGCAGGTGACGCTGGTTATGCTTCGGTCATCGCTGGTGAAGCTGTCGTAGACTTCGGCGTTAATTTCAAGATTCTTGAGGTGATACTTGCGTAGAATGGTGGAACGTACGCGAGGTGGGGTCGAAACAATCGGACTCGTCACGAGGTACTTTCCGTCTTCGGTGGTGGTGATAAATCCGGCTTCGGTCAGATAATCGATGCCGCTCTGCACTTGCGGGGCGCGGAGTGCAGGCGTGAACATGCGGCCAATGCGCTCGGCAGAAGTGCCTGCGGGGATAAGCGGCAGGAGATCGCGTAAAACGGGATAGTACCACTTTGAGAAGAACTTGAGCGCCGAATCTTGCAGGGCGAATTCCTTGTTGCGGCTTCTTGTGGCGAGTAGTTTCTTGAGGAATACTTCGCGGCGGTCCATGTTGCGTTCGTTGCCGAATTTTACCATGTCTAGGAAATATTCGGTTTCGTCATCGTTCATGGCCCAAGCTTTGGCGAGAGTCTTTGCGTTGACTACAGAAAGTGGGCGGCTGCCATCGAGAATGCGGCTAAAGAAGGCGGAACCGGACAGACCTGCGTTTTCTTGAATGGCTCGCAACGAAAAACCATTTTTCTGCAACGTTTCCAAAACATTCTTTATGTATTCCCGATAATCGAAATACATAAAAACATTTTGATTTATTGATTCAACAATTTTGGAAACGCAGCTCATATTCCAAAATATAAGCAAATCTTTTTAAAAATGCAATAGAAAAATTTAAAAAATTCAAATTTTTTGGAAACACTTCAAAAATGGCGTTTTTTAAGCCTTTACGTGAAAATAATCCACTTCGGGGTGGCTGATGTAGAGGCCGCTCACGGAGGCTTGCGGGTACATGGCGCCGTTTTCGGTGAGGCTGATGCCCACGCTACCGAAGTCGATGAGTTTCGCAACGTTGAAGATTTCCTTGATATTTGGAAGCACGGGGTAGCCGACGGCAGGGCGGATGCCCTTCCAGTTGCTTACGCGGGCGAGTTCCTGGCTCAGGTATTCGGCGCCCGCTTCGGCGAGGCGGTCGGCGACAGTCTGCATCAAAAGAACGTCGTAGTCGCTGCCGCCCTGTTCGGCCTTGAGCTTTTCGAGGCGCTTCACGAAGGCGTCGCTCACGGTGACGGCGAAGGCTCCTACGATGTCGCGGAAAACATCTTTACCGGCGGGAGCGGCGAAGACGCTTGCTGTCGTTGCGTTGGCAGGGGCTACGTAGTCGCAGAGTGCGAGGCAGGTGCCTTCGGGGTTCTGCTGGCGTGCCGTGGCGACTTCGACAAAGTCGGAGTCGGTGCCGGTACGGCCCGTGTTGAACTTGATGGAATTTTCCGTACCAGCTGCAGGGTAGAACGCCTGCACGGCACGCAGCGCATACTCGGGCTTTGTAAGGCTCTTGATAAGTTCTTCGGCGTCGGCCTTGAGTTTCTTTGCTTCTTCCTGGTCCGGCTTGATTTTCCAAGTGAAGAAGAAGTATTCCCAGCTGATAAGCGGGATGACTTTTTCCAGCGGGATGGGCGGGAGTTTGCTTTCGCCCATGAACGGAGGCTCCACGGGCTGGTACTTGCTCCAGTCGCATTGGTAGCGGCGTTCTTCCGGAGTCTTTTCGGCTGCGGCCATGGCGCTTGCGGCCTCGGTCTGGATGCCGTTTTGCTTGTCGCGGATGCGCTGCTGTTCTTCTCGGTTTTCGCGAATGGTTTGTTCGCTAGTTGCCGGATCCAAAAGTTTCTGGGCGAGGCCCGGGTTGCTGGCGGCATCGCGCACGTGGAATACGGGGCCGTCGTAGCACGGGGCAATCTTTACGGCCGTGTGCGTGGGCGAGGTCGTTGCGCCTCCGACGATAATCGGAATGCGCTGGCCTGCATCTTGCATGGCCTTCGCGACAGTGCACATTTCTTCGAGCGAGGGCGTAATCAGTCCGGAAAGACTCAAGATATCGGCCTTGTTTTCGATGACGGCCTTCACGATAACGTCTTCGGGAACCATCACGCCGAGGTCCACCATCTCGTAGCCGTTACAGGCCATAATCACGGAGACGATGTTCTTGCCGATATCGTGCACGTCGCCCTTCACGGTGGCGATCACAATCTTGCCGCGGCTCGATGCGTTGGCGTCTTTGCCCGCCTCGATGTAGGGCTGCAAAATTTCCACGGCCTTCTTCATGGTGCGTGCGGTTTTCACCACCTGCGGCAAGAACATCTTGCCTTCGCCGAAGCGGCGACCGACTTCGTTCATGCCGTCCATGAGCGGACCAGAAATAATTCCCACAGGGCTGTCGCCGCGGTTGATGAGTTCCATCAAGTCGGGCTGAAGCGATGTTGAGGTTCCTTTGAGGAGCGCTTCTTGTAGGCGTTCTTCGGGTGTAGTGGGCTTGG
>CALATK010000290.1 GCA_937891805.1 uncultured Fibrobacter sp. | reverse complement strand
GGATTTCTTGGCACCGTTCAAGGCAGCGGACACCTGCACGTCAGACTCTCTCGCGATGTTCGCCGCGGCGGTAATCTGGGCATGGGTTTCCTTGGCCACGTTCAGGGCCGCAGAAATCTGGGCCTTAGTTTCACGGGCGTAGTTGATGGCAGGGGCCACCTGCACGCCGTTCAGGGAATCGCTAGCCACGTTCATGGTGGCCGAGGCCTGCACTCCCGAAGAATTCTCCTTGGCCACGTTGATCACGGGAGACGCCTGGATTCCGTCAAAGGAACCCGCATAGTTCATGACGCTCGAAATCTGTGCCCCTTCGTAATGCTCCTTCGCGCCGTTGAACACCGCCGAAAGTTGCAGGCCATGCATTTCCTTGCGGGCGATGTTTGCAAAGATGCTGATTTGCGAACCCAGCATATAGCTGTCGGTACGGGTCACGAACAGACCCATCTGCAGGCCCTTGCGGGCTTCGCGGTCCTTGTCCACCAAGTTGAAGGTCACGCGGTATTTTCCGTTGTGGTCCAGGGAATCCAGGGAGCAGGCGGTAGTATCGCCGGAGTCGCAGTCCCCGCGGCGGGCGATTTCGCCCCGGAGGGTGGTCTTTTCGGCCACGATGGCGCTGAACTGTTTTTGCGTCAGCTGGGCACGGTAATTGTCCTGCAGGGTGACGCTCGCCTCCTTGTATTCGGCAGGACGTTCCAGACGCACGCTGTACTTGCCGGCGGCAAGCCCCAGGTTGATGGGCCGCACTGCCTTCTTGTAAAGTTCCGCCACCAGCTCGCCCCGCTCGTCACGGATGAACAGACGGCCTTCCACGTCTTCGCCGATGTCGAGACCCGCGTTCATGCTGCGCAAATCCGTCATCACCACGTCGCCGGTACCGGCCAGGTTCATGTCCCGACTGGGGTGCTGGGCGCCACCCATGGTGGCTTCCGTTTTCTGGAGTGTCTCGTTAAAGGCAAACTGGTAAGCCTCCGAAAGGGTCACCTTGCCATCGCCGCTGATATCGCCCGCCCCGCGTAGGCCGCTCACCAGGGAATGGGTAAAGAAGGAACCCTTCAGCTTGTCGCTTTCCTGGCTGGATTCATCTTGCGTGCTGCTGGTGATAAAGGCATAGCCCTTCATGTCGGAACTCTTGTCCACCATAAAGGCGGGAACCGCCACGCCGCCCTTCGCGCGGGTAATGGCTCCCGAACCGCAGGCATCAATCACCGCAATCTTCACGTCGGCATGGAGGGAATCGATTTTTGTGCGGAGCGCCTTCCAGGCGAAGGTCTCCTTGCCCAGACGCAGGCCCTTTTCGTCGGCATGACCGCTGTAATAGACCAGCACCTCGTCGCGGCCGCCTGCCGACTTGTTCTTTGCAATCTTCTTGTCCAGTTCGTCAATCTTCTGCTGGAACGCGGCAACGCTGGGTTCCTTCACCTCCACGACGTTCCCCGCCTGCACACCGCCCATTTCCTTCAGCACGTTCACGAAGGAGCGGGCATCGCTTGCGGCATAGCGGAGTGTGGGGCGGCCTTCGCCGCCGTAGTTGGCACTTACGGCCAGTACGTAGCGGTTGATCTGAATTTCCTGGGCGGCAGAAACACTGGAAGCCGCAGCCAACAAAACAAGGACAACAACTGAAATTATTTGGAGCGACAAGGAAGCATCCATCTTTTTAATCAAATTCATCATCTTACTTGCCCTCCGTCTTGCGGAGCGTGAGGCTTACCGCCTTAACGCCCTCCTGTTTCAGCGAGGCGTCGATGTCCCCCGCGTTCAACTCGAATTCATCCTTGGAGGTCAAGAAAAAGAACTTCTCGAATTTCGGGGCGTTGTCCAGCTTGTAGGCAAAGGGCAACGTGATCATCTTGCCAGGCTCCAGTTCCACCGCACGGTTCCCCCGCCCCATGTGCATGGTGATAGTCCCGTTCCCGTCCATGCTGAAAAGCAGACCGAAACATTTTTCGGCAACGGCGTAACGCAGCTGGATTTCGTCGCCCTCCCGAGCCTCCCCAAGATTTTCCATTTGCACGGCGCTATCGCCTGTCTTTTTCCAGACTTCCATACGGGCGGAGAGTCCCTTGATACGCAGGCCATCGTCACCGGCACCGGAAGCATCGACCATGGCCACTTCCATAAGCTGGGTATTTTGTTCCGAAAGGGAACGCTGGCTGAACAGTGCCACCGTCACCACCGCAAGCACCAGGGCCGCGGCGGCGGCAAGTTTCACCAACTTGAAATTCACACGCACCGTGTTGCCGACATCTGCATTGGAGCGTCCAGGCATCATGGCAATCTTTTCCGAAAGTTTTTCGAAAGGAAGCCTCTTGAGGATTGCCGCATTGTCTTCGCGCAGCATCTTCACGCGACCGGCGAAGATTTCATCTGTCGCCTCCATTTCGCGGATTTCGCGCATTTCTTCGGCAGGCAAGTCGCCCGTCAAATATTTTTCCAGTTTCCAGTCGGGAATCATCACTTCACCTCCAGGTTTTTAACTCTTGCCTGCAAGGTGCGTAAACGCTTGCGCACCCCGCTTACCGAAAGCCCCACCATCTCGGCGGTTTCTTCCAGCGTCATACCATCTACATAGTGTAACACCGCAATGGTCCGGGTAGATTCCTGCTCCCGCGAAAAAATTTTCGCCAATATGCCGCGAGCCTCGTAGCCTTCCTGCTCGTCGTCTGCGCAGGCGATATTCAGCAACAGCTCGCTGGAATCCACGTCCAGCCCCCTGCGCTTCTTGTCGCGGATGCGGTTCAGGCAGAGCCTGGTGGCCGTATTCCACAAGAGGCTGCTGGGACTGTCCAGGTTCAGGCGGTCCATGCCGGCATAAATCCGCAAAAACACGTCCTGCATCAGGTCCGAAGCCTCCGCCTCGTCCTTGAGCAGGGCCATGCAGCGACGGTAAACCATCGGGGCGTAGGCCTCGTACAGTCTAGAAAACGCCATGCGGTCTGCGGAATTTATCCTTTCCATGCCTGTGTAACACTTGTGGAGATTAAAAGTGTCACCGGAAATGTAAAAAAAGTGGATAGGGGCTAGGATTTAGGATCTAGGGGGTAGGTGTTAGGGCCGCCGGGAACAAGAAGTGTGCGATATGGAGTGTGAGGTGCGAGGTGTGGAGGAAGTCTCCCCCTGCTTGCAGCCGCTTTGTCCGCGTTCTTCGCCAACTGTCATCCCCGACTTGGTCGGGGATCTCCTCTTCTACCCGCGTCCAAACCGTCTTCCAGCACCCCCTCTCCTAAGGGGACACCCCTTAAAAACCCCGCCTTATCGCAGGGCTTGAACGGTTTAGTCTTTTATGCAACGAATGTGATATTTCATCGTTTCTATGCAATGCCCCAATGAAGAATCGCTCATGTAGTTATAATAAACATAGAGCGTAAAAATAATCCGAACCGTCTGATTCATTTGCTTTGACATCCCCATTTCGAGCACCAAAGAGAAGCGAGAAACTTTTCTACATTTCTTCGTATGAAATCCATTGAAGTCGTAGCCGGCATCATCAAGGACGGTGAAAAAGTTTTCGCCACCCAGCGCGGCTACGGCGACTACAAAGACGGCTGGGAATTCCCGGGCGGCAAAATGGAGCCCGGCGAAACCCCGCAGCAGGCCCTTGCCCGGGAGCTAAAGGAAGAACTCGCCATCGACGTAAACGTGGGCGAATTCCTGTGCACGGTGGAGTACGACTACCCGACCTTTCACCTGACCATGCACTGCTTTTACTGCACTATCGCGGGCGGAAAGGCTCCCAAGCTTTTGGAACACGAGGCGGCCAGGTGGCTCAGCCCCGCGGAACTGCACAGCGTTGACTGGTTGCCTGCCGATGTGAAGGTGGTCGAATCGCTTGAAAACTCATAAATTCCAGATGTTGCCTTCACCTACGACACATCGTACAACCCCTTGCTAAAGTAACGGTCGCCGCGGTCGGGGGCTACAAACACGATGTTTCCGCGGGCACCCGAGGCGATGAGTTTCTTGGCTGCGGCGAATGCCGCACCCGAAGAGGAGCCTGCGAAGATTCCTTCTTTCTTGGCGAGTTCGCGGGCGCCGCCAAAAGCGTCGTCATCGTTGATTTTGATGACCTGATCCACCAGCGACATGTCCATGGTGTCGGCGATAAAGTCGTTGCCGATTCCTTCGATGTTGTAGTCGCCATGAATGCCCCCGCCCATGGTAGAGCCGATAGGGTCTGCGAGCACTCCCTTGATGTTCGGGTTCTTTTCCTTGAGCGCCTTGAGGATTCCGCTAAAGGTGCCGCCACTGCCTGCGCCTGCCACCACGTAGTCGATTTGTCCGTCCAAATCTTCGTAGATTTCGGGGCCGGTGGTTTCGTAATGGGCAAGCGGGTTTGCCATGTTGCGGAACTGCCTTAGCGAAACAGAGCCCGGAATTTGCGTCAGGAGTTCTTCGGCCTTCTTTTCGGCGCCGAGCATTCCCTCTTCACGCGGGGTGTTGATGAGTTCTGCACCGAGGGCGCGCAGGAGCGTTTGTTTTTCTTGGGAGAACTTGGTGGGCACCACGAATATTACGCGGATGCCGCGGTTGAGTGCTGCGAAGGCGATGCCGAGGCCGGTGTTGCCTGCGGTGGCTTCCACAATGGTTCCACCCGGTTTCAAGAGCCCCTTTTCAATCGCGTCGTTTACCATGTAAAGGCCGGTGCGGTCCTTCACGCTGCCCGAGGGGTTCCAGAGTTCCAGTTTGGCAAACAGGTTTGCGCCTTCGGGGAGTCCGACATGGTTAAGCTTTACAAGCGGAGTCTTCCCGATTAGAGACTGCATTGATTCATAGTAATGCATTTTATGCTCCTTTCGTCGAATCGGACGGTGCGGCCGCCGCGTTGATTGCCGCGACCAGGTCCACAATAATGTCATCCACTTTTTCGATACCTACAGACAAACGAATGAGTCCGTCGGTAATGCCCACCTTCTCGCGGATTTCCTTCGGAATAGAGGCATGGGTCATGGTGGCCGGATGGCATACGAGGCTTTCGACGCCGCCTAGACTTTCGGCCAGCGAAATCAGCTTGAGGGCCTTGAAGAATTTCTTGATGTCGTAGTTTTCGTAAAGTTCGAACGAAATCATGGCGCCACCGTTCTTGGCCTGCTTCTTGTTGATTTCGTAACCCTGGGCGGTCGGGAGACCCGGATAATACACGTGCTTTACGGCTTCATGCTGTTCCAAATAGCGGGCAATGCGTTCCGCGTTTTCGGTATGGCGATCGAGGCGCACGCCAAGCGTCTTGATTCCGCGAATCAGCAGGAAGGAATCGAAGGGGCCAAGCACCGCGCCTACGGCATTCTGATTGAACGCAAGCTTTTCTGCAATCTCTTTGTTGTTCGTTACGGCGAGGCCTGCCACCACGTCGCTATGGCCGCCCAGGTACTTGGTCGCGGAATGCACCACGATGTCGGCGCCAAGTTCCAGCGGGCGTTGCAAATAAGGAGTCATGAAGGTGTTGTCGACAATGGTCAAAATGCCGTGCTTCTTTGCAATCGCGGCAACTCCAGCCAAGTCCGTCACGGTCAGGAGCGGGTTTGCCGGGCTTTCGATAAAGAAAGCCTTTACATCGGGTGTCACCTTAGTATCGAGCGTCGCCAAATCGGTAGTATCTTCGATAGAATAGGTAATGCCGAGGTTCTTGAACACCTTGTCCAGAACACGGAAGGTGCCGCCATAGACATTGCTAGAGATAATGATGCGGTCGCCCTGCTTGAAAAGCGAAAGTACCGTCGAGGTTGCAGCCATGCCGCTGCCAAAAGCAAAGCCTGCGACACCGCCTTCGAGGTCGGCAATCAGCGCTTCGAGCGCTGCACGCGTGGGGTTACCCGTGCGGGAATATTCCCAGCCGGTATTTTCGCCGAGACCCGCCTGTTTGTAGGTAGAAGTCTGGTAGATGGGCACGTTGACGGCTCCGGTGACCTTGTCGCCATCGATGCCGCCGTGGATGAGTTTCGTTTCAATATACTTGGAAGTTGACATTTTAAATCCTTTGGCGCCTTTGTTGCCGCGCCGCGCATTGATGAATGTTTGAATAAAAAAATCCCGCTCAGGAATTGTATCTGAGCGGGATCGTGTTTAGAGTCTTGTTAAACCAATAGCCTAAAAACTAGTCGTCCGCTCAACATCGACACACGCAACACACGTTGCAGAATTTCTTTGAAAAGGCAGGTGAATTCATCGTGATTTTATTTCCTATAATCTTTGTAGGGATAATATAGGCAAAAAGTTTATCGCTGTCAACCAAATTCAGGCTATTCGGTTATACTATTTTTCTTTGGCTAGCAATAGTTTTTTGCTATAGCGCAACTAAATGATATAGTACCACACGTCGCTCTGTTTGAGCTCCTCTGACTTGTGTTGCTTATCGGTAGAAACGTAGTCCATTTCGAGGCTCTTCATGCTCACGCGGGTATTGGGTGCGACAGAACTCGTGATGAAGGCGCTACCGCCGATGATGGCATTTTCGCCCACGACGGTATCACCGCCAAGAATGGAGGCGTTCGCGTAAATGGTTACGTTGTCTTGAATGGTGGGGTGCCGCTTTTTGCCGGAGAGGCGCTGGCCCCCGCGTGTCGAAAGAGCACCGAGAGTGACACCCTGGTAAATCTTCACGTTCTTGCCTATCACGGCGGTTTCGCCAATGACGATGCCTGTGCCGTGATCGATAAAGAAGTACTTGCCGATGGATGCGCCCGGATGGATATCGATGCCCGTTTTGGAATGGGCGTATTCGGTCATGAGACGCGGGAGAACGGGTACATGCAAAAGGTAAAGCTCGTGGGCGATGCGGTAAATCGTTGTCGCCATAAGGCCTGGGTAGGCGAGGATAATTTCGTCGAGGCAGCCGGCAGCAGGGTCGCCATCGTAGGCGGCGTGCAAGTCGGTTTCAAGGCATTCGCGAATCAATGGAATCTTGGCGAAAAACTCCTTGCAGATACGGTAGCTTTCAATCTTGCGCTCGTCCGAAGTCATGGTACCACGGAGCTTGCAATAATCAAGCGCGATGGCCACCTGCTTGTGGAGGTGGTAAAAAGTATCTTCGATAATGACCGCGAAGCTATTCTTCGGGTTGTAAATTTTATGCGAGCGGTCCCTGAAATGTCCGGGATAAACCACACGGATCAGGTTCTGCAAAATCGTCTGGATTTCGGCCTGGTCGGGTCGATTGTAGATGTCGATATTGTCGATATGCTTGCCGCGATTGTAATCGGCAAAAATCGTTTGTACCGCTTTTTCGACTTCTGATTCCTGGATAAGTTCGTGCATAGTGAATTTAGGTATGAAAAAGAAATAGTGATTAGTGGTTGGTGGTTAGGGCGGCTTCGCCGCAGTATGCTAATTGCAATATCCTAACCACTGTTTACTAATCACTAACCACTTTATTATGCGAACGTCTTCAACGCCCTTACGAGTGCGTCGATGTCGTCCGGAGAGTTGTACAGCGCAAGCGTCGGGCGTACGGTACTTTCGTAACCGAAATGCCTGAGCACCGGCTGTGCGCAGTGGTGACCTGTACGTACGGCGACACCGTAGGCGTCGAGCCTCTTGCCCACTTCTTCGTCGGAATAACCGTCGAGCTTGAAGGCGAGAGCAGAAGCCTTGTTGAGCGCCGTACCTACAAGGTGCAGACCCTTGACGGTCTTAAGTTCCTTGAGGCCATACTGCAGCAGTTCATGTTCCCAGCGGAACACGCAGGGCATCCCGATTTCGGAGAGGTACTGGAGTGCAGCACCGAGGCCAACAGCGTCGGCGATGCTTCCGGTTCCCGCTTCGAACTTGTTCGGGATTCCGTTGTAAATCGTGCGTTCGAAGGTCACATCGGCAATCATATTGCCACCGCCGTGATACGGGCGGGCCGCTTCCAGCAATTCCTTCTTGCCGTAAACGACGCCGATACCGGTCGGGGCAAACACCTTGTGTCCGGAGAACACGAAGAAGTCTGCGTCGAGGGCGGAAACGTTCACCGGAATGTGCGCGATGGACTGCGCACCGTCAATGAGGATTCTCACGCCGTGCCTGTGGGCGATGGCAATGAGTTCCTCGATCGGTGTCACGGTGCCGAGCACGTTCGAGACATGCGTCACGGAAACGAACTTGGTGCGCTTCGTGAATAGCGCCTCGTAATCGTGCAACTTGAGCTGGCCGGTAGAATCGCAGGGAATCACCTTGATGATGGCGCCCGTTTCTTCGGCGACGAGCTGCCACGGCACGATGTTCGCGTGGTGTTCCAAAATGGAGACAATGATTTCGTCGCCCGGCTGGAGCGTCGGCTTTACGTAGGCGTTAGCCACCAGATTGATTGCCTCGGTGGTACCGCGCACAAAAACGATTTCCTGCGAAGACGGGGCCCCGATAAAGTCGCGCACGATGTTGCGGGCGTTTTCGTAGGCATCCGTCGATGCAGCCGCAAGCGTATGGGCGCCACGGTGCACGTTGGAGTTCTCGTTTTCGTAGTAGTACTTGAGGCGATCAATCACCACCTGCGGGCGCTGTGTCGTAGCACCGTTATCGAGCCAAACCAGCGGATGCCCGTTGACCTGTTTCGAAAGAATCGGGAAGTCGCTACGGATTTGCGCAAGATTCTTGGAACCGATGCGGATGGATTCGTTGCGGGAATTGCAACCGCTGTTAGCGCTGCCGGCCTTGTTCACGAAATCGCCTCCGAGAGAAGTCGGAGCGTCAATCGGGCGGGCGTTTTCTGCCGCCTGGGTCTTGGAAAGGACCTTCGGAGAATACCCCGTCGCAGGCGCGGGCGCTGCCGGGACATCGCCGAACTGCGACACAAATTCTGCTTCGGGAACCGCAGGGGCTTCCACGGAGTTGAGCCAGGTATCGGTGGAATTGCCGCCGTAGGCAAACGGTGCCGAAGAGGTCGGCTGGTCGCCATAGGTCGCAAACGGATGTTCCCAGTCGAATGCGGGAGTCTGGCTAATGGCTGCTGCCCCTTGGGCGACGCTCACTCCCTGAGCTGCAGAAGCATTCTGCACTTCGGGTGGCGCGGGAGTTGCAGCATAAGCACTATCCGTCAAGTCAGGGAAGTACTCATTTGCCAACTGCTCCAGTTCAGCCGCATTGGGAACTCCGGCGAGTTCTTCCAGCGATCTGGTATCTGGATTATTCGTAGTCATAGTATTCGCCAACCTCTACATCTTCAAGGACTGCAATAGCGTCGTCGGCAAGAATAGCCGCAGAGCAGTACAAGGAAAGCAGGTAAGAAGCGACGCCCTTGTTGTCGATGCCGCGGAAACGCACGGAAAGGCCACGAGAGTGTTCGTTCTTGAGACCGGCCTGGAAGAGGCCAATCACGCCGCGCTTGGCTTCGCCAGTGCGCACGAGCAGGATGTTGGTCTTGCCGCCCTGGGACTTCGGATTCTTGAGGCCGTCCACGAGAAGCTTGTCGGTCGGAACGAGAGGAATGCCGCGCCAGGTAAGGAACTTGCCACCGGCGATGTCCACGACAACAGGCGGCACGCCACGGCGGGTGCATTCGCGTTCGAATGCGGCAATGGCACGCGGGTGAGCGAGGAAGAAGGACGGTTCCTTCCAGACCTTCGAAATGAGTTCGTCGAGATCGTCCGGTGTGGGGCGGCCGTCAGCGCGGAGCGGCTGGATGCGCTGGGAATCAGCCGCGTTCTTCAGCAGGCCGTAATCGTCGTTGTTGATGAGCAGGCTTTCCTGACGTTCGCGGAGCGATTCGATAGCGAGGCCGAGCTGTTCCTGAACCTGGTCATACGGAGAACTGTAAACGTCTTCAATAGCCGTGTTCACGTTGATAATCGTAGAGATGGAATTGAGCTTATATTCGCGCGGTTCGGTTTCGTATTCGACGTAGCCTTCCGGAATAATGTCGGTTTTCTTGGTCTGGCTGCAAAGAACATCGAGCGGGGTTTCGCCTTCCACGACCTTGTTCACGCGGAACAGGCCCGTTTCGAGACCCTTGAATTCAAGGAACTTGGTGAGCCACTTGGGAGTCAGCGCACCAAATTGCGGCTTGGTCTTGGTGACGTTCGCCAGGTTGTAGGCAGCCTTTGCGCCAAGCGCATTGATGCCGGTTTTCTTTTCTGTAGCTTCATTTGCCATAGTGGTTTACCTCTTGGGTTTGTGTTAAGTGTTGCACCCTGTCATCCTGGAGGCCGAAGGCCGATAGGATCCAGTGCAGTTCTATAAAGTTTTGTTTCCTATCTGTTTTGTAGGATTTTACGAGAAAAAATTTTACAGCCATGCCCCTTCGTGCGAGAACATGATGTCCTTCATGGCATCGACGCCGCCCTTCAGGTTGTAGAGCGGCCCCGTGTAGCCCGCTTCGCGCAAGGTGTTGATGGCGAGAATGCTTCGCTTGCCCTGCTTGCAGATGAAAACCGTATCCTTGTTCGGGTCCAGTTCTTTTTGCCTGCGGGCCAGCTGCCCAATGGGAATCACGATGGCGTTGGGGAAGCGTAAAATCGCCCGTTCATGGGGTTCGCGCACATCGATAATGGTCAGCGGGTCGCCATCGTCAATCTTCTTCGCAAGTTCTTCGGGCGTAAAGCCCTCCACCGGGATTTCGTTGTTTTCCTTGAGCCCGCAAAAATCTTCATAATCAAACTCTTCGATATCGGTTATGGTCGGGTTCTTTCCGCAAATCGGACAGTCGCTCTGCCTCTGAACTTGGATAATTTTCGATTTTAGATAAAGACTGTCAATAATCAGGAGCTTTCCGCTCAGGACTTCGCCGACTCCGATAATTAACTTTAGCGCTTCATTTGCCTGGATGCTCCCGATAATTCCCGGCAGCGGGCTGATCGTTCCACCCGATGCGCAAGAAGGTACAAGTCCTGCAGGGGGTGGTTCCTTAAAAAGGCAGCGGTAACAGGGGCCGCCATTTAGGTTGAATACGCCGACACGCCCTTCGAACTGGTAAACGGCTCCAAATACTAGCGGTGTTCCGTTCAAGACGCAGGCATCGTTAATCAGGTAACGGGATTTGTAGTTGTCGGTACAGTCTATGACGAGGTCATATCCCTCAATCAGCCTTAAGACATTATCTGCTGAAATTTCTTCTTTTTCGGCCTCGACCACAATGGACTTGTTCACATTCCGAATCCTGTCTTTTGCGGAGGCGACTTTGGGCCGTTTAATGTCACGAGTGCCATACAGGACCTGATTTTGCAGGCCGTCCAATGAGACTTCGCTATTGTCGATAATCTTGATTGTGCCCACACCTGCCGCCGCAAGGTACTGGATTACGGCGGAACCAAGCGCTCCCGCTCCAACAACGACGACACGTGCCGCCTTGATGCGCTTTTGTCCCTTGACTCCGATTTCCTTGAGCATCAGGTGTTTCCCAAAACGCTCCACTTCGGAGTCGTCAAAGGAGACCTCTTTACGTCGTGCATCGGAGATGATGCTTTCTGTCGAAGATTCTACAACAGGTGCGCCACCTGCAATCGCTGGCAGCAGAAGGATTTCTGTCTCTTCTGAAAGCGGCGTGTCCCAAAGGGCGTCGAGCAGGTTCTTGCCATTGACATAAATCTGGATAAAGCTTCTGAGCTTATTGTTGTCATCAAACAGGACCTTGCCTGCGTCTGGATACATGTCCAGAAGGATAGCGAGGGCCTTCCTGACAGAGCTCGCCGGGATTTCTATCTGTGCACTGTTTCCAAAAAAATTTCTAAGTGTAGCCGAGATGTAAATTTTCACTTTTTCCTCCGTACAAAAAAAAGTGGAACTTTGTACAAAATAACCACTGAGGCTATTTCTGCTGCGAAATATAGAACTGGGTTTTATTGCTGTCCAATACTTAATTCTTATGCTAGTTTATTGATTTTTTCTATATCATCGGGGGGGGGGGGTGGGCTTTATGACTCCGCGGGAAAAGGCCTT
>CALATK010000289.1 GCA_937891805.1 uncultured Fibrobacter sp. | reverse complement strand
CACCCCGACGCGGGTAAGACCACCATCACCGAAAAATTCCTGTGGTACGGAAACGTCATCCGCGAGGCGGGCCATGTGCGCGCCAAGGCAAACCGCAGCTATACCGTCAGTGACTGGATGAAGATTGAACAGCAGCGCGGTATCTCGGTTTCCAGTTCCGTTTTGAATTTCCCGTTTGAAGGTTGCATGTTCAACCTGGTGGATACCCCGGGGCACCAGGACTTCTGCGAAGACACCTACCGCGCCCTCACCGCAGTGGATGCGGCCCTGGTGCTTATCGACAGCGTGAACGGCGTGGAAAAGCAGACCATCAAGCTCATGGACGTGTGCCGCATGCGTCACACCCCGGTTATCACCTTCATCAACAAGATGGACCTGGATGGCCGCCATGTGCTCGACCTGCTGGACCAAATTGAAAGTGTTTTGCACATCAAGACCGCCCCTTTTACACTCCCCATCGGAGTAGGAAAACTTTTCAAGGGCGTGTATTCCATCGCTGAGAATACCTTCCACACCTTCAACAAGGAAGAAGGCCATCAGGAAATCATCCAGATGGAAGGCCCGGACGACCCGCGCCTGGTGGAAATGTGCGGTGAAAACTGGGTGAACCAGTTCAAGGAAGAATACGAGATGGTCACCGGCGGCATGGACCCCTTTGACCACGAGAAGTTCCTGAAGGGGGAGATGTGCCCCGTGTTCTTTGGTTCGGCGGTGAACAACTTCGGTGTCCGTCAGTTGCTGAACGCCTTTGCCAAGCTGGCCCCGCCCCCGATGGTGCGCGAGACCGAC
The DNA here is from genome assembly GCA_937891805.1 of uncultured Fibrobacter sp. GTDB lineage: Bacteria > Fibrobacterota > Fibrobacteria > Fibrobacterales > Fibrobacteraceae > Fibrobacter. The sequence continues at coordinate 1,919 of CALATK010000289.1, read as the reverse complement.
AAGCGCCCGGTGAGCCCCGACGAAGATGCCTTCAGTGCCTTCGTCTTCAAGATTCAGGCCAACATGGACCCCAAGCACCGCGACCGTACGGCATTCCTGCGAATTTGTTCGGGAAGCTTTACCCGCGGGGAGAAAGTTTTCCATGTGCGCACTGGCCGTGAAATCCGCTTGGCCGCCCCGACGGCGTTCTTGGCTAAGGACAAGGAAGTCATCGACCACGCCTGGGCGGGCGATATCGTGGGCATCAATGACCCGGGGCTCTTCCGCATCGGTGACACGCTGACCGACGGCGAGAAGATGAGTTTTACCGGCATACCTGACTTTGCTCCGGAACACTTTGCGCGAGTGACGCTCTTGAATCCGCTTAAGTCTAAGCAGATGGCCAAGGGTCTGGCCGAACTCAGTGAAGAAGGTGCGACCCAGCTTTACGAACCGCTCAAGTCGGCCATCCCTGTGATTGGCGTAGTGGGGGAGTTGCAGTTCGACGTGCTCAAGTTCCGCCTGCAGAGCGAATACGGCGCCGACGTGTCCCTGGACCGTGTGCCTGCCCACGGAATCCGCTGGGTGTCTGGCCCCGAAGCCGACATGGCCAAGTTCGCCGAAGAATACGCCATGGACTGCATGATGGACAAGGAACGTAACCTGGTTTGCCTGTTCCCCAACGAGTACCGCCTGAACCTGGCCATCAAGAATTTCGAGAACCTGAAGTTCGCCGAAACCTCCCAGGGGTAAGCGGCTATAAAAATTTGCTTTTGCTATATTTACACCCGTAAATTTTTTAACCCGAACCGCGCGGTTTTCTAGCTGCGCGAAAATTCAAAAGGAAAACACAATGGCTGACAATCTGTCCGTCCTCGGCCAGGCTCGCAAGGCCTACAAGCCGAAACTCCCCGTAGCGCTCCGCAATGGCGCTCTCAAAGTTGCTCTCGTGAAGGGCAAGCCCACCCAGTCCGTCCGTGACCAGGCCAAGATCAAGGCCCTGTTCCCCAACACCTACGGCGCTCCCTACATCGGCATGAAGAAGGCGACCAAGGCCGCTGCCGGTAAGGCTCTCAACGTGGGCGTGGTGCTCTCCGGTGGCCAGGCTCCTGGTGGACACAACGTGATTGCGGGTATCTTCGACGGTATCAAGAGCATCAGCAAGAATTCCAAGCTCCTCGGCTTCCTCGGCGGCCCCTCCGGCCTCGAAAACGGCAAGTTCATCGTGATCAACGAAAAGATCATGGACTCCTACCGCAACACTGGCGGATTCGACATCATCCAGTCCGGCCGTACCAAGCTCGAAACCGAAGAACAGTTCAAGAAGTGCATGGCTGTTGCCAAGGCCCAGAAGCTCGACGCTATCGTGATTATCGGTGGTGACGACTCCAACACGAACGCTGCTGTTCTCGGTGAATACTTCCAGGCCCACGGCGCTACCTGCGTGGTTTGCGGCTGCCCGAAGACCATCGACGGCGACCTCAAGAACGAATACATCGAAACCTCCTTCGGTTTCGACACCGCCGTCAAGACCTACTCCGAACTCATCGGCAACATCATGCGCGATGCCAACTCCGCCCAGAAGTACTGGCACTTCATCAAGCTCATGGGCCGTAGTGCTTCTCACATTGCTCTCGAAGCCGCTCTCCAGACCCACCCGAACATCTGCCTGATTTCTGAAGAAGTCAAGGCCAAGAAGATGAAGCTCAAACAGGTCATCAAGTACGTTGCAGACATCGTTGCTGCCCGTGCCGCCGCCGGCAAGAACTTCGGTGTGGCCCTCATTCCGGAAGGCCTCCTGGAATTCATCCCGGACGTGGGCGTGCTCATTTCCGAACTCTCCGAAGCCCTCGCTCATCACGAGAAGGAAGTGGAAGGTCTCGACACTGCCGCCAAGGTGGAACTGCTCTGCAAGTGGATTTCCAAGGCTTCCGCCGAAG
>CALATK010000288.1 GCA_937891805.1 uncultured Fibrobacter sp. | reverse complement strand
ATGTCGGAATTGGGATTGCCGAGAGTCTCGATCAAGATAAGCTTGGTGTTGTCCTTGATGGCTCCCTGAACTTCGTCCAGGTTGTGGATATCCACGAAGGTGGTATCCACGCCGAAGGGGCGAAGCGTGTGCTGCAGCAGGTTGTAAGTGCCGCCATAGATGGAGCGCTGTGCCACCACATGGTCGCCTTTGCGGGCGAGAGCGGTAATGGCGTAGGTAAGGGCTGCCGCACCGGATGCCACGGCAAGGCCTGCGATGCCCCCTTCCAGGGCGGCGATGCGCTTTTCAAAAACATCCTGAGTGGTGTTGGTGAGGCGACCGTAGATGTTGCCCGCGTCTTTCAGGTGGAAACGGTCAGAGGCATGCTGGGCGCTGTGGAAAACGTAGGAGGTGGTCTGGTAGATAGGAACGGCGCGGGAATCGGTGGCGGGGTCTGCCTGTTCCTGGCCTACGTGGAGCTGGAGGGTTTCAAAGTGAAGCTTGTTCTGTGTCGTCATGTTGAAGTCCTTTTGAGGTTTGAGGTTCGGGGCTCGAGGTTTGGGTAATGGAGACAAGAGCAGTCATCCTCACGAAGGTGAGGATCCGTTTGCTTTTCTAGCGGATCCTCGCTTCCGCGAGGATGACGAATAAGGACTTGGCTTCCATCACTCGTTGCACGATTTTGATTACGGGTGCAAATGTAAAACTCTTTTCCTACAAAATCAATAGGGATTAAACCGGCAAAGCAGCTATTAATGTCATTTTTAGTCATAAAAATATCAAAATTTCGCTAAAAAACGCCGTTTTAGCCCATATTCACCCTTTCCCATACTATTTACTTATCATTCGTTATAGTTTTTAGCTATAACGAAGACCGTACAGCCCGAGCCCCATGCCCCTGAACATAGACCCGAGGCGAGCCCCGGCAACCCATACAAAGGGGCAATGGGGCGACATTTTTCTATCTTTACCGCCGTAAAATCAAGAGGTCTGTTATTATGACATTTGAAGAGATGTTCGCTCTGGCTTGCCAGCGCAAAAAGGAAATGCCCGAAGGCAAGGGAACCACGGAACTGTTTAAGAAGGGCCCCCACGGTATAGGCAAGAAGCTGGTGGAAGAAGCCGCCGAAAGCTGGATGGCCGCCCGTTTCGAGAGTCGCGACGCCCAGTGCCTGGAACTGTCGCAGGTGCTCTACTACGTGGCCGTGATGATGGCCGAAAAAGGTTTAACCCTCGAAGAGGTGTACGCCAAGCTATGATTAAAGTCGCTCTCCCCAACAAGGGCATGCTCTTTGAGCCCACCCAGGAACTTCTGAAGGCTTGCGGCTACAAGGCCTCCAAGCCCTACAAGACCTTGACCCAGCTGGATACCAAGAACGGAATCGAGTTTTTCTTCTTGCGTCCAAGCGATATTCCCATGTATGTGGGTCGCGGTATCATCGACGCGGGCATCACCGGCATCGACTTCAACGCCGAAGCCAAGAGCCCCGCGGTGAAGGTGCTGGACCTGCCCTTCGGCGCTTCGAAGATGTGCGCCGCCGTGCCAAACGAAAGCCCGGTGCAGAGCCTGGACGAGCTGAAGGACAAGACCATTGCCACCAGCTTCCCCAACATCGTGGAATGTTTCTACAAGAAGCCCATGGACTTTGTGGTGCTGGAAGGCGCCGTCGAAATTTCGGTGAGCCTGGGCGTGGCCGATGCCATCGTGGACGTGGTGGAAACAGGCACAACGCTGAAGCAGGCGGGGCTCCGCATTGTGGGCGAACCGCTGTTCAGGAGCAACGCCGCCCTGTTCTGCAACCCGCAGAAGACGGGCCTGGAAGAAGTGCACACCCTTATCCGCCGTATCGAAGGCAAGCTGGTGGCACAGTCCTACATGATGATCGAGTACGACTGCCCCGCCGAACTGCTTTCGAAGGCCTGCGAACTTACGCCGGGCCTGGATGCCCCGACGGTCACCAAGCTCCACGGTCGCGAATGGTATTCCGTGAAGGCCATGGTCCCCCAAGAAGAGGCCAACGCCATCATGGACCGCCTCTGGGACGCCGGCGCACGGAGCATCTTGCTGTTCGGTATCAAGAGCGCGCGAATTTAACGCGGAGCGTTAAATTCAGTATGCAGTGGTTAGTGATTAGTACACAGTCCGTAAGGCGAAACGTTCCTCCTAACCACTAGCATTTCACACGGATCCTCACCTTGGTTCGACGCAGCTCACCACAGGTCGTGAGGATGACAGTTCTCGAAACCCGCGGCCCTATCCCCTAGATCCTAACCCCTGACCCCTAACCAATGCTTTCTCTCGCCTATCTAGCACGCCAGCCTATCCTCGACCGAGAGGGTAAAATATACGCCTACGAGCTTTTGTTCCGGGACTCCCCGGAAAGCGATACCGCCGTTATCGCCAACGACAACCTGGCCACCGCCCAGGTGCTGGAAAACGTGCTCACCAACATCGGGCTCCCGAGACTCATCGGCGAAAACAAGGCCTTTATCAACTGCAACCGGGAAATGCTCCTGGACAACATCTTCAAGCTGTTGAACCCCAAGTGGTTCGTGCTGGAGATCTTGGAAGACGTGGAGGTGGACGTGATTGACGGCTCCTACCACGAAGTGGACTCCAACGAAAACGCCTTCAAGATGGCTGCTATCTTCGCTATGAAGAACGCCTTTGCCAAGTGCAGCCCGGTGCTGCTGGAGCCCATCATGGCCGTGGAAGTGGTGACCCCCGCTGAAAACCAGGGCGATATCATGGGCGACCTCAACCGCCGCCGCGCCATGGTGAAGAACATGGAGCACAAGGGTGCTGAGTGTGTGCTCACCGCCGATGTGCCGCTGGCCGAGATGTTCGGTTACTCCACCGACATCCGCACCCTCTCCAAGGGTCTGGCCTCCTACTCCATGGAACCCTCTCACTTCGAACAAGTACCCCAGAACCTTGTCAACGACATCGTCAAGGCTCGCGGTGGTAACAAGTAATCCAACCAAACAATATTAACCTAAACATAACCGCACGTTCATGCAAAGTCCCAAAATCCGCATCCGTCTCCGTGCATTTGACAGCCGCGCTATCGACCGCTCCGCTTCCGAGATCGTCGAGACCGCCAAGCGTACAGGTGCCAAAGTCGCCGGGCCGATTCCTTTGCCGACTCGTATCGAGAAGTTCTCTGTGAACCGCTCGGTCCATGTTAATAAGAAATCTGCCGACCAGTTCGAAATCCGTACCCACAAGCGCCTGCTCGACATCGTTGAGCCGACCTCCCGCACGGTGGAAGAGCTCAAGAAGCTCAACCTGCCCGCTGGTGTGGACATCACGATCAAGATCTGATCCCCGCCCGTTTCATTACGAACCTTAACACAGATTTTTTAATAACATGTCTTTAGGACTTATTGGTAAGAAGGTTGGCATGACCCGCGTCTTCAACAAGGAGACCGGCGCCATGATTCCCGTCACGGTTATCGACGTGACCGGCAACACTTACGGCCAGATCAAGACCGAGGAGAAGGATGGCTACTGCGCCATCCAGGTGGCATTCGACGCTCAGAAGGAGAGCCGCCTTTCCAAGCCGGTTGCTGGCCACTTCAAGAAGCTGGGCATCGCCCCCGCCAAGCTCCTCAAGGAGTTCCGCGTGGACGCCGCCGAGCTGCCCGCAGAGGGCGCTGAGCATCCCGGTTGCACCCTCTTTGAGGAAGGTGCCTGGGTGGACGTGATCGGCACGTCCAAGGGTAAGGGCTTCCAGGGTGTTATGCGTCGTCATAACTTCCATGGCTCTCCCATGACGCACGGCTCCATGATGCACCGCCGTACCGGTGGTGTGGGCGCCTGCGCCACGCCGTCCCGCGTGTGGAAGGGCCAGAAGATGCCCGGCCACCAGGGTAACGAGCGCAAGACCGTGCAGAACCTGAAAGTCGTTCAGGTGCGCAAGGATGACAACGTGATCCTCGTGTCCGGCCCCGTGCCCGGCGCCAAGGGTTCCTACGTTGTGGTCCGTCCGGCCAAGAAGAAGAACGGTAAATAAACAAACGAACTAGGAAAACCTATCTATGTCCGCTAATACACTGACAATCGAGGCAGCCAACGCCGCCGGCCTCGTGACGGTGGGCCCCGAGAAGGGTAGCCAGGCCGTGCACGACCTGGTGACCGCCTACCGCGCCAACCGCCGCACCGGCTCCGCCAACACGAAGACCCGCGGTGAGGTTGCTGGTAACAACCGCAAGATCTACCGCCAGAAGGGCACGGGTAATGCCCGTCACGGCGACCACCAGTCCCCCATCTTTGTGGGTGGTGGCGTGGTGTTCGGTCCCCGCCCCTGCGACTACTCCAAGAAGGTGAACAAGTCCACCCGCAAGCTGGCTCTGCGCCGCGTGCTGGGCGACATCATCACCGGTGGTAAGGTCGTGACCGTTCCTTCCTTCTCCATCGAGGACGGCAAGACGAAGTCCTTCGTCGCCGCTGTGTCCGAGATTGCTGAGGGTAAGAAGATCCTCATCATCGCCGACAATTTCGACGAGATGACCAAGCGCGCCGGCCGCAACGTGGCCGAGGTGCTCCTCATGTCCGCCGCTGAGGTGAACGTGGAGCAGCTGCTGGATGCCCGCAAGGTCGTCATCGTGGAGTCCGCTATGGAAATCATCGCCAACCGCACCAAGTAATCATGAACGATATCTACGACGTAATCAAGAAGCCGCGCGTTTCCGAAAAGGCAACCGTGATGCACGAGGAGAACGGCGTGCTTACGCTCGAAGTGGCGGTGAAGGCCACCAAGATCGAGATCAAGCAGGCTGTGGAGAAGGCCTTCGGCAAGAAGGTTGCCTCCGTCCGCACCGCTAACTATGATGGCAAGGTGCGCCGCAAGCGCACGAAGGATGCCGGCACCGCACCCGCCTGGAAGAAGGCATTCGTGCGCCTGGCTGACGGTGAGTCTCTGGACCTTGTCTGATAACTGGAACACGTAAATAGAAAGTAAGCTATCATGTCCCTCAAGTCATTTAAGCCTACCACTCCGTCCAACCGTTACAAGGTTCTGCCCGCATTCGACGAGATCACCAAGTCCAAGCCTGAAAAGAGCCTCCTGCAGCCCATCCGCAAGAGCGGTGGCCGCAACAACAACGGCCGCATCACCACCCGCCACATCGGCGGTGGCCACAAGTACCACTACCGCCTGGTGGATTTCCGCCGCACCCGCACGGAAGCTGCTACCGTGATCGGTATTGAGTATGATCCGAACCGCACCTGCC
>CALATK010000287.1 GCA_937891805.1 uncultured Fibrobacter sp. | reverse complement strand
CTGGCTGGCATTTGCGCCGTACACGCTCGGGCGGAAGATGCGGGTCGGGATCCCAAATTCCGTAGCCAGTTTGATATGGCGGTGGCAAGAGCAGTGGCGCCTATGAACATTTTAGCCGAATACTGTTTGCCCTTTGTAAAAGCCGGCGGACACTTCGTGGCCATGAAAGGTCCCGCAGAAGAATCCTATGACCGCGCCCTTTCAATCTTAGGGGGCAAGAAGGTTTCCGACGATTTATTTACCTTAGAAGATATGGAAAGACGGGTAATATGTGTAAAAATGGAGAAAAACATTTCGACACAATATCCCAGAAAAGCCGGAATTCCCAAGAAAAAACCGTTGTAAACCGTCGAATGACGGAAAATGACGACGAATTACAGGTTTTTACGTCGAAAAGTTCTAGATTGGACAATCTTTCCAAGCCCTTCCGGATGGTGTATAACTGTCTTGCGAAGGGTGGTTTTATATATGGATTTTGCACAAAAGAAAATGATTGAATTCTCTTCCAAAAGAGATGCTGTTACTTATCTACCCCTTGATTCGATTCGGATGAATCCCTATCAACCAAGAAAAGAGTTTGCCAGAAGTTCCTTAGTGGAACTTGCCAATTCCATTTTGGAATACGGCGTCCTGCAACCCATCAGTGTCCGGGTACTGAAGACCGGCACCTACGAATTAATTGCCGGGGAGCGCCGTCTTCGTGCCTCTCGCCTCGCGGGATTATCTGAAATCCCTGCCATTATTTTTCAAATTAATGATAATGATTCTGCTATCTTAGCGCTGGTGGAGAATTTACAGCGGGAGAACCTGAACTATATGGAAGAAGCAGAAGGATATTACAGTTTACTCATGGACCACGGCTTTACCCAAGAAGAACTTTCTGCCAAAGTGGGGAAGAGTCAATCTACCATTGCCAATAAAATCCGCTTACTGCGTCTGCCGCCTATGGTGAAGAAGATTATTAATGAAAACGGTCTTTCGGAGCGACACGCCCGTTCTCTGTTAAGACTTCCTGATGAACAATTACAAATTCGGGCGTTGAAAAATATTTGTGATGACGGGATGAGCGTCCAAGAGACAGAAGAAATGGTCCACGATATGCTGGCCCAATACGTAAGACCGGATCCAAACCGTGCTTTTGGTCGCTCTGAACTGGCAGAGGCCCGGAAGAAACGGGGCAAGGTGAAATTTGTAATTAAAGATATTCGTGTGTTTGTGAATACCATTCGGGAAGCGGTAACTATGATGAAAGAGTCGGGCATTCACGCCCGTGCCGCTCAGTTTGACCGAGAGGAATACGTGGAGTTTGTAATCCGGATTCCTAAGAAGGAAAATGGGATTACGATGAAGAAGGGAATCTAGTAAATTCCATTTCACCCGCCCCTAAATAGAGTCGCAGAATCTTGTATCTTTGGGAAGAATTACTGGACATTTTATACAAAATATGCTACAATTTATGTGTATAAGTATTTCCCGGTGAAGGAGAAGACTGAATTATGGCGGATAAGATGGAAGATAAGAATTCTGAAGCTTTTAAGCAGGAGTTTAAAGTGGTTCCTCGTGATATTGAACAGGAGATGAAACAGTCGTTTATCGAGTATGCGATGAGCGTTATTGTTGACCGTGCTCTTCCCGATGTGCGGGATGGTTTGAAACCGGTTCATCGCCGTATCCTCTACGGTATGATGGAACTGGGCAACACATCGGACAAGGCTTACAAGAAATCAGCAAGAATCGTAGGTGAAGTGTTGGGTAAATATCACCCACATGGTGACTCCTCTGTATATGGTGCATTGGTTCGTATGGCACAAGATTGGGCTATGCGTTACCCTTTGGTAGACGGTCAAGGTAACTTTGGTTCTATTGACGGTGATAGTGCTGCAGCTATGCGTTACACCGAAGCACGTCTTAAAAAAGTGGGCGAGGACTTGATGACCGACCTTTACAAAGAAACCGTAGACTTCACCAATAACTTCGACGATACCCTGCAGGAACCAACCGTAATGCCGACACGCATTCCCAACCTGCTAGTAAACGGTGCATCGGGTATTGCAGTAGGCATGGCAACCAATATGCCTACACACAATCTGGGCGAAGTAATCGATGCTTGCGTAGCTTATATCGATAATAACGAAATAGATACGGACGGCTTGATGCAACACGTCAAGGCCCCCGACTTCCCAACGGGAGGATACATTTATGGCATCAGCGGTGTGCGTGAAGCCTATGAGACAGGACGTGGACGCGTCATCATGCGTGCCAAGACCGAAATCGAGTCACACCCCACACATGATAAAATTGTGGTGAACGAAATACCATACAACGTAAACAAGCGTGAACTGATCGAACACATAGCCTCTCTCGTAAACGAAAAGAAGATTGAAGGCATCTCGTATGTGAACGACGAAT
>CALATK010000286.1 GCA_937891805.1 uncultured Fibrobacter sp. | reverse complement strand
AAGATCGGCATCAAGATTAGCCGTGTGGCCGTTCCTATCGGCTCCGTGTTTTTCATTTTTGAAAGCCGCCCCAACGTGACCATCGACGGTGCCTGCCTCTGCTTCAAGGCGGGAAACGCCGTGATTTTGCGCGGCGGCAAGGAATCCCTGAATTCCGCCAAGTGCCTTGCCGGGATTTTCCACAAAGCCCTCGCCGAAAACGGAATCGACGAAGACGTGACCGAAACGAGCCACGACCTGGTGGGCATGCTGTTGCAGCGCAGCGACTGCATCGACCTGGTGATTCCCCGCGGTGGCGAGCGCCTGATTCGCGCGGTGGTGGAACAGAGCAAGATTCCTGTGATCAAGCACTTCAACGGTATTTGCCACGTGTATGTGGACAAGTCCGCCGACATGGACAAGGCGGTGAACATCTTGATTAACGCCAAGACCCAACGCACCGGCGTGTGCAACGCCATGGAATGCGTGATTATCGACCGCCACATTGACGCGGCAACTGTCAAGAAACTCATTGATTGCCTCGCCGACCGCGGCGTGGAACTCTTTGGCAACAAGGACGCCCAGAGCCACGACAGCCGTATCAAGGACATCGGCGGCGACAGCAACTACCACCACGAATACCTGGCCCTGAAGGCAAGCGTCAAGTTCGTCGACAACGTAGCCGAAGCCTGCGAGCATATCGAGCAGAACAGCAGCCGCCACACCGAAGCCGTAGTTGCCGAAGACGCAAGCGTGCAGGATTACTTTGTCGCGAACGTGGACAGCAGCAGCGTGATGGTGAACGCCAGCACCCGCTTTGCAGACGGTGGCGAATACGGGCTCGGAGCCGAAGTGGGCATTTCTACCGACAAGCTGCATGCCCGCGGCCCCATGGGCGTGGAAAGCCTCTGCACCTATAAGTGGGTTTTGCGCGGGAACGGACAAGTGAGAGCATAAACCCTCGTGTCATCCTGAGCGAAGCGTAGCGAAGTCGAAGGATCTAATTATGCAATTTGAAGATTTAATCAAAGAAATCAAGTTTGAAGTGGTCGTGGACGGGGTTGCACTTGCGCCGGCCATCGTGCAGGACGCCGACAAGGGCGACGTACTCATGATGGCCTGGATGAACGAAGAAGCGCTGCGCCGCACCCACGAATGTGGCGAGATGGTGTTCTGGAGCCGCAGCCGCAAGGAATACTGGCACAAGGGCGACACCAGCGGAAACGTGATGACGGTGGTGGAATGGGCCGCCGACTGCGACTCTGACGCTTTGCTCTTCAAGGTCCGCATGCAGGGGCCGCAGGTGGCCTGCCACACGGGCGCGAGAAGTTGCTTTTTTAAAGTGGTGGATCGGAAGTAAAGACGAGTTGTCAGTTATCAGTTATGAGTTATCAGTTCATAAATTGGCGCCAAGGGCGCGATTATAAAAACTCAAAACTCAAAGGTGCGTAGCGCCGACTCAAAACCCATAACTAAACATTTTGACCGGTAATTAACGACATGAAAATTATCATTGCGCTATTGCTCACGATTGTGATTTCTGGATTTGCCCAGGATTTCCACCAGATGGGCAGCAACTACTACGCCTACCCCACTCCCACCGCCAAGTACACCAAGGCTCCTGCCGGTTACAAGCCGTTCTATATAAGCCACTATGGCAGGCACGGCAGCCGCTTTCATCAACCCGCCGACCATTATCATTTTCTTTATAGCACTCTTGCAAAAGCCGACTCTGCCGGCAAGCTTACCGACCTGGGCAAGAGCCTGCTGGAGCGCGCCAAATATCTGGACGAATACGCCGCCCCGCGAGCAGGAGACCTGACGCAACTGGGAGTCGAGCAACACCAGGGAATCGCCAAGCGCATGGTGAAGAACTTCCCTGAAGTGTTCAAGAACGACGCCTACATCGAAGCCTACGCAAGCACCAGTGTGCGTTGCGTGGTGAGCATGGCGGCATTCCTTGAAGAACTGCGGGCCCAGAAACCGAAACTGGATATCCATCAGGAATCGGGCAAATACCTGATGAGCTTTATCAACCCGCTAGATTTCGGGAAAATCATCAGCGAATCCAACACGCCCGCCTGGCAAAAAGAAAACGAAAAGATGTACAGCCATGTGAACCCCTCCCGCATGATGCACGCCATTTTCAACGACAGCAATTACGTCAAGAGTAGTGTGAACGCGGGCGACCTACTCAGCAAGATTTACGAAATCGGAAACAGCCTTCAAGGCAGCCCCGAAATCAAGTTCAGCTTTGACGACCTGTGGACCGAAGACGAGCTTTTTGCCCGGTGGCGTGCCCAGAACGCCTGGTGGTACAGCGTTCTCGGGAACAATCCCTTCGGTAAAAAAGAAGGCCTAGAAAACGCACGCCCCCTCCTGAAAAACGTCCTAGAAATGGCAGACAAGGTGATTGCCGCCGATACGACCAGTGCAAAAACAAAAAGCGGGAAACAGCCTGCCGCCACGCTGCGCTTTGGCCACGACACCATGGTGTTCCCCTTCGCCGTATTGCTGCAAATGGAAAACGGCACGCGGAATACAGGCATCGAAATCGCCGAAATGGAAGGCCTGCACAAGGTCTGGCGGGACTACGAAATCTGCCCCATGGCCGCCAACGTGCAGTTTGTCTTTTACAAGTCAAGCAAGAAGGGGTCCCCCATTCTCGTGAAGGTGATGCTCAACGAAACCGAGCAGAAACTGCCGGTAAGGTGCGACCCGCAAGGCCCTTCGGCTAGCTCAGGGACCTTGCAGAATTGCCCCGCCGCCCCCTACTACCGCTGGGACGATTTCCGCGAATTCTACGGAAAAATTGCCAACAAGAATTAATCCGCGTTACCTGTAGCGTCGGCAGCTTTAGCTGCCTTGGCGGCCTTTTCTGCCGCGTGTTCCAGACGGGCCGGCTTGCCGGCGATGTTGCGGATTAGTCCGAACAAGGCGGAAAGTTCATTACGTGTCGGGTGCAGGCGCTGCAAAAGCGTATTGAGGAAATTGTCCCGCCAGGCCTGATCGTGGTACTGCCCCGTGAGGTAACGGTCCATAAACTTCTTGAAACTGTCGATCTGCTCGATGGTGGCAGGCCCCGTTTCGGCCACACCCCGTGTGGTCCGTTTGGCACGGCCCTCGCCGTTTGCCAACGCTCCGCTACGGCAAAGTTCGTACAGGCCTACCGTCACCGCCTGGGCCAAGTTCAGGCTCATGAGTCCCGGCACGGGAATTTCGCACTGGTAGGTACAGGCGTTCACCTCTTCGGTCTCCAGCCCGCAGGATTCCCGCCCGAACACGAGAGCGATGGTTCCATCTTCGGGTAACAGTTCCGAAAGCCCGGGCATCATGGTGTGCTTGATGGCCGAACCGTAGATGCGGCGGCTAAAGGCCACCGCGCAGGCGCAGTCCCCGATGGCGTCTTCGAACTTGTGGACGATAGTCGCCTTGTCCAGAACCTCGTGGCTGTTGGGGGCCGTGTGGTAAGAGTTTTCAATTACCTTGTCGCGCCTGGGGTAAACGATGAACAATTCGTCGAGAGCGTAGCAGTGCATGGCGCGGGCCACAAAGCCCACATTGTGAGGGTGTTCCGGTTCAACAAGTACAACTCTGAATTTGCGCATGGGTTAGGGATTAGGATTTAGGGGCTAGGTTTTAGGATCTAGGGGCTAGGATCTAGGAACTAGGATCTAGGGAGGTGTGGCATGCGAAATGTGCACTCATAACTCAATACTCACAACTCATCACTGATTACCACTTTGCAAGGGCGTTGGCTACGATCAGGTCTTGCAGTTTCTCGATGGCGCGGGCCTGGCCGTGGCGGTCTTCGGATTCGTTCTTGGCCACATCGTAGGTTCCGTCCGCCGAAAGGGACTTGTTCTCGTAGATAATCTTGTCCTTTACGTTGTCGTAGAACTTGACGCTCACCCGGATGGTGACGCGGTAAGTCTCTACATCACTCGAGCTGTTGTAGTTTTCGGGCTTGTTGGTGTAACTGAGAAGAGTCATCTCGAAATCAGCGTTGGCATTCTCGTTCACAATACGGACACCGCCCGCGTTGCTCTTGAACATGTCCAGCACGCCTGCGCGAATGTTGTTGGCCAGCACCGGGTCCAGAGTCTTGTCTTCAACCTCGTGAATCTGGACGGTCTTGATGGACGCCGTAAAGCTGTAACAGCCCGAAAGAAGGCTTGCCAATAGGACTGCCAAAAACATGGGCACTAACCGAAATAAGCATCTTGCAAAAAGCATGGCTCAAATCTAGAAAATACTGATTAGAACGCGGGGGTCTTAGGGGGTGTCCCCCTAGGCGAAGGGGTAGCGCCCTTCGGCCCCTCGGCAAGCTCGGGGACCTGAGAGGGTCGAAGGAAGCGAGGGGAAGGCTTTCCCCTACACAATCTAGCCCATACAATCTGGGAGTCTATTTCGCCATTCGTTCCTAGCCACTAGCCACTAACCACTAACCACTTTTGCTATCTTTTCCCGCGTAAAATTTCTCAACCGAGGCATAAAATGCTTGACATCAAGAAAATCCGCGAAAATCCGGAATACTACATTGCTGAAACCGAAAAGAAGTACACCACGGTGAGCCTGAAGGACGTTCTCGCCATCGATAACGAACGCCGCCCGCTCCTCACCGAAGTGGAACGCCTCAAGAGCGAACGCAACGCCGAATCCAAGAAGATTGGCGACCTCAAGAAGAAGGGCGAGAACGCCGACGAGGCCGTGGCCGCCATGCGCGCCCTGGGCGACAAGATTGACGAGCTGGACAAGAAGCTCAAGGATTTGGACTACAAGCAGACCGAAATGCTCATGCCCGTGCCGAACATCGCCCCCCGTTCCCCGGAAGGCAAGGATTCCAGCGACAACGTGGTCGAGAAGGACGGTCCGATTCCGTTTGACTACTACACCAAGAACGACGACTTCGCCCGCGTGGACCACAAGACCCTGGGCGAACGCCTCGGCATTTTTGACTTCGAACGCGGCGCCAAAATTTCCGGTTCCGGCTTCCCGGTCTACCGCGGTCTCGGTTCCCGCCTGGAACGCGCCCTCATCCAGTTCTTCCTGGATGAACACCAGAAGGCCGGCTTCGAGGAATTCACGCCTCCGTACCTCGTGACCCGCAACACCATGCGCGGCACGGGCCAGCTCCCGAAGTTCGAAGAAGACATGTACCGCTGCGACAAGGACGACGACCTGTTCCTCATCCCGACCGCAGAAGTGCCCCTGACCAACCTCTATGCCGGCGAAGTGATTCCGGAATCCGAACTCCCGAAGCGCATCTGCGCCTACTCCGCCTGCTTCCGCCGTGAAGCCGGTTCTTACGGCAAGGATACCCGCGGTCTTCTCCGTCTGCACCAGTTCAACAAGGTGGAAATGGTTTACTTCGCGCACCCCGAACACAGCTACGAAGACCACGAGGAACTCACCCGCTTCGGTGAAAAACTCCTGGAAAAGCTGGGACTGCCCTACCACCGCCTGGCCCTCTGCAAGGGCGACCTCGGTTTCGGTGCCGCCAAGTGCTACGACCTGGAAGTCTACGCCCCGGTGGAAAAGAAGTGGCTCGAAGTGAGTTCCTGCTCTAACTTCGAAGACTACCAGGCTCGTCGCGCCAACATCAAGACGAAGATTAACGGCAAGAACACCTTCGTGCACACGCTGAACGGTTCCGGACTTGCCACACCGCGCGTGATGGTGGGCATCTGCGACAACTACCAGCAGAAGGACGGCTCGCTGATGATTCCTGAAGTGCTGAGGCCGTACATGGGTGGCATGGAAAAAATTGAGCCGAAGAAGTAATCTCAGCGGCTCTGAGAAATTTTTAATTGTTCCGCATTGTTCAGCCAATACGGAACATTTTTTTATTATTGCGTTATGAACCTTGGTCGCATCAATAAAATTGAAACCTTTGGCTCCGTCGACGGTCCAGGCGTGCGTTTCGTCGTTTTTATGCAAGGTTGCCCTATGCGATGCCTATTCTGCCACAATCCTGAAACATGGAATTTTGACGGAAGCGATGTCGGCGCCTATGATATTAGTGCAAGCGACTTGCTACAAAAAGCACTCCGGTATAAAAACTACTGGGGCTCTGATGGAGGGATTACCGTCAGCGGCGGAGAACCCTTGATGCAACTTGATTTTTTAATTGAATTTTTCGAATTGGCAAAGCAAAAAACCATCCACACCTGCATAGACACCTCCGGTGTCAACTTTGTGCGATCGGAGCCATATTTTTCCAAATTCAAAAGGCTGATGGATTCAACCGACTTGCTTTTGGTTGATATAAAAATCATAGACCCGGCCGAACATAAAAAACTGACCGGGCACAGCATGGATCACAATCTTGATATGTTCCGTTTTCTTGATGAAATACAAAAGCCCATTTGGGTCCGTCACGTTTTAGTCCCTGGATATAGCGACAAGGATGAATACTTAATCCGCACAAAGGAATTCATCAACCAATTCAAAAATGTTGAAAGGGTAGAAGTCCTACCCTACCATTCCCTAGCTTTAGCAAAATACCAGCAACTAGGCATTGATTACGCCCTAAAAGACATCAAATCGCCGACACCCGAACGGATAGCAAACGCAAAAAAAATTCTGGAGTCCTAGCACCAAGAATCATTTTCTGCGATCTTATTCATCGCCAAGAACAAATTTTTCGATGACTTCGGCGATTCCGCTGTGGTTGTTGTCCCGTTCCGTCACATAATCGGCGACATCCTTGACCACTTGCGAGGCATTCGCCATGGCAACGCCTACGCCTGCCGCCTCAATCATGGGGCAATCATTCTCTTCGTCGCCAACGGCAATGGTATCCCCCATCGGGACTCCGTAAAATTCCGCCATAAAGCGCACCGCGTCGCCCTTGTTGCTCTGCAGGTGTGAAAATTCCAGCATTTCGGGCTTGCTGAACACGTCAAACAGCTTGCCCGCCGTGGTCTTGCGCATTTCGGCACGGAAACTTTCCAGGCTCGAATGATCGAAAGGCGTAATGATGTTCACCTTGATAGGGGGCTTCACCACCACATTTATGGGTGCCGTCGGAGCCGCATCGCATCCGGTTTTTCCGGCAAAATACTCCCGAATATCATCTACAACCACGTAGTCCATCTGCATCAGGCGGCAGTAGGTCTTGAGCTGTTCCGTCTCGTGTTCCGAAACCACCAGGTCTCCGGCGTAGGTGTGGGCGTGCATTCCCAAACTAAAAGCGGCATCCATAATGAACTTCACGTCGTCAACGGAAATTCGCCGGGTCAAGATGGGCTTTTTCGCCCCGCAGTCGTAAATGAGCCCGCCATTGAAACTCACCAGGTAAAATCCGGCCTCCATAAAGCCGTACTTTTCGGCCAGTTTCTTGACGCTGGTCAAGGGCCGCCCCGTGGTCATCACGAACTTGTGGCCGGCCTCTATCATCTTGCGGATGGCGGACAAATCTTCTGCGGAAATATCCTTGTTGTCGTCCAGCAGGGTTCCATCCAGGTCGGTAAACAGGATTTTCATGATGCAGTCCTACAATACGCTACGAGACCGTCTTTACCAGGGTTTCATGAATCAGGCCGTTGCTGAAAAGCACCTGTTCGCCGTCCACGAACTGCATAGGAGTGCCGTCGATATGGGTGGCCACGCCACCCGCTTCCGCAACCATCAGGGCTCCGGCAGCAATATCCCAGGGGTAACTCATGGTCATCACGAATCCGTCTATGCGGCCACAGGCCACAAAGCAGGATTCTACCACCGCAGAACCCAGGCACTTGACCCGCTCGAAGGCTTCCGCCTCCCGGGCAAAATTTTTGGAATTGCGGGCGTTGATTTCTGTCGCCACGCCCACGTTAAAATCCCCGTTGCTCACGATGGCATGGAGCGGGTTGGATTCCTTGCTCACGCAGACCCGCTTGCCGTTCATGAAGGTGCCGCCCCCGAGGGTCGCCGTAAAGAACTCCCCCAGCTTGGGCAGGTTTATCACTGCCACCAGGGGCTTACCCTTGTAATGGAGCGCGATGGAAATTCCCCACAGGGGAATTCCCCGACTAAAGTTCACCGTTCCATCTACCGGG
This sequence comes from uncultured Fibrobacter sp., assembly GCA_937891805.1. Lineage (GTDB taxonomy): Bacteria > Fibrobacterota > Fibrobacteria > Fibrobacterales > Fibrobacteraceae > Fibrobacter. The sequence continues at coordinate 2,341 of CALATK010000286.1, read as the reverse complement.
TCGATAATCCAGCGAAAGTCCGGGTCGGAGCCCTCTACCACGCCCATTTCTTCGGTACGGATAGAATGGCTAGGAAACGCCTTGCGGATCCCTTCTACGATGAGTTTTTCGCTGCCAACGTCGGCAATGGTCACCACGTCCTTTGCGGACTTGTACTTCACGTCGCCCAGTTCGCCCTGCAGGCGAAGGCACAGTTCCCCCGCCTCGCGGCCCAGGCGTTCCGCCAAATCCAGGTATTTTTTCAGGTCTTCCATAAGCGCCCCAAATATAGAAAAAGCCCCGCGGGGCTTGCCCGCAAGGCTAAATTCAAAAATAAATGTGATATGTCAATTAGAACAAGGCGATGCTGTAGGGAGCCTGGGCGCCCTTGGGCTGTTCAAAGCCGGTCAGCTTGCCGTCCTTATAGACATAGATCTTTTCCTTGCCCATAGTATGGTCGCCCACATAGAGAGCCTCGTCCTTGTAGGCAAGGGTGGCCTGGGCATCGGCAATGCCCTTCACTTCTTCGAAAGAACCCTTTTCAAGGTCGATCTTTACAACCGGCGTGCTGCCCCATTCCTTATAGAGGGCCGCAAAGGCAATTCCGTCTTCTGCGGTAAACCCGTAGATACCGGCACCCAGCTTTTTGCCAGAAATAACAAGGCTTGATTTCTTGGCATCGAGATCAACCTTTTCAATGCCGCGGTTGTCATCAGCCTTGCCATCGTATTCACCCAGAGAGGCCACATAAAGGTTGCCTTTGTAGAAGGTCAACTTTGTGGGATTTTTCGTCACAAGCTGAACCGTATCCTGCAACTTGCCGGTAGAACCGTCGTAAATAGCCACCAGGCCCTTCGGATAGGTAAAGTTCCATTCTGCGTCCATAGAATAGCGCTGCATGAGCACGTAAAGCGTACCGTCGTCAAATTCCACATCTACCACATACGGAGAAATTTGACCTTCAGAGGCAAAATCGCCTGTCTTGATGGACTTTACGACCTTGCCGTCCTTGGTAGAAATTTTCACGAGAGAGTCGGCGTTCTGGAGGGCCACCCAGGCTTCTTCGCCATCGAAAGCCATGTCCACCGGGTTGGAATTTTCGAATTTCACCTGCCAGACCACAGCCTTCTTGGCTCCCTCTTCAATGAATTCGGGCTTGACAAGGGAAATATTGTCCGTGCCCAGACCTTCCATAACGAACACGTCGTTGCCATTGGTCGCGACTCTTGAATCCTGGTAGAATGAAAGGCTCTTTTCGGAGATGTTGCCCTCCACATCGATCCAACGGAGTTCTCCTTCGGGAACCTGATAGTCGCCGCCGTCAAAAATGACACCGGCAAGTTCTGCGTCGCCTACGAGCGGGCCGCTGGCACTAGAAGAACTGGAGTCGTCACCGCAAGCGGAGAGACCAAAAGCAAGGCTGGCCACAGCAATGCAGGCGAGAGATTGCTTCGCCATGCTCGCAATGACATTATGTTTTTTATTCATGTTTTGTCCTTTTCTGGCTTTACACTATACTTTGCCATAACTCTATGCACTCCGTATAGCGAGGGGGCTAGAACCCCTGTATGATTGTGAACTTGTATTCCCTCCCTGGCATGGGGAAAGGCGTATAAAAATTTCGGTACTTTTCGTCGGTAATATTATTCACGCTAAAAGTCAAACGGGTATTATCAAAGGGATTGTACGAAAGGGAGGCACGGTGAGTCGCCACGGCCGGCTGTTCCGTTCTGTTGGCTCGGTCGCTATACATAACGCTTCGCCAGTCCGAAGCCCAAATAAAGTCGAAACGGAATGGCAAATGGAGGGTCGCTTCTGCATAATAGCTGCGGTCCGGTTCGCCAGGGAGCTTGTTACCGTTATAGGTGTTGGAATGGGAACGGTCCCTTGTCTTTTGGATAGTCGCCCGAAGCACCACATCCAAAAAATTCGCAGGGCTGCTGTTCAGTTCCATCTCCACCCCACGAACAAGGGAACGGGCTACATTCTCCGGACGCAGCAGTTCTACCGACATCAGCCAATAGATTCCGTCTTCCACGTGGGACTCAAAATAAGTGGCCTGAAAAGCCGTGCGGTTCCCCGGAAGCCTGTATGTGCCCGTCGCCTCAAACTTGGTGGCCTTTTCCCTTTTCAGGTTCGGGTTAGAAACCGCACCGGGGAATGTGCCGTAAAGTTCCATCAAGGCCGGCTGCTGGTAAAAGCGGCCTATGGAAACCTCCCCCGTCAATGGAGAAGCGCTGGCACCGAACCTTGAATAAATTCGGCCTGCAAATGTAGCGTCCCGATCTGCCGCCTTATCCAGGGTATGGGTCCCCGTCGGCAGCACAAATGTTCCCTTGTCAAGGCGGTCCTTCAGCGCCTG
>CALATK010000285.1 GCA_937891805.1 uncultured Fibrobacter sp. | reverse complement strand
GTATTTCATATATGAAAATCCCGAAAGTTGTGTCCAACTTTCGGGGTTCACATCATTCTGCACGGGGTTTTCTAGTGCCATCTACCCGAAGGTCTCGTACATGGCGTCCCGTTCGACGGGGGTGCTGTCAGATATCCAGTGCCGATTCGATCAGGACCATGTTTTCTTCGCAGTATTCCAGCTGGCGTGAAAGGATCTTGATGGCTCCTATTTTGATAAGTTCGGAATCTTGGGAGCCTTCGTCCGCATTTTTTCCGGTGATGCCAGCCAGTTCTCGACTAAAAAATCGAACCGTATTCCAGAAGAATAGGGCGAAGTTTCGCTTGCCCTGGTCCAAGCCTTCGTAAAGGCTCTTGGCGAAGTGGCGATAAATGAGGTAGGCCAGCAGGCGCATGCTTTCGGTTTCGGAAAAGTAGCCCTGGTCCTGGATGTTCCCGTCTGTCTCCTCTATGCTTGTTTTGATGCGCGCAAGTGCGGCATCCCAGGCGGGTCCGAAACTGGCCGTCTTGGCGAGGAGATTGTACAAGGCCCGGGCGTTTTCTAGGGGTGCAAACGGATTTTCGGCTGTGCAGCCGAAGGCGGTGTAGAGTCGTTCACCCAAAGGCTTGTCAAAATTACCAAGTGCCTTGAACATTTGCTCTCTTTCGTACAAGACCTGGTCACGAATTTCAATGTCGTCTTCGTCCAGGTTGTCTTCGGGCTCGTCGCATTTTTCTGTGGTGAAGGTGAGGGGGCCTTGGCCTTCGAGTAATAGCCGCGTTGCCTCTTCGCAACAGAGTCCGAGGCCTTTTTCCATGATGTCTCCGTAGACGTCCACGAACCTCGGGTGCTCCTTGCAGATATCACAGAGGGCGCTTTCACCCAGGTTCCTGTATATTTCGCAAAGGTTTTCGTTGTCTAAGAAAGGACAACGGTCTTGGGGAAGCAGCCTGAAATGGCCGTCTTCAATGTTGGCGCGGAGTTTGTCGCCAAATATTCCCTGCACCTCGCTATAGATTTTTTGCGAAGCTTGGTCAATGTCTATTTCCCATCCGACGCAACATGTGTCGCTGCATCGGGAAGCAGTGCACTTGAATTTGTCGTAAAAGTCTGGTTTATGCAGAATCATAGGCTTTTTTTATGATAGCTCAGAGAAAAATAGACTTTTCTTGTTTGGATTGTGCCTAAAACCCCTTGATGTGAATTGATTATTTCCCGGTGCTACCGGTGGAGCAGAAACAGACGGCGGTGATGAGGATGACCAAGGCGCAAAAAGACATAACGAACCTCTCTTTTCTTTACTCCTTAAATCTACATTAAAATTAGTGACAGAAAATGACTTTTTTGAGGTGGTGCGGAAAGGGATGCGACGCACGAGGGGGTAGCGGATGCGATTAGGAGATCCCCGCCTTCGCGGGGATGACATGTCGCAGAAGCGACCTTTGGACACTTGGCCTTCAGGCCTTAGTGTACATGGCCACCTTTAGGTGGTGCGGGAGGCTTCCCCCCCTTGTATTTGGAATAGAGATTGCCACGCTCCTGCGGACCTCGCAATGACATCCATCGAGCCACACGCCTCAAACTTCTTGTAACCCGCAGCCCTAACACCTACAACCTATTACCTAGCCCCTAGATCCTATCCCCTAGATCCTATCCCCTAACCCCTATTTTCTATATTGTCCCCGTCATGCGGATTTTGCCCTTTGTCGTCTGTGCCTTTGCGGTCTCGGTTTTTGCCGAGGGCGTTTCCGGCGCGCAGGCCGCAGCCGCTGATTCCACGGCGCCTTTTAGGGTCGATAAAATTCGCTACCACATCGGTGACGCATTCGACGATTCCAAGTACCACACCAAGTACGACAAGTGGGCCTACGACCTGCTGAACGTCATCCATATCGAGACCCGGGAGGCCACGGTCCGCAAGTTACTGCTGTTCAACGAGGGCGATGTGGTGGACCTGAACCTGATGCTGGAATCGGAACGGTTCCTGCGGGACCAGAACTTCCTTTCGGACGCCAGTATCCAGGTGAGTGGCCAGGGTGACTCCACCTTCGTGGATGTTTACACCAGCGACAACTGGACCCTGACGCTGCCTTTCAGCATCGGTTTTGCGGGCAGCGAATGGAGTTACGACAACCTGAACTACGGAATCGGCATCCAGGAGAGCAACTTCCTCGGTCTGGGCCAGAAGGTGGGTTTTTACTACGGCCATGACGAATTCCGCGACATGTGGCAGGCGGACCCCCATTTCCTTTTCCGCTACAACCACCTGGACGTGCTCTACAGTTACAATACCGACGGCTACCTGGCCAGCTGGCAGATGTACGTGCCTTTCCTGAGTCGGGGCGTGAACCAGTGGGCCTATACCCTGGCGGGTCTCAAAAACAAGCGGTTTGCCTATTATTATGGAAGCGGGGACTTGCCTCGGGGCTCTGTGGCAAGATTCTCAACCTATCTGCTTACCACGCCTCACATATATGTGTATGAGCTTGGCGTGGCCGATGGCGGCTTCGTCCAGTCCAGTGCGGACGAGACCGTTGCGAAAAACGGCACGGATGTGGCACTGAACGAGAAAACGTACCGGGAGGGAATTCTTACGAAGGATACCCTGGAATACAACGGCGAAGAGACGGTGAAGCTCTTGAAGGTGGAGGACTTTATCGAGGATTCCCTGAGTTTTAGGTTCAGCCGTTCCTTTGGGGGGAGCCTCCGCAAGTTTTACCTGGGGGCCACCTACGATTACCACCGGGAAACCGCCGAGGAAGGCCGCCTGTACCGCTACCTGTTCACCCATAACGACCAGACCTATGTCATCGATTCCGGTGCGGCGTGGGATTTGTGGTTGCCAAGGCGCAAGGATTCCCGCCTGGGCGCCTACGTGATGTATTCCAACCTGCGTTACGAGAAGGTGAAGAACCTGCATAACGCCAAGTGGACCGAGGATGTGGACAAGGGCTATTCCCTGAAGGCGCAAATCTCCAAGAACTACGAGCAGCTGGGTTCCGACAACAACGATATCCGTCTGGACTTTTGGACCAACTTGTATCTGGGCAGCGGCTGGAACCACCTGAACCTGAAAACCCAGATGTATTTTTATCTGGACCACGGGGAACGCAGGGATTTCTACGGCCGTGTTGACGGCGAATACATTTTCCACCCCAGCAATTCCTTCTCCACGGCCTTGCGGGGCCTGGTGGATGTGTACGAAGACGCCCGCCTGGGTTACCAGCTTTCGCTGGGTGGCTCCGACGGATTTGTTGGGTTCCCTACGGGTTACTATACGGGTCAGGCCAGGGTTTACGGCAGCATCGAGCCCAGGTATTTCTTTGACTTTGAAATCGCGACCCTGGTGCCGGTGGTGGTGGCCTTTGCGTCTGTGGGGGAGACCGCCTGGGAACTGGAAGACATCAACCGCAAGGACTTGATTTACGTGCTGGGAGCGGGTATCCGTTTTATCCAGACCAAGTCCATCAGCAGGCTGGTGAACAAGCTGGACGTGAGTTTCCCCATGAACGGGGAACGCAAGGGAATGCCCCATTTTTCTGTGACTACCAGTTACAGCCTGTAACGGATGGATTTTTGAGAGGTTGTTTTGGCTGACGAGACGAAAGAGATTGTAGAAAACAAGGTGCGCAAGATCAAGAACATGATTTTGCGGGTGGAAATCGTCATCGGCGTCATCGCCATGATTTTTGGCATAGGCCTTACGGTCCTGGTGTGGGGCGAAGGATTTTTCCCGGGAGCGCTGATGCTCATCGTGACCGGGCTTATCAACATTTTCCTTGCAGTGAAGGAACTGCTGGACCCGACGGACGGCATCTTTCACTGGCAACCCCTCTTCTTTATGATTGTGCGGCGGGCCATGTTCTTTTTGAACGTGGTGCTTACGGCCCTTGTTTTCGGGACCATGACTCAATTGCTGGGGTAGGCTAGCCGCAGGTGCGCGGTCAGTGCACGCCGTCTTCGTTGACTACGGGCTTTTCGGCGTACCAGGCCTGGATTTTTTCCTTGGCGTTGTCGTCGAAGGCAGATTCTTCCTTGAGAATGTTGGCGGCGGTTTCTAGGGTCTGTGAAATCAGTTCCTGGTCTTCTATCCAGTCGAACCAGCGGAACACCCAGGCGCCGCTCTGTTCGTTGCCTTCCAGGTTGCCCGCCCCGCGGGTCTGTAAGTCCAACTCCGCAATCTCGAATCCGTCTTCGGTGGCGGCGAAGTTGGAAAGTCGCTCCATGCAGGTGTCTGCCGTTTCGCCTTCGGGCTGCATCAAGAAGCACCAGGCTTCTTGATTGCCGCGACCCACGCGGCCCCGCAGCTGGTGCAGCTGCGACAGCCCGAAGCGGTCCGGCTGGTCGATGACCATCAGGTTTGCCGCAGGCACGTTCACGCCCACCTCGATGACGGTAGTGGCCACCAGAATGTGGATCTGTCCTGCCGCAAAGCGGGCGATGATGGCGTCCCTTTCGGATTCGTCCATCTGGCCGTGGACGCCCTCTACCACCAGGGGCGCACCGTTCATACCTGCATTTGCTGTTGCACCGTTTATACCTGCCGCAAAATTCCGGAGTTCCGCGACAATCTCGTCGACGCTGCGGGCGCTGCCTTCGTCGCCGGATTCCACGCGGCTCGCAATCCAGTAGCAGAGGTTTCCTTTCAAGGCTTCGCCGCAAATGAACCGCTTCATGTCGTCGCGCTTGCTTGCCGTAACAAGTCTTGTCTTGATGGGCTTGCGTCCTGCGGGTTTTTCCTTGATGGAAATGACCTTCAGGTCGCCGTACAGCGTCATGGCTAAACTTCTCGGGATTGGCGTGGCGCTCATGACCAGCATGTCGGGGTAGTCGCCCTTGGAAAGTAGCGCTTCCCGCTGGCCCACGCCAAAGCGGTGCTGCTCGTCGATGATGACAAATCCCAGCTTGGAAAATGTCACGTCCTTGCTGTAGAGGGCGTGGGTCCCGATGACCGCGTTGCAGAGCCCCATCTGGAGTTCGCCCAAGATTTGCTTTCGTTCGGCGGCACCGGTGGCACCCACCAAAAGTTGCACTCGGAGTCCTGCCGCCTCGAAGAAGGGCTTTAACGACTTGTAGTGTTGCCGTGCCAGAATGTCGGTAGGCACCATCAGGGCGCATTGCTCGCCGGAGCCGCATACCGCCATCATGGCCAGCATGGCCACTACGGTCTTGCCGCAGCCTACGTCTCCCTGCAGCAGGGCGTGGAACTGCTTTTTCCCGTTGAGTCCGTCGATGATGGTGTTGAGGGCGGCCTCTTGTCCGCCTGTCAGCTGGAAGGGGAGGGCTGCCCGGATTTTCATGACGGTGCCCAGGTCAATCTGCCGCTCGTGCCCACGGAGCCGTTGGTTTTCGCGACGCTTCACCATGCGGAGGCAGAAGGGGAGCAACTCCAGGATTTTCATTTCCCGCTTAGCCTTGTAGATGGCGGGGAACTCCTTTGGCAGGTGCAGCGTCCGCAGGTTCTCCATGACGGGGGCAAAGTGCAGGTAGTCCGTCAGTTCCCTGGGGCAGAGTCCCGGCAGGGTAAGTCCCGGGAACTTGAAGATGGTCTTGTACAGCCCTCGAAAGAATTTCTGTTCCATCCGGGCTTCCCGACAGGCTTCGCTGATGGAATTGGTCTGTACCATGGAGCCCATAAAGCCCAGAGCCAGGATGGTGGCCCAGATGTTGATCTTAATGGTGTTGATCATGGGGGTGGGGATCACATCCACAACATCCTGCATGTACTGGTAGGAGTAGCCAAAGTTACCCTGCAGCAGGCCGTTGTAGCTGCCGTCATAGAAAGGAGCGAAGCCCATCCAGCGCAGGTAACGAACAACCTTGTTGTTGGTATCGGTACCGTAAAGCCGCTGGTATTGCAAGTAAAGCTCATCGAATTTCTCCTGCACCTCATCGGGTTCCAGAACCTTGGTCAGACCCTTGATCTGGTTGAAGGCATCGGTGTAGGCCCGGTT
>CALATK010000284.1 GCA_937891805.1 uncultured Fibrobacter sp. | reverse complement strand
GTCGTCGCCTTCCAGCACTACGGTTTCGTCGCGGTTGAAGTTCTGCACCTCAACCAGGTCGCCCAGGAGTCTCAGCTGGTCGTCGGACAGTTCCGAGAACAGTTCTACGCCTTTCAGCAGTTCCAATACAGATGCGTCCATGTTTTCCTCTCTTCTTTTGGCCGCGCCGGGGCGGCGGTGGCTTTAGTCCAAATCCACGACGATGCTCTGGTCGCGCTTTGCGCCGATGGAGATCATGCCGATTTTCACGCCCACCAGTTCCGCCATGCGGTTCAGGTACTTGCGAGCGTTTTCGGGCAATTCTTCTAGCTTGCGGCACTTGGTGGTGTCGCACTTCCAGCCGGGTATTTCTTCGTAGACCGGCACGCAGCGGCCCACCTTGGAAAGCTGGTTCGGGAAGTTTTCGATTTTTTCGCCGTCACATTCGTAGTGGGTGCAAATCTTGATGGTGTCGAAGGTGTCCAGCACGTCGAGCTTGGTGATGGCGAGGTGCGTGAGGCCGTTCACCACGGCAGCCTTGCGGACCACCGGGGCGTCGAACCAACCGCAGCGGCGGTTGCGGCCCGTGGTGGCGCCGTATTCGTTGCCGATCTTGCGGAGGGTGTCGCCGGTTTCGTCCAGAAGTTCAGTCGGGAAGGGGCCGTTACCCACGCGGGTGGTGTAGGCCTTTACCACGCCCACCACCTGGTCAATGGCGGTGGGGCCGATGCCGGCGCCGCAGCTGGCGTAGCCGGCCACCGTGTTGCTGGAGGTCACGAAGGGGTAAGTACCCTGGTCCACGTCGAGGATGGTGCCCTGGGCACCTTCGAACACCAGGCGCTTGCCGGCCTTCACGGCGGCATAGAGCATGGCGCTCACGTCCCGCACGAAGGGCTTGATCTTCTGGCCCAGTTCCAGGTAATCCTTGATGACCTGTTCGGGGTCGATTTCGGGCACGTCGTACATCACCTTGAATTCTTCGTTGTGGACCTTGGCCATGGCTTCGACACGGGGGCGCAGTTCGCGTTCGTCCATCAGGTCGCCCACGCGGACACCGATGCGGTTCACCTTGTCGCTGTAGCAGGGGCCGATGCCGCGGCCCGTAGTACCGATGGCGGCCTTGCCGGCCTTCTTTTCTTTGGCCTTGTCGAGGGCGGAGTGGTACGGCAGCACCACGTGGGCGTTATCGGCAATGAACAGGCGGCCTTCGGGGTTGATACCCTTGGTGTGCAGGTCGGCGATCTCGGCCAGGGTCTGCACCGGGTCCAGCACCACGCCGTTGCCGATGACGCAAATCTTGTCGTCGTGCATAATGCCGGAGGGAATCAGGTGGAACACGAACTTCTTGTCGCCCACTTCGACGGTGTGGCCAGCGTTTGCGCCGCCCTGGAAACGCACAATGTAGTCTGCGTCCAGCGTCAGAAAATCAACTACCTTGGCCTTGCCTTCGTCACCCCACTGGGAACCGATTACAACACGATTTGCCATATATCCTTCATTCTGTTGGCGGCCCGGCGGCGCAAATCTCCAAAAGGAGCAGTCCCGCGGGTCGATTGCTTGTTAAACGACGAAATTCAAGCGCAGAGGCCTTCCCTGCGCCCTTTTTCGCCTAAAAGATAAAAAAGTGGGCGGGGCGCGGGATCGGAAAGGCTCGGGCGGTGCGACGAAAACGGCTAGAAAACGACGGGAAAACCGCCAATTGCCGTAATAGCACCGTTTTGGAGTAAAAAACGCATCTAGGGGCATATAAAAACGGCTGATTGCTGTGGCTTATATGCCCCGTAAAACGTTTTCATCACTGCTCTACGTCAATTTCCGCCTTTTTACGCAAACTTTTCAGCGGTGGGGCATATAAAAATGAATTTTTGGCGGAATTATATGCCCCTTTCCCGCGATTTGGGCAAAAATGCAGACAACATAACGCAATTTGCAATCGAGAGCTAACGAAAAAGGCATATAAGACAATGCCCAAAGAAAAATTTATATGCCCCGTAACAGATTAATCTTCAAATAGGGGCATATAAGAGTGCACACCCCGTTCAATTTATATGCCCCCACTCACAAAAAAAAGCATTTTAGGCCTACAAAAACTCCAAAATTCCACTTCTCGTCATTCTTTTTTGTATATTACCCCAGAAATTGTTTATTTCCAGCTACGACGAGCATGCCCCTCGCCGTAGTTTTTCTTTTTTAGGAGGTCTGGCATGCACCGAACGCAGCTTACAGCACAAAAAGCATACGACAGAATTACCGCTGAAGTAGCAAAATACAGAAACGCGCTTTCGTCATACCTAGAATCCCTGCAGAAAAAGAACAAGAATCCCGCCGAAGGAAATCTGCGGGTACTAAAACACAAGCTAGGCTACCAATACTACATCGTTACCGAGAAGGGCGACACGAAGGGCACATACCTCCGGCGAAAGGACCTTCGCAGGGCTAAAGCCCTTGCCCAGCGGGACTACAACAACGCGGCGGCGGCCGTCATCGAAAACCAGCTCGCGACCATCGACAGCTTTCTCGTAGCATTCCACCCGGAAGCCCTTGACCAAGCCTTCGCCAGCCTGCACCCGGGCCGCCGCGCCCTTGTTGCGCCCGTGCGCGAATCCGACAGCGACTTTGTTGCCGCATGGCAACACACGCTCTACCCGGACTTCACCTGTCTACGCCCCAGCACCCGCGACGAAATCATCTGGGAGCATTTCGGCCTTATGGGCGATTCCGACTACGCCGAAAACGCCATCCAGAAAATCGCCCACTACGCCGCCAGCGGTTACACCCTCGGCAAGAACTTCGTCGCCACCTTCGAAAGCGGCAACACCCCGCTCTCCCTCAAGCAAGTGGAAAGCTACATCAAGACGCTGCTAACGTAGAAACACAAGCGGCATCCGACCTATCGCCAACATGAAGGCATTGACCTTCGTCAAGCCTGCTATCAAAAAATTAATGGCATGAAATTTGCGCTATCACGCCCCCGCAAAAGTCCGCAAGCTAATCGTCGGCGCGTTCTAACCCACGCAGGCTTTCGTCTATAAAGTTGAACGTCTTTGCGTAGGCTTCGTCGCGTACGTCCTTGCGGGAAAGGTACAGGTCGTGCAAGCCTCCTGCCACCGTTTCCGTCGTTACCTTCGTCCCGACTTTCGGCGCCCACATCTCTATATGCTCCACGTCCAGCACGCCATCGCAATGCATCTGGTCGTCTGACCACTCATCGTCATCTTCGCTACAGTCCCCATGCAACACAAGCACCGGTGAATTTATATGAAATCCCTTGTGCAATTCCAGCTGGGCCCTATGAACCCCGCGTATCCACCCCAAGAACTGCTCCGGCCGTTTTTCGCTTTTCCACTCCGTATTGTATTGCCACTCGCCATAACGCTCCCTGTTGATCGCGTAAGCATAATTCGGATTCCCGCTGGCCCCAATCGAAAAGTCGGGCAGGTACATGGCCAGCTCCGAAACGACCGGAATCGCAACATTGCGCACAAGCCAGTTGAAATTGAAATCAAAGAAAGGACTGTTCAAGACAAGAGCCGCAAACTTTTCGGCTGGACGGGACTCCGCATAAAACGACACCAGCAAGCCGCCCTGGGAATGCCCCATCAAGACCAGCGGCAGCGAATGCGCATGCCCTGTACGCTCCTTCGTAATCACCCGCGCAAGCTCCACCGCAAAATCCAGCTCCGGAAAAAACTCCCGCATGTTCCGCAGGTCACCCCGACGGTCCCCAGACGCAAAGGAACGCCCGCAATAATGCAGGTCTATCGCGAAAAAGGCATAGCCCGCCGAATCCGCCTTTTGAGCCATTTCCTTCTGGAAAAAATAATCGTTGTAACCGTGCACATACAAGATTATCCCCCGCACGGGCTTGGCACCGGCTGCAACCTGCGCGGGCCTGGCACCGGCCGCATTTTGCGCAGGCTTGGCACCGGCACCCTCCTCGACATCGGTCGCCGCGGAGTCACTCCCGACACTGCCATTTCCCGCGGAATCAACCATCGCAGAATCAACCGCCACCGAACTTCCGAAAGGAAATTCCACCAGAGTCGAACGGAATTCCTTTCCGCCCACATTTGTGCGCATCCCATACTGACGGAAAGGCACACCCAACGCCACGTCGTCAACACCGTCCGCATAAGCCTGCCACACGTCATGAGCGCTCACCGGGACCTTGACGCCGGAATCAAGTGTGCGCTCCTCTTTCAAAACCCCGTTGGCAAACCCGATGTGGAGCAAAACGGCCACCACAAAAACCAGGCCGAGAGCGACAAGTCTAAATTTTTTCACAAGAACACCCTGCAAGTGCAAAAACACTCCATAAACACTTCATCCATGCCGTAAATGATAGCAAGTTTTTCCCAAAAAACTGCACACGATAAAAATATAGCCTACGGATAGAAATCCGCAAATTAATCTATATTCCTTTTATGCCAGCAAAGACTCCCGACCCAAACGTCATCCAGCCTATCGCCAACGTGGAGGCATTGACCTTCGTCAAGCCCGCCGTCAAAAACCCAAACATCATTGTGGGCGATTTCACCTACTTTGCCGACAAGGACTTTGTGCGGCACGTCACCCACCATTACGACTTTATCGGGGACAAGCTCATCATCGGCAAGTTCTGCCAGATTGCCGCCGGCGTGGAATTCGTGATGAACGGGGCGAACCACCAGATGAACGCAGCCACCACTTACCCGTTCTATATCTTCGGCACATGGCAGCAGCCCGCCCCCGCCCAGAGCGATCTTCCGCTCAAGGGCGATACCGTCATCGGAAATGACGTGTGGATCGGGCAGAACGCCACAATCCTCCCAGGCGTTCACATCGGCGACGGCGCCATCATCGGGGCAAATTCTGTCGTAGCAAGCGACGTCGCGCCCTATACCATCGTGGCAGGGAACCCCGCCAAACTCATCCGCAAGCGATTCGACGACGAACTCACCGCACTGCTGCTCAAGTTCAAGTGGTGGGACAAGAGTATTGACGAAATCAACAGTCTCATTCCCATCCTCACCAGCGGCGACCTCAAAAAAGTGAAAGCCGAGCTCAAGGCCCGGCTTGTGTAAAAGGTGATCCCGCAACGAGTGCGGGATGACAATGTCGGTTAGAGATGGCCGCGGCCTTCGGCCTCGCAATGACAATCGAGAAGCGACCCGCGACGTTCCCAGCCTGCGACTTGCGACGCTCCCAGCCCACAGCCCTTAATCACTGCACTCGGACACAGCGTATTCGGAACAGACGACATCGGCGAAAAGCGTTTTTTCCGTCCGTCGCATGCATTCGTCATACATCGAGCTCTCGCACGGGTCCGAAGACGAATGGCTGCACGCACACAAAATAAGCAAAAGGAGACTTACCGCAAGTCTCCTTTTTACAGCATGTTTAGAACAAATTAACTCCATAGCAATCTAATTGTTACGGCACTTCGACGCTGTCGAGAATCTTCTGCACCACAGTCTCGGCGGATACTTCTTCCGCTTCGGCCTCGTAGCTGAGGATAATGCGGTGGCGGAGCACTTCCATGGCGACGGCCTTCACGTCTTCGGGCGTCACGTAGGCGCGACCCTGGATAAACGCATGGGCCTTCGAAGCCTGGGCAAGGCCGATGGATGCACGCGGAGAGGCGCCCACTTCCACAAAGCCCACCAGGTCGCTACGCTTGATGCTGCCCGGATCGCGGGTGGCAAGCACCAGGTTCACGATGTATTCGCGCACACGTTCGTCCACGTACACCTGCTTCACCAGCTGGCGGGCGGCGAGGATATCTTCCTTCGTGGCGACGGCCTGCGGCTGACGGAGCCCCGCACCGGCGACGGCATCCAGAATCTTCATTTCGTCGGCCTTGTTCGGGTAGCTGACCTTCACCTTCAAGAGGAAACGGTCCACCTGGGCTTCGGGCAGCGGATACGTACCTTCCTGCTCGATGGGGTTCTGCGTGGCAAGCACCAGGAACGGCTCGTCCAGCTTGAACGTCTCGTCACCGATGGTGATGTGGCGTTCCTGCATGGCTTCGAGCAAGGCGCTCTGCACCTTCGAAGGAGCACGGTTGATTTCGTCGGCCAGCACCAGGTTCGTAAACAGCGGGCCCTTGCGGGTCTCGAACTTCGCTTCCTTCGCGTTGTAAATCGTGGTACCCAGCAAGTCGGCAGGGAGCAGGTCAGGCGTGAACTGGATGCGCTTGAAATCTAGCGACACGGCATCGGCAAAAGCCTTCACCGCAGTCGTCTTGGCAAGGCCCGGCAAGCCTTCCAGCAGCACGTGACCGTCGGCCAGAATACCCGTCAAAATGCTTTCCACCAGAGCCTTCTGGCCAATCACCGTCCCTTCCACTTCACGCAGCAAGTTCATGCAAAAAGCGCTCTGCTGGCGCACCTTTTCCGAAAGTTCCTGAATATCCATTTAGTTAACCTCTTCTGTTTTCGCGAATTAAGATACAAAATTCCATGGAAAAAGGCAAATGAGGGGCTAGGATCTAGGATTTAGGGGCTAGTGGATAGTACTAGAAGTGCTGCACAAAGGCAAATTAGTTATGAGTTTTGAGTTATGAGTTTTGAGTATGGACGCTGGCAAGACGAGTGATTTATAAAAGGGGGAAGAATCCCCCTGGTTGCAGCCTTGCCCTCGTGTCATCCTGAGCCCTTCGACAAGCTCAGGGTAAACTCCGTCGAAGGATCTAAGGCAAGGCTTCCACCACCCCTTCGCCTAAGGGGCTCCGCCCCCTAACACCCCCCAAAAAGTGATTATTCCTTTAAAACCCAAACATCTCGAATAAAACCTGCCTCGGATTCACACAGAAGTTTATCATTAGAATTAAATCTTGAAAAATCAAACATTGCCTTTTGTTCGCCGAATTTAAATACCAAGGAATCAACACCTTTTATCCTATGTAGGTTGTTATCAACAACACGGCATATTATAGGTTCTTTCAGATTTGACTTTACATAAACCACATTACTGTCTGGCATCAACCTTAATAGAAAGTAGTCTTTTCTTG
The DNA here is from genome assembly GCA_937891805.1 of uncultured Fibrobacter sp. GTDB lineage: Bacteria > Fibrobacterota > Fibrobacteria > Fibrobacterales > Fibrobacteraceae > Fibrobacter. The sequence goes on along the minus strand of CALATK010000284.1, from coordinate 17,004 downwards.
CCCATGTTTCCAAATCGACATAAATTTTTTTTAAACTGGGAGAATCCCCCAAAAAAGAATATAAGCCGTCGACTTGACTAGCCATACACCGATTATCTTTTTTATAAAAAATTCCCCGAAGATTTCCATCATACATGGCAATTCTTTTGACCATCGTTGTTTCTGGTGCAAAACTTTCAAGGGCCGTTTCAATTCTGAAATACTCTGTCGTATCAGCAATGGAGTCCCTCAAACGCCGTTCCCACACATTTGAATCTGTCGCCCACGTTTTTTGCGATTTTGATTGCAAAGAATTCCTTTTATAACGGATTGTTCGTAAAACAAACCAGGAAGAATCACGTTTTACCTTTTCTAATCGAACAAGGTATTCGGCTCTCGGGTAGTCACCTATTGAGTAAAGATAGATTTGATCATTTCCTGCACAAATAGAATCAATGGCAGATTTGATTACACTATCAGTTAAATAACTCGGTTCATCATAAAGATTTATAAAACGGCCAACAACCTGAATAGAATCACTTTGTGAAATTAAAACTTCCCGATTTTGCAAAGACTCCGGATGGTTCGAGCACCCCACAAACAGCAGGGCACACACCATCAAAGCAATCCATAAAATTCCGCGAGCCATTGTCTACAAAATAGAATATCTAGGTAGAAATCAGATTCATTCCATCCGCTCGTTTACGGGCTTCGTCAAATAAAATAGACCACTTTGCTTCTAGGAAGGTGATGCCGGGACAAGCCCGGCATGACAAAATGCCGGTTATTTCTTCTTCACTTTCGCGGCGGGCACTTCCGGGAGCATCGCATCGAGCAGGCGAACCAGCAAATCGCCATCTTCAATCTGCTCGCTGGTCACGCGGAGCATGGGCTTTGCACCTTCGTAGGGCAACTGCTTTTTGGCGCCGGGGAGCATCGCCACCGCGGCAGACACGGGCTTCACCAGCAGGCGGTCGTCATAAATCCCGCCGAAGATTTTCCCGTCAGCATACAGAATGTATTCACCCATCATCTTGCGGGTCGTCACACGGAAACCACCTTCAAGTAGCCTCCCATTGAACTGCTCCAAAACATGGTCACGGAATTTTTCAGAACTCGGCATTATTCCCTTATGAGTATTGGCACAATACCCCTAGATTTCACCCATACATTTCATGGCAAGACCCATGATAATCATCTGGAAAGCTTCGCTGTTTTTTACGGAAGCGGCCACAAGGGCCCTGAGGGTATATTCTTTCTCAAGTGTTTTCAAAAAGCACTGACCCACAGACTTGGGCACGCCATTTTCGTTCAAAAGCTTCAGAAGGTTCTTCTCCACATCGGGAGAATACCCCTCGGGCGTGCACTCAATAATGTAATCTGCGCCCCACACATTGGAAGCTCCAGGAGCTCCCTCTTCCTTGACCATCTTCGCAAAGCGATCGAAATCCCCCACCACACGGTCGTAGGCGCAGCCGCACACGCTGTTGGCCATCTTTTCGCCAAAAACCGCCTTCGCTTCGGGAGCGCACCCCTTGACAAAATCCTTCTTGGGCAAGTCCTTCTTTATGGCACTAAAGAGCAGCTTCATGTCGTCATCTGAAAGTTCCCCAGAGCCCTCGGCCAAGGCATCGCCCACATCGTCGCTAGCCAAGACGCAACTCATTGCAGCGCCCATCATAAAGGAAATGAATTCCATGTCCCCATTCCCTTCCTGCATATCGGCATTGTGGGCCAGATAGACCTTCTCGCTGTACTTTCCCTGCAATTGGTCCAGCACGCAGAGGCACTCCTTCTCGTTAGCTTCACGGGTGCAATCTTTCAAGAATAAGCTCCGGGTGGCCTGGGAATAATCTGTGGCCTGTGCCATAGTGGCAAAGGCGAGAAGCCCAAGAAAGATGTTCCGAAAGTAATGCATAATTATGTTTTCTCGCTAAAGAAGATTTTCTTCCCGATACGTGCGCAAGGCCTCTCTACGACATGGTGCAAAATCACAGCCATCAAGCTGCAAAGCACAACCGATATCACAATCCTTAGAACGTTATTCTGAATTTCGCCTGCAGAAAAAAAACAATTCTCTATTTGGGTATTGAAGGTCTGCACCAAAAAGAACGCATAAGTCACCGCGCTCATATACCGTAAAACAGCAGAGCCCTGCAACTTCGGAGATTTAAGCCTCGCAAGCGTCAATACCATGCACGCAAAAATAGGAACGGCAACCCAGTCGTAAAGCATGTAGTTTCCCACAGAAAAATGGAAATGCACACCGGCACTCACCAGCCCGATAAGGGCAATCAGCTCTACGAAAAACGCTTTCCAGGTACCCCAGAATTTTGACTGCACGGGCAAGGAACACAGCAGTACGCCTATAAAAAATTCAAGCCCACGGAAGAACGGATTGGCGTAGATAGACTCCGTAGAAAAGGCATGTACCACCAGTGGCGCCCAGAATAAAGCCAGCGTACAAATTCCGAGCGCCACGTATTTAGCGCGGGCACTCATCTGCTTTACGGCCTCCTGCATCAGCGGGAATGCCAGGTAGGAAAGCAGCAGGCACGAGATAAACCAGGTACCGTCATTGTGGCTCACTTCGAACAGCGAAGAAAAAACGCTCTGCAGCCCGAGCATTTCCACAGGCAACAACAGCAGATTCTGGACAACACTTTCGCGCCCCAAAAACACCACATACAAAAAGGCCACCACATAGTACAACGGCAAGATTCCAACTAGCCGTTTCAGGTAGAATTTTTTCAGGTTTGTTATCTGAATCAGGGACTGTTCCCTGTAGGTCAAGAACAGCACATAGCCCGAAAGCATAAAGAAGGCCGACATAAAAATGGCGCCCATGGAGACAAAGCCCGTGAGCACCCCAAAATCACTTCCGTGATGGATATGGCAATGGAAAAGCAGCACCATCAGGGCCGCAAGAACCCTGAACAGGTCAAGCCCTGCGGCACGTCGCGATATCTTTTCCTTGTCGATAATCATTGCCAGCTATTTCATCAATTACTCAATCAATGTTTGAATTTGCCCCATCGGCAATAGCAAAAACTTCTACAAGCCGTTTCAATTCTTCTGGCGTGAGGCCCGTAAAATTCGAAATCATTTCCAGTTGTTCCTGAGTCAAATTTTTCGGATCCAAATCCTTTATGGCATCAGCAACGCTTGCGCTGCTGTTCGTCTTGTCGGTACCATCTTTGCTCGTGCTTGAAGCAGGCGTATTTTGGCTGGCGCTGGAATCGGGCAGTTCCTGAATTTCTGTATCGCTGGATGTGGAACTGTCGCATCCGACCATGGCAAATGCCGCCACAAATGCAAAAATAAGTGCTTTCAGTTTCATACCAAATTATCTCTGCAACAACTATAATTATTTTTTTCAAAGACTGTTTTTTTTACTTTGCGATACACCTCATAAATGACAAAAAAGGAGTTGAAAGGAGTGAATATGTTTGGGAAAAAATTTATGTATAGCAAAATTCTTGCAGCGGTTCCCTTTGTTTTTGTACTCCTGGCGGCAGCATTTATTGCTTGCGGCAACGACAGCTCCAGCAATTCCAGCGAAACACCGGAATCTAGTTCCGGCACGGTCACTACCAGCAGCGAAAATAACGCTGTTCTAGAATCAAGTTCTGGCGCATCGATCGCAAGTAGCGATACTGAAACAGCACGCGATACCGTATGGAACAAGGCGAACCTCACCTGGTACACCTCCTGGCCGGAGCCAGGCAGCGAGGAATGCGAAGATTACAACGGTTGTACCTGGGCAGGATGGTTCGCAGGTCTCGAAGACCAGCAGACCGAACAATGGGTTAGCGAACACAACATCATCGCCATTCACGAAAAAGACTGGAACAAGTACAAGCTCAAGACATTCAGGCTGCGCCAAAACGGGCGCACCATAGATGCCGTAGTTTACGATATGTGTTCCGACAGTGATTGCGACGGGTGCTGCACAAAAAATGCCGGCCAGCTCGGTTTCCTTATCGATATCGAAAGCTATTCGTGCGAAAGGCTTACCGGCGACAAGGAAGGCTGCGACGGCGTAGTAGAGTGGACTTGTCTGGACTGCGACTAATTACTTCTTCGCTTTGCAAGCCGTGTAGCTATCTGGATTCTTGGCAAAGAAGCCCTTTACCATTTCTCCAGAAACAGTAAATTCTATGGACTCCGGAGTTGAGTTCGGGGTAAATGCCGCCGTGCCTTCGTTCTTGTTGCCCGCAGACCAGTTGGCCGAAGACAACTTGTTGGCATCCATCCAGTCTTGCCATTTCTGGTTCTTGGCTTCACCAGGTGTTCCGTTACCATCAGCCGTGCCCGTACCCCATTCGCTTACAAAAATTGAAAGCCCTGCATTCATAGCCTTGTCGGCATTGCCCATTTCCCAATTACCGTGCGTCATAGCATAGTAGTGGAAAGTGTAAGCCACATTGTGCTTGGGGTCTTCTACCTCCTGGCCTATGGCCATATCGGGCCGCTGATCCCAATTGGGGTTACCTACAAGGACAAGATTGTCTGAATGAACGCGGATTGTGTCTACAATCTGGTTCGCATAGTCCCTAACTTGATCCCAACTCTGCTTGGTGGGCTCGTTGAATATTTCAAAAATGACATTGTTATATCCACCATAGGCTTCCGCCATCTCGCCAAAGAACTGCTTGGCTGCTTCCAGCTGGTCAACCGCTGTATGAGAATGCCAGTCGATAATCACATAGATATCGTTCTTAACAGCTGCCATCACTGAATTTTTGATGAGCTCACGCTGGGCATCGGGATCCTTCATGAAACCACCTACACCCCAGTTTTCTTCGGTTCCGATAGCCAGGCGGATGATTTCAATCTTCATATCCCTGACCATGGCATCAATTGCCGCTTCGTTGTAGAAATCGGCACCCACACCAGCAACGCTCCAGAACATGCTCATGCCACGAACTTGAACTTCCTTGCCAGCCGCGATTCCATTACAAGAGCCGTAGATACGCCCAATCCCATCTACCTGACCCGCCAAAAGCTCGCCATACTGGCTTACCGGCCCGACCCTTTCAGCAAGCGAGATATCGGTCTCTTTCTGACTAACTTCTGTAATATTTTCGCCATCGCATCCCAAAAGCAGGAATGCACCAAGGGATATCGCGCCGATTAACTGAAAAATCCTCATATTTTACTCCATTTGTGAGCTCTTGGACATAAAATTAAACTTTTTCCCTAAAAAAGATAAATCTGCCCAAACCTTTTCTGTTTACAAGCGTCTACAAAAAAATTGCACTTTTCTGAACCGCTTTTCGCTCCATTTATCTATGTTTAGGTTACTATGAAGAAGAAACACCTTTTGCTTATCGCTCTCGGCCTGGCAGCCAGTGTCCAGGCTCAAAATGCACCAGCCAGCGCTACAGCCGCACCGGCAGCACAACCAGCACCCGCAGTGGCCCCCGCTCCTGCTCCTGCGACCGCACCCGTAGCTGAGCCCGCACCTGCGGCAGCTCCTACCGATTCTGTCGCCGTAGCCGAACCTGCTCCCGCAGCGGACTCCACAGTGGCCGACTCTACCGCGGCACCCGCTGCTGACCAGGTTGCCACCGATAGCACTGCGACACCGGCACCTGCCGATTCTGCAGTTGCCGTAGCCGAACCCGCACCCGCCGCCGACTCTACAGTAGCTGAGCCTGCTCCTGCCGCTCCTGCTGACTCTGCGGTGGCAGCTCCTGAACAGGTGGCCGTAGTCGATAGCGCAAAGGCCGTTACAGACTCCGTCGCTACGGATACCTCCAAGGTCGCAAAGGCACCTGTAAACAAGCTGGGCGATATCCTCCACGGCAACGCCTATAACACTGTCGGCAACGAGGCGGCGGCTTCCACCATCGGCGGAAATGTGGGCATTCCCCATTTCATGTTCGGTTCCAAGCTGGCCTACTTCGACCCCATTGAGCAACAGGGCGTCGTTGCCTTTGGCGACAGCTGGACCTATTTCCTTTCCTTCGATAATAACGACGAAGCCGACATGGGTCTCCTAACTGCAGGTATCGCCTTCCAGAAGTTCGGCGCTTCTTTGGATTATTCCCTGGGTAAAGCCTGGCGCTGGACCGACCACGCCGACGGCACTGATGAAACTGAAAAGTCCTCCACCGCAGGCTCTGTTGTGGGCGCCAATTTCTCCTTGAACCTCGGCTCCTTCGACATCTTGTTAAGCGGACATTATGCAACTCCTTATGGAAACCACTTCCTTGATCAGCCCAACTCCGAAATCGAAGATGATGCATGGGCTGCACAAGGCTACTTGGGCGTTTCCTACAGTGGCGATGTCTACTACTGGACCTTAGGAGTTGAAGGCGTCCGTAACGAATACAAGCACAAGACCAGCGTCTCTGAACTCCAGGTGAAAGACGGCAAAAACTACCTGGTCACCACCAAAACTACCCTGTCCGACACTCTGGCCAATGTTTCAATTGTCCCGATGTTCACCCTGGGTGCTGCGGTCCTCAGCTCTGAAAATGCCAACGTGTATCTGGGCTTGAACACCTTCTTGCCCATGTACAACTACGACAATATTGAAGGTATTAGCGACAGGCATCAAGATGCCCAACTGGTCTTTGAACCCAATATCCTGGGCGAGGTACAGCTCAGCAAGTACTTCATGGCATTCGGCGGTGCCAAATACACCTGGACTGCCGCAGAATATTCCGACCGTGAACTGGGCGGTGAAAAGACAAAGAACATATCTACCATCGCCAATGGCACAACAGTGAACTTGGGCGCCCGCTTTGATTACGGCCCAGCAGCAGTGGAACTCGCTTTCACAAAGCAGTTCCTGGCAAATCCGTTCTCTGGCTTTGCTGAAAAAGACGCCATCGTGACAAGCCTCGGCGCATTCATCTTCTTCTAGTTTTCAATTCTTCTTGATAGAAAAGTCCCACAGGTAACCTGTGGGACTTTCTTGTTTCAAAATGTCATCACGGGTTTATCCCGTGATGACATTTTGAAACAAGACTTATAAATAAAGGGCACCTCTAAAAATTGCTTTGATAAAAAGAATTTGAGCGAAACCGAGCGCAGGCAGGAACGAAAAGTGGTGAATACTGGAGGTCTTTACCACTTTGAGTGACGAAACTGCGCGATGTGTTGCAGCCAAATTTTTGAAAATGAATTTTTAGAGGTGACCTAAAACTAGTAGTTAATCGCTACGTAGAAACTGCCTGCACCGAAGCGACGGTCAAAGCTTTCAAAACCATCCCACAGGGCATCCCAAGCCACGCCAAGTTCCAACTGGGTTGCAGAATTGCGGAAAAAGATAATGCCAAGCTCAGCGCCGGTGGCAAGGCCGATGGCAAATCCTTCGGCGGCTGCTTCATAATGCTCATCGGTCTGGATACCGAGACCTCCACCAATTCCAATGTAAGGCGTAATGTTCCCAGTGCTCACAAAGTAACGGCCGCCAATCAAGAAGGTTTCGTGCCATTCCCACTCAGAACCGAAAGAAATGTTCATGTTGTTGATGATGGTGATGGCCGCATGGGGTACCACTTCAAAAATACGGGCATAATGGAATACGAAAGCCTGTTCCCAAGACATTTCCACTTCGTAATCGTCATTTTCAAAATCATAGTTGTGCCACATGGCCATACCAAGGCCGTAGCTCACATAGTTACGGGTGGGCCGCTTGTGGGCAAAATTGTCGTTGGGGTCTTCGCTGCTCTGGCGTTCCACAGGAACCACGTAAACCACGTCCGGACCATCCTGATAGCCCGCTTCCGGAGCGTATGCCGCCGACTCGGGGGCACTGCCGGCATCAAGATTTGCAAGGGCCGCCTTTACGGCATCATCGATAGCCACGTCCAGGTCATCGACAGTGGGCGTCTTCTGGCGCCCGGAACCGACAACCGTTCCGTCCTTGAGCTGTTCCACCACAACAACGATGGAAGAGCCCATGGTGCTGAGGGTGGTACGAATCTGGATATCTGCCGAAGATTCCACCGGGGTGTTGCCCGTCTGGGCCACGGCAGAACGCAAGATAGACATGACCACCTGGGGGGCGTCGGTAGAAAATTCCGCACCGGAGGGCTCAAGAACCTGAACATTCTCGGCAAGGGCCATGGCGGCCACAGACAAGAGGACTGTAAATATTTTTTTCATAGCTTTACCCTTTCATTCACTTTCGGCTAAAAATTTAAAAAAAGAAAAGTTCACTGACCAATGGACTCTTTTTTGTATCGCCATAGTCTTGAATTATGCTGCTTTTTATGTATTTTGTAACAAATGAAATCCGGCTGGCTCACAATAAAGGCAATTTTTGCCCTCGCCCTTTTTTTCGCGGGCTGTTCCTCTAGCGGGAGCAGTGCCGAAGAAAATGAGGGGAACGAGAACAGCGAGGTTATATCGTCCGATTCGAAAATACCCGACCTAGACGAAAAAAAGCCCTCCATTTTTGATTCCTTGACGGTAGAAGACGCCAGCGACCTGCCGGACTGTAACGAAGAGCGCAAGGGTCACTTCTTTTTTGTAAGCGACGAGACACTCCCCTATTTCTGCGTAAACGGTGAATGGCATAGTGCCGCAGATAGTGCCAGTTTCAGTATCACCTGCAATGACGGGCTTTTACAGGCCGTGGATAAGATTTTCCCTGTCAAAAACACCTCATCGGCAAGCAACGAACCTAACTCCGCTCAATCGCAGAATTACGGAAACCCCTGGGACCAGAACTACAACAACCAAATGCCCATAACGCCTTCCGGTTTCGATTCTCCCATAGCAGGGTTCGCGCAAAAAGGCCCCTTTGTTCCGGGCGCCGGCATCACGGTTCAAGAAGTAGATTCCTTTTTCGGGCACGAAATGCGTCAGATTGCAGAGGGCTGTATCGTTTCCAACAACGGGCAATTTAACCTTGGCAATGTGCATGCCGATTCCAATTGCGTAAAAATCAAGGTGACCGGCTATTACAAAAACGAACTGAACGGAGGCACCTCTGCAAGCCCTGTAACCCTTGCCGCAAGGACCTGCGACCCCTCAAAGGCAAACGTGAACATCCTCACGCACCTGGAAATCCCGCGGGTGGACCAGCTGCTGATGAACCACATCGACATCAATATGGCGAAGGCCCAAGCAAGACGTGAAGTTCTCGAGGCTTTCGGAATCAACGACGTTAAGCTCGAAAACACATCTGCCGAAGAAATAAGCATATTCGAAGATAGCGACTACAGTGCCGCCCTACTGGCCATTTCGGCCATGCTCCAGGGCGGCCGCGACGAAGGCGAGATGATGAACCTCGCCAACAACCTTGCCGAAGACCTCAAGGGCGACGGCGTCTGGAACGACCCCAACTGGAAAATAAAAATAGCAGACTGGATTGTCGGAGTCGACTCCACCAACAAATACAGTCAAATCCGCAACAATGTCGCTTCTTGGAACCATGGACCCGTACCAAACTTTGAAAAATACATCCAGAACTTTTTCCCCATGGTCTACGGCTTTGGTCCCTGCAACAGTTTGAACGCAGGCAAGCTCACCTTCGTAAACCAGGGACAAAGCGTGTATTTCGCAAACGATTACGAACATGCGGACCATTCGAGAGTACGCTTTGTTTGCGACGCTACCCAAAACCGCTGGCGCACGGCAAGTGCCCTAGAAAAGGACACCGCAGGTTTTGGCCCCGGCGCCTACGACAAGGAAATCCGCGAAGGCCGCGTAAACCACGAAATCTCTTACATCTACGATGGCGGCAAGTGGCGCGTCGCCACCAAAGACGAAGCCGACGGATTTACCGACATCGTGGAAGTCTTCAAAAGCCTAAAACCAACAGACAAGGCGGTGTTCATCATCCGCCACAGCGAACGTACCAACAGCACAGGCAAGAGCGGGCACCTTACCGAAAACGGCGTCAAGTACGCCCAGGAACTGGGCGGACGGTTCAAGGCGGCAGGCGGCACCGAGGACTTCTACTTTGCCCATTCCGGCTACACCCGCACCCAGGAAACCTGCGACAACATCGCCCAGGGCAAGGGCCAAACCAACTACAACCTGGTGGAGCTCGCCACTCTGGATGGCGGCTGGTACGTGAAAAATTCCGACAAGGTGGAGGAATACTCCAAGTCCGCCGATGGCGGCGGCTGGGCGGTGTATTCCAAGTACGCATTCGCAGGCTCCTACTCCGATGCCTTCTACGACCTCAAGAGCCGTAGTGAACAACTCATCAGCGAAATCAAGGGTAACATGGGCACCATGAAACGCATAAACATCATGTGTACCCACGACTACCTGCTGGTGCCCCTGCTGGCCTACGTGACGGACGGTCGCGCCAACGTGCGCTACTACGAAAAGAGAAGGTGGCTCAACTACATGTCCGGCGTGGCCATGATCATATCTGCCGACGGCAGCACCAGCTTTATTCCTGTCCGAAGCCTCGAAAAAGGCACCATGCAGTAAAAAAAACAGATTTACCTGTTGTTATTTTGTTCCGAATACCCTGTCGCCGGCGTCGCCAAGACCCGGGCAAATGTAGGCGTCTTCGTTCAGGCAACGGTCCAGGTGCCCCACGTAAATCTGTACATCGGGGTGCACCTCGTGCAGTTTTTTGAGGCCATCGGGAGCAGCAATAATACACACAAACTTGATTTTCTTGCCGCCACGTTTTTTGATCATGCTGATAGCATCGACAGCGGAGCCGCCCGTGGCAAGCATCGGGTCTACCACCACAATGACTCGCTGGTCTATGGCGGCTGGCAATTTGCAGTAGTATTCCACGGGTTCGTGAGTTGCCTCATTGCGAAAAAGCCCGATATGCCCTACCTTGGCAGACGGCACCAGCGCAAGCATGCCAGGCACCATGCCAAGTCCAGCACGCAAGATGGGAGCCAGCACGAGCTTGCGTCCGGCCAGCACTGGCGTAGTGCATTTTTCTATCGGGGTTTCGACCTCCCTGTCCTCTAGCGGAAGGTCCGACAAAGCCTCGAAACCCTCAAGCATGGCAATCTCTTCGACCAGGCGACGGAATTCATTTGTATCCGTATTCTTGTCGCGCAACAACGAAATCTTGTGCTGGATTAAAGGATGATTAAAGACCGTCACGTTTTCCATTGTCAATTCCTCTAGAAATCCTTTTGTACAAATATATTCATTTTGTTGAAAAGCATTGCCGGAATTTATTGGACAAAAAAAATCCCGACTCAAAAGCCGGGACCATTTTTTCTGTAAACGTGCGCCCTACTTTCTCAGGCCAGCTGCCTTAAACACCGCTTCGTTCTGCGGGTTAGGAAGCGCTACCTTGGTAATCCAGTTGAATTCGGCGATGCCGGCAAGACCTACGCGGGCGCAAAGCTGGTCGCGGGCCACATTGTAGGCATTCAGAATCTGGACCTTCTCGGAATCTTCGGCCTTGTCGATCTTTTCGGACCAGGTAACGCCCAGTTCCACCAGGGCGGCGCTGGCCTTGACATACTGCTTGGCCTTGGTAGAATCGATGACAGGGCTGCTAGGAGACTGGAATTCATCCACCTTGACGATGGGAGCCGACTTTTCGGCGGCCACCTTGGCCTGAATGACTTCGGGAGTCACCTTTTCTTCTTGGTTACAGGCAACAAAAAAAGAGGCGGTAGCCAGAACTAAAATCGCTAGAATTTTTTTCGACATACGCGCCTCTTTTTTTTGTAATAGCGGTTCAGGGATTTGAACCCCGGACCAATGGATTATGATTCCAGTGCTCTACCGCTGAGCTAAACCGCCATTTTGAACCAAATTTAGAAAGAAATTATAAAAATTCAAGGCATTAGCGCAAATAAACTGCCGTTTCTACGAAATTTTCGCCAATTTCTATGGTCATCCACTCGGGAGCGGAGCTCTTGAGAACAAAATGGGGAGCATTGCAGTCTATCTGCATCTGGGTGGAGGGGGCCACATGGACCTTCTGGCGGCCCATATCCACCTCGAAATGGGAATGGTAGTGCCCGCAGAAAATGTGGGTCAGGTTCGGTATTTCGGCAAGAACCGCCTGAACCTCTTCCTTGTTCTTGAGGGAATACTTGGAATCCATAAACCGGTGACCGCAGAGGCAGGGCGGGTGGTGCATAAACAGGAAAATTTCACCCTGGACCTTGGCGGCTTCCGCTTTTAACCAGTCCAACTGGTCCTTAGAAACAGTCCCGCAGGCGCTATCCAGGAAAAACAGCGTCCGGCCTGCAATTTCATGCTTGAAATAACATTTTCCGTTGTGAATTTTGCCCTGCAGGTCAAAAAACTGAGCCATGGTGTCAAGACGGTCGTGGTTGCCGGGAATGACCAGCACGGGAACCTTAAGATCTTTCACCTGCTCAAAGACAAAACGGTAAGCGCCGGGCTCCCCGTCTTCGTTGGCCAGGTCACCAGACAATACCAACAGGTCCATATCCTCTATGGACTTGGAACGGAGGGCCTTCTGAAAATTGGCACGCACATCAATCCCCTGCACGAGGTTTTCGTCCTCGCCTATGTGGAGATCCGATATCTGCCCTATCTTCAACAACTTACAAACCATCTAGTGAGAAATATAGTCTTTACCTTGCCCCGCTGGCACCTATTTTCCACTTATTCTTTTCAAATGTGATTAAAATCATTTTTGGCACCTGTTTTTAATGCCCCTTCGTGATTTTTCTGTCAACAGAAGTTGAAAATTTTCTTTCAACAGTAATCAACATTGAAAAAAGTGGACTCGTTTTCAATCTTCAACATATTCAATATTCCATGTGAATATCGTATCTTGTTGAGGATTAAAAATTAGTACCTACCCTTCAACATTTCTTTCCACAATTCACAGTATCAGTATAATTATCTCTATATATAAATAAAAAGATAATACTGATATAGGTGTGGAATTATGCCTTTTCCTTAGGTTGGGCTGCAGGTGTAGAAGGAATACCCATCTGGCAGTTACCCTGGAACATGGCACCTTCCTGGATAATGAGCTGCTTGGTCTTGATGTTCCCTACGAACTGGGAAGAACTTTCGAGAATCATTTTTTCGGAGCAGTCGATATTGCCCTTGATGGAGCCTGCAATCACAGCAGACTTGGTCTTGATTTCGCCTTCGATGTGGCCGCTCTTTTCGATAATGAGTTCGCCATCGATGCTGATGCTTCCGTTAACTACACCTGCCACGCGGACATCGCTCTTGCCGATGATGTCGCCCTTGATGGTAATGGTGTTGCTGATCTGGGTAATTTCCTGTTCTTTACCTGGCATGTTGTTTCTCCAATGAATTAAAATTTTTCTAGTCTATGAAGTCGGACGGATCCAAGTTGATTCCGTCTTTTGTAATTTCAAAATGCAAGTGGGCGCCGCTGGTATTGCCGGTGCTCCCGACTGTACCGATAATGTCGCCCTTGCTTACGGTATAACCCTTTCTCACGTTGATCGTCTTCAGGTGAGAATAGCTCGACCTGTAGCCGTTTTGGTGGTCAATGACAATGGTGTTTCCCAGTTCATCTTTTTGGCCTGCAAAGACCACGTTGCCAGCTCCCGATGCGAATACCGGGTTTCCGGCCTGTGCCGAAATATCTATGCCAAGATGGTTTTCTTCTTCGGAAAATTTTTTACTTTCGATTCCAACCACGGGCAGAACACTGGGGATGTGTTCCAGCTTGATTTTTTCGGAAAGGGGCTGCCAGCCGTGGATACCTTCGTAGTCTACCTGGATTTTTTCGACGGGCGTATGGGCGAACTTGTTCTTGTCGATAATGCTGTTGATCTTTGCAGAATCGTTTTCCAAAAAAGTCTCGAAGATGTTCTGGATGCGTTCCTCCAGAATCCACAGGGAATCCAGGCGGGAGAACATTTCTTCGTAGTTGTTATCCTTCTTGACCAGCTGGGCGTTGGTCACCCGCATTTTTTCGTAGCTTGCCACAATGCGGTTGATTTTCCCGAGATGGTAGATGAACAGTCCCAATACGAGAATGAACACGACCAGGGAAATCTTGATAAAGGCGAACCACCAGGTGCGAACCTTGAATTTTCTCACCTTCTCGGAATCTTCCGGGATAATCTGTATGGTGTAGTACTTGCCTTTCATAAGTTTCCTAGGCGTTTTCCATGAGTTGCTGGATACGGTTCAGGTCGTCCATTGAATAATAGTTAATTACGATGGTTCCCTTGGCTTCGGAACCTGCGCTGGGGTTGATTGCCACCTTGGTGCCGAAATAGGTTTCCAGCTTGGACTCAAACTGTTTCATGTCGGCACTGAGTTCCGGCTTCGGCTTGGGCGGATTTGCAGTGGCTGCAGGACTTGCTGCAGGCTTTTCATTATTTTCTTTTTCTTGCTTTTCGGCTTTAGTCGGGTCAATTTCTTCGCCTCTGGAAATTGCCTCGATCTGGCGGACGTTCAGGCCTTCGTCAATGATTCTTTTTGCAAGGACTTCTACGTCGGCAATCTTGTCGCTGCAGAGGGCGCGGGCCGCTCCGGAAGAGAGCTTGCCTTCTTGGATCCAGTACTGCACCTGATCCGGGAGCTTAAGCAGGCGAAGCGCGTTGGTGATGGCGGAGCGGGACTTGCCTACCGCCTTTGCCAGGTCTTCGTGAGTGTAGTCGTGGTTGTCGATGAGCTGCTGGTAGGACTGCGCCGTCTCGATGGGGTTCAGGTCCACGCGCTGGATATTTTCGATAAGCGCCCATTCGGCCATGGCCTTGTCGCCAATGTCGCTGAACACCTGGGCCTTGATGGTCTTGAGGCCTGCAAGCCGGCTTGCGCGGGTACGGCGTTCACCGCTGATAATCTGGTAGCGGCCGTTCACGCTCCGCACGTTGATGGGAGTCAGAAGCCCGTGGGTCTTGATGGTTTCGGCCAGTTCCGAAAGTTCGTCGTCGCTGAAAAACTTGCGGGGTTGGAACGGGTTCGGGTCGATCAGGTCCAGCTGGATTTCTACGACCTGCTGGCCATTGGAAGACTCGCCCTGGGGGGCGTTGGCAGAAAAATTCTTATTAGCGTCATGGTCCTTGAGAATGTCAGAAAGACCGCGTCCAAGTGCAAAAGATTTCTTTCCCATTGTTAGGTATTAGGTGGTAGAGGTTGGGGGTTAGGATTTAGGGGCTAGGATCTAGGGGTTAGTGTTTGGGGAATGTGGAATGTGAGGTGTGTACTCATAACTCAATACTCATCACTCACAACTCAGAACTATTTCCCCTTATTCAGGATTTCTTCGGCGAGCTTCATGTAGGACTGGGAACCGGGGCTCCGTACGTCGTACAGAATGACCGGCTTTCCGTGGGAGGGCGCCTCGCTGAGGCGCACGTTACGCGGGATGACTGTCTGGAAAACGGTGTCGGCCAGGTTCTCGCGAACTTCGTCGGCCACCTGCTTCGAGAGGTTGTTGTTGGCGAACATGGTGAGGAGCGCCCCTTCGATTTTCAGGTTTCCGTTCAGGTTTTTCTGGACTTCGCGGATGGTGTTGAACAGCTCCGTCACGCCGTGGAGGGCGTAGTATTCGCACTGTATAGGAATCAGCACGCTCTTTGCGGCGGTGAGCACGTTGATGGTGAGCAGGTTCAGGCTCGGGGGCGCGTCGATGATGATGAATTCGAAGGCCTGGTCCAGAACTTTCATGACACGTTCCAGACGGTGTTCGCGGCTCATGGCGTTCACCAGTTCGATTTCCATGACGGCAAGGTCCGGCCCCGAAGTGATGATCTTCAAGAAGTCGAGCCTCGTGTTCATGATGGCGGGCTTGATGTTATCGTAGGTGACATTGTCCGGATTTTCGGCCAGCTCCAGCACCTCGTGGATATCCATCTCCTGGGATTCGTTGTAGCCGAAACCCTGGGACGCGTTCCCCTGGGGGTCCATGTCGATAAGGAGAGTCTTTTTCTCCAGGGCGGCAAAACTGGCGGCCAGGTTCACGGCGGTAGTGGTCTTGCCCACGCCGCCTTTCTGGTTGCATATCGCTATCACTTTACTCATTCGTTACCTCGAGTGACTAAGGCGTAAACTTGTTCTTCGTTAGGTAGTGTATATTTGTGCAGTATAATTGCAGGATCGCTTTCCAGCTGGGCTACGTTGTTGTAGCTCTTGAGGGTGAGGAACATGCCACCCTTCTTGAGGGCGGGCCTCGCGCGTTCCCAGTCGTTTTCGAAAGTGGAAAGGGCCCGGCAGCTGATAAAGTCCAGGTCGGTAAGGCCAGAAGTCTCGAAACGCTTGCCCACTACGGTCAGGTTCTTGAGACCCAGTTTTTCTTTGGCCATCTGCATGAACTGCACACGCATGTTCCGGGGTTCTACGGCATAGAACTGGACTTGGGGTATCACGATGGCAAGGGGGAAAACTGGACAGCCTGCTCCGGCACCCATGTCGGCCCATTTGAGTTCTGAGTTCTGAGTTTTGAGTAATGGGTTTTTATATTCATTTTTACCCACAATTGACGACTCATGACTCATTACTAAGTATGGAACCAGCGAATCTGCAATGTGCCTGCTCAAAAATTTTTCGGAATCCTTCGCCGAAATTAGGTTGCCGAACTGCTTGGTTTCTACTACCAGGTCGGCGTAGTCGTACAGCTTGCCGAGAGTTTCTCCGGGCAATTCGACACCATTTTCCCTCAGGAATTGGTTCAAAAGGTTCTGCTGTTCGATGTTGTTTCTATAACTCAAAAGACCCTGATTCGTTATTCCCGCGGGTCCTATCGGCCTTTGGCCTCCAGGATGACAGGGGATATCCTATTGCTCCACGTGAAACATTATATTAGTCAACAATTTAGCATTACTAAATCACAATCACAACGAAAAAAGGACCTTGAACCCTTATTTTTTAAAAATATCCGTGAATAAATTTTTGATAAATGTGAATTTTTTGTGGATAAGAAATGTTTCACGTGAAACGTTTGCAAACCGAGGAAACGGCGATAAACTTGTTTATCGACATTTCCGAGGTGCAGCAAGTTGCGATTGTTTCCTTATTGCCCTACTTTCTGGTGCAATCGCCAACGTGCACATATACTTCTGAGCTTCCGGATGTCATCCCGGCGGATGCCGGGATAGCACGAAGGGTCAAGAAGTTGACCCCGGCACCCTTCGACTGTGCACTTCG
>CALATK010000283.1 GCA_937891805.1 uncultured Fibrobacter sp. | reverse complement strand
TCTTCAGTCGCAATCGCGAGCGTGTATTCCTCGCATATACTTTGTCCTAAACCGTCTACGAGGGCGCAGCGGTCGGCATCCGGGTCCACCGCAAAACCGAGCGCGCAACCGTTCTTCTTTACGGCATCGCGCAGGTCGCCCAGGTTCTCCGGAATCGGTTCCGCACCGCGCGGGAACGTGCCGTCGGGTTCGCAATGCACGCGCACCACCTCGCAACCGAGCTGTTCCAGCAGGCGCGGCACAATGTAGCTGCCCACCGGATGCTTGTCGGCAGCCTTCTGGCCTTCAACTTTTTCGATATCGCGTTCATTCTCTGCCATGGTACAGGAAAAAAACAAAAAAGACGGGCCGGGGTTAACCGGTCCGCCTTGAAATTAGATTTGCCTTCAGATCAGGGAACTAGTTCCTGACGCAACGGACATACAGCGAGCTGCCCTTACCAAACGATTCTTCCAGAGTAACACCATCAGTCGCTATAATCTTCAAAGATGCGGCTCTTGCTGCAGCATTTTCCGTAGACCCCCACATGGTAAATCCGGAACCTGTAGACGGAATAAACGCATTGAATCCCAGATTGTTGGAAACACCGCTCCAGGATTCATCCATCAAGGCTTCCTGTGCGGAGACACCAGTGATACCTGCAAAGTAGTTCGCATGTTCATAGAGGGCGCTCAATTCATCATAGCTAGGCAGATGCCAACCGTCAGGGCAGATTCCTTGACGGGGTTCCGTCGGATTATTGAGGGTCGACTGATATTTACCATCGATATCCATCGCTGCCGACCACTTGTAAAGCATTCCGAATTCCTTGCCGCATTTCGACAAATCTCCCG
The DNA here is from genome assembly GCA_937891805.1 of uncultured Fibrobacter sp. Taxonomy (GTDB): domain Bacteria; phylum Fibrobacterota; class Fibrobacteria; order Fibrobacterales; family Fibrobacteraceae; genus Fibrobacter. The sequence goes on along the minus strand of CALATK010000283.1, from coordinate 10,440 downwards.
CTGGGCAGCCCCAAAGCCCCTTCAGGTTCGGTGTAGCAACAGAATCAGCATACGCAAGGTTCTGCGTCATCCAAATCTGTGTTCCTATTTTCTTGAAACTGTAAAGTTTGTTTTCCCTATAGTCGCAGAAGTGGGTCGTTGTGTTGAATTCCTCGCCATTGCACTTTTCAACGATTGTACCATAGAGGCGATTGGAACCTTCAGGAATATCGCAGAAATGCGTTTCAGGATTGTAGAAATGACCAGATGCGTTGCTAAAGGTAAAAAGACTATCCGCATCATTGATAAACGAATATATTACCATAGATGAGTTCGAAGCATAAGTCGAGCTTAAGCCATGATAGCCAGGAGCACCCGGAACATATTTAGCAGAGCCACAGTAAGCGCGCTTCTGGACTTCAGTCGAGGACACGTAAACAAACAGCATCGAATCAACATCCGACTGCCTTTCAAAGCCATCGCCAACGGGAATATGGTCAAACACCAAATCCCTATCACCAAGCGTCTTGCTGTGCAGGCACTGGGCCTTGGTTGAATCGTAATACCAGTGCCACTTCGGGTCATCCTTATCGCCGCAGAGGGTAAGGATTACGCCTTCTTCGCACTTCTGATCGTCGTAGTATGGCTTGCCGCCGCAGAGGGGCACAACAATGTCGTTCTCACCGCAAGCATGGGTTGTGGGGTCATAATCCTTGGTTTTTCCTTCGCACAAGGCGTAGGTCTTTCCGTCAGCGCAGAACTGTTCCGCAGGGTCGTATGCCGTAGTACCGCACACAGCCTTGAAAAGCGTCGTAGAGCTTGCGCCGCAGGTCACCGTCACGGTACCGTCGTTGTTGTCCGTCAACACGCAAGACACGCCGTCATCACCGGCATCGCCCTTGTCACCCTTCAGGGCAGCAAGCCACTGTGCCTCAGTACCCTCGAAGCCGGCCTCGACAGCCAGTTCGTAGGCGCTCTTGCCGTTTGTACCGTTGGTGCCGTCCGTTCCATTGGTACCATTCGTACCGTTCGTGCCGTCAGCACCCTTCAGCGAGGCGAGCCATTCCGCCTCGGTTCCTTCGAAGCCGGCCTCGACAGCCAGTTCGTAGGCGCTCTTGCCGTTTGTACCGTTGATGCCGTCCGTTCCATTGGTACCATCCTTACCATTAGTGCCATCAATACCGTTCACGAGTACGCCTACGGAGTCGCCAGCGCAGAGCACCTTGAACCCGCCATCGAAAGGCTTCACTACACAAGAAGTTCCATTCTTACCATTAGTGCCGTTTTTACCATCGGCTCCGTTCTTGCCATCTTTACCGTTAGCACCGTCTTCGCCGTTCTTCACGGTACCGACACTCTTGCCTCCGCAAATCATGTCGAAGCCGGAACCATCCTCGAGCGCCTCGGCAACGCAGCTCGTGCCATCGGCCCCGTCTGCACCCGGAGCACCGTCCGTACCGTTTTCACCTGAACAGGCCACAAGCGCCAATCCCGCCGTGAAGCCAACTGCGTATGTCCATTTTTTGATAGTCATGCTATCTCCTTTTTTGGGGGTTAGAATCTTCTTACTTTTTAATGTAAGAAAAAAAAAACATTCGTCAACACTTTTCGTAAGTTCCGTAATTTTGTGCGGAATTTGGCACGGCAGGCGGTTTTTTCTAAATTTGCCCCCGTGATTCAGATTCAGAACGTCTCCAAGTCATTCGGCGTGCAAGTTTTGCTCGATGGCGCAAGCCTGCTCGTGGGCGACCATGAGCGCGTAGGGCTCGTAGGCCGTAACGGTTGCGGCAAGTCCACCCTGTTCAAGATGATACTCGGGCAGGAATGCCTCGACGGCGGTTCCATCGACATTCCCAAGAAATACACGCTGGGCTACCTGCAGCACCTGAACTTCACGCACGCGACCGTGCACGAAGAGGCCTGCAGCGTTTTGAAACCCAACGAAGACGGCTGGCTGGAAGAACACAAGGTAGAAGCGATTTTGTTCGGTCTCGGGTTCGACGAAGAATCCATGCACAAGAGTCCCTCGCTCCTCTCGGGCGGTTTCCAGATTCGCCTGAACCTCGCGAAGGTCCTCGCGAGCGAACCCGACATGCTATTGCTCGACGAACCGACAAACTACCTCGACATCGTGTCGATGCGGCCCGCATCCTGTCGGCGGAACGTCGAGGCATGTACGGCATCGAAAATCTGAACAAGGAGATTGTCAAGTCCCTGGGCTTCAAGGCCGATGTTCCCTTTGATGGCAAAATGATGATTCTGACAAGGAACCAGTCCTATTTTGATTTGTACAATGGCGATTCGGGCATTGTCGTCAATTGCTCGACTCGTCCCATACTGATGCTCAAACGGAAGGGTGACTTCGTTTTCTATCCATTGTCGTTGTTGCCTAGCGATTCGCTGGAACCCTCCTTCGCAACAACCATCCACAAATCCCAGGGATCCGGCTACCCGAACATCATGATGTTCCTGCCTACGCGAAAGGGACATCCGTTATTGAATCGCCAGATTCTTTATACGGGTGTGACTCGTACAAAAAAACAGAGCCTAATCATCGTCGCCACCCCCGAAACCTTCAAGGCGGCCTGCGAGACAGTCATCGAACGCGATACAGGTATAGAAATCCAGTAGAAATCCTTTTTTTTGCTTAATTCGTCCGTAGAAAACTTATATTAGAGGCAAGGAAGAACAATGAAACCACTTTGTCGCTACATAATTTTTGCCGCGACCCTTTTAGGCATGGCCGGTTGCGCCTCTGCGCCCCCATCCCACGATGCGGAACGCGCCAGGGCACGGGCAGGATACAGCGCGCTAGACTCCGAAACCAGCCCTGCAGTAAGCACCCCGTCTGTAACCTCGGCCCCTACCGCCGCTTACTCCGGAGTTTCTCGCCCCATACTGATGGCACTACCCGCCGCCTCGGGTAAAGGCTCCTCCCCCATGGAGGTCGTTTCCAACAATCCCTTTGCCAAGGCCGTCATGGAAGGTATTAACGAGTACCTTACCGAAAAGGGCTACGAGGTGCGTTCCCTGGAAGGTTCCGAAGACCTGTCCAACCTAATCCAGATGCAGGGCGATATTTCTGGCAACGGCGACGATATGTCCTACATTGCAGGACTTGCCCTCGGCGCCGATGTCTATATCAAGTTCTCCGGTTCTATCAAGAACGACATGGTGAACGTAGAACTTTCCGCCTATGAAACCTCCACAGCCAGGCAGCTCGGTTCCAAGACTGGCATGGTCCAGAACCACGGGAATAGCAAGGACAAGCAGCGTTACCTGGTAATTTCTGCCGCCAAAAAGGCGCTCCCCGCCCTAGAAAAGACAATCCTCTCCTACTGGAACGAAGACGCCAAGAAAGGCGTCCAGTACAAGGTGGTCCTTCGGATTGGTGAACGGTTCCAGGGTTCGGGACTAGAAGACCTGCAAGACCTGAGCATATCTTCCCTGAGAAGCGCTTTCAAGTCGGTTCGAGTCAATAACGTAACCGAAAGGACCATAGACATCATCGTCTATGCAGACCCCGAGGTTTATCCGGACGCCTACGCCGTCTATTCGGCCATCAAAAGCGCCGTTTCCTCTTCTGCCCAGGCAAAGAAGAACAACATCGTCAACAAGCTTATCATTCTGGAACTGAACTAATCCGGCATTCCCCATGTTTCCGAAAGTCCTCCTCATTTTCTTCGTTTTTGCCATAGCCGTTTCGGCCAGGGTCATTTCCTGGACCGGCTATTCCGAAGAATCCCAGGAGGCGGCTACGGAGGCGGCACGTGCGGGGGTTGCCAAACAGATTTCTGTACATATTGACGCCTCCACAAGCGTAACCCACAGCGAAACAATCCCCAACAACGGCAACTCCGAAATCGAAAAGAAAATCAAAAGCCAGAATTTTTCCAGATCAGACTTGCTTCTAAACGGCATCCGCATTCAGGTTCTACCCAAGGACGGCAAGCGTTTCGGAGCCACCGCCACCCTGGATCTGGACGAGCTCGTTTCCAAATATAGGTTCAAGATGGAAACCCTCCAGCGCATAATCAACGAAACGGAAACCAAGGCAAGGCAGGCCCTTGCAGAACAGCGTTTTGTCGAAACGGACAGGCAGCTTGCCACAATCCCAGGAATCGTAAAATCCCAGGAGCCCATCCTGGAGGAAATGTCCTTATACACTCCTCTGGATAACTCCATGCGGCTCAAGACGGAATCCGCCGCCATACAGCAGGCACTGACGCTAGCCCTACGGCAGCTCCAGATTTCCGTTTCGAAGGAGGGCAACCCGCAAGAACTCAGCCCGAAATCGAATCTTCTCCTAACCGTAACCGTAGCAGGTCCCAAGGGGCCTATCCCCAATTTTCCACTCCTTATCGAAAACGGCGGAAAACCCCTTGCAAATGCAGCTACCGACGCCCAAGGTGCAGCCTCCTTCCAAATTCCGGCAAGCAACCTGACCCGCGGTTCCGGCGAAATCCTCATCCATCCGGCCATTTCTGCAAACCAGCGCAACCTCGCGGGCCTTATGGCAATCAAAGTTCCCTACCAGGTTTCTTCTCCTGTATGCCCGCTAGATCTCACCTGCAACCAAGGGCCGTCGGCTTGCACCGCCGTAGCCGACCAGATTTCAAAACACTTCGGCCAGGTGGTGCAAGACAGGAGCGCCCAAACAGTCACCGTCCGTATCAAGTCTACTTCCGAACGCACTCTGAAGAACATCACCAGCTACAAGGTCTGCCTTTCCCTTTCTTCGGGAACCAGGGAATGCAAATGGAGCGGAACTGGAGCCGGCAGGACAAAGGACGAAGCCCAGACCAACGCCCTGAAAAAGATGGACCTGGGCAGCTGTATCGAAACTCTTGAGGTTTGCCAATAAAATCGTATCTACCTACTCCCTTTATTCAACAGGCGAAGAGAAAAAGCATTAAGCCTCGATATACTTTTCCATAAAATCCTTCACCGGAAGCGGCTTGGAATAGTAATACCCCTGCAAGTTCTTGATCTTGAAACGGAGCAAGTAATCCCGCATTTCGGCAGTCTCGATACCTTCTGCCGTCACCGACGAGGAGAAGGAATTGGCCAGCTCCGAAATGAACCGCACCGTGTTCTGGTCCGAAGAATCCTTCTCTATGTTTATGACAAAGCTCCGATCAATCTTCACCGTAGATACGGGCAGTTCCCGCAAGATTCCGAGGGAACTGAACCCCGTACCGAAATCGTCCAGAGCCACCTTGACGCCATGCTCCCGAAGGGCCGTAAATATTTCCTTCAAGAGCGAAATGTCTAGCATACGGCAGCGCTCCGTAATTTCAAGGCAGAGATTCTGGGGCGGATACCCCGTCTCCTTGAGAATGGCCAGCACGTCTTCTACAAAATCACGATTTTCCAGCTGGGTATAGGACAGGTTCACGTTCACCACGAATCCCGGATAACGCCTAAGGAACCTCTTCGCATCTTTCAGCGCCGTGCGCAAAATCCACCGGCCAAGTTCCGGGAAAAGATTGTCCCGCTCCAGCACCTCCACGAATTCTAGCGGAGAGACGATTCCATATTCGTCGTTTTTCCAGCGGATCAGGGATTCCGCTCCGGTAATCATCTCGGTTTCTGCATCTACGATAGGCTGGTAACAGAGGAAAAATCCCTCGCAGTTGTTCACAATACTGTTGCGGATAACGTTCAGGCGCTCAATGGCAAAGCGTTTGTCTTCACTGACGCTGTTCTTAAGCACATAGAGTTCGCCCAGGTGGTTAATCTTGGACTCATAATAGGCGAAACGGAGACACGAATAAACCGTTTCTACGGACACGTCAAACCGTTCCAAGTTGATGGCGCCCGCCACAAAAGAAAGCACCACATGCTGGCCGTCCACTATCAGGTCGTGAATGCAATTATACTGTATTCGCTTGTAAAGGTTCTTGAGGTCTTCGGAGGTGGCGTTCTTGCACACGATGGCAAACTTGGTGCCGTCCATGCGGTACCACTCTCCCATATCAAAAGCTTCCACCTTGATCATCTTGGCGAATTCCTGCAGCACCCGGTTCCCGAAGGTGTAGCCGTAAATTTCATTCAGGTGCGAAAAATCCAAAAGCCCCAGCATCATAATCTGGATTTTCTCGCCCTTCCAGGTGGAAGAACGCAAATCGTCCATAAAGCCGTAAAGGCTCCGGGAATTGGACACATCGTCGAAATAGCTCAGGGCATCGTTGTTTCGGACCGAACCTCCAAAAAATTCGGGTGTTCCGTTTTCGTCCCTAACGAGCACTCCCCGGCAGGTACACACGATGTAGCGACCGTTCTTGGTTTTGATACGATACTGCTCATGATGATTACCCGCATTCCGGTCATAGACATTTTTCACGCTTTCCTTGAATGCAGGCAAGTCTTCCGGATGTATATTCCTCATCCAAACAAGGAGCGCGTCCTTCATGTATTCAGAAGGCAAGCCGAAATAATCAACGGCATCCTTGGACCACCTGGTTATCCCCGATTCGATATGGGTCGCATAGGTGTAGGCTCCATTGGCCAGCACGGAGAAGGCGTCGAACAGGGAATCTATCCGTGTTTTTATACCATCGTTCATCTTTCGCCTCCTTGCGCATAGAACACCTGGTTTCGTCCATTTTCCTTGGCCTTGTAAAGGGCCTGGTCCACACGGACATAGGCCGAGTCGGCAGATTCGCCCTCCTGGATTTTCACCACGCCAACACTTACGCTACGGTGACCCGCCTTTTCGAACTCCATTTCATTAAAGGCCTTGCGAACTTTTTCTGCAAAATCAAGAGCCTTTTCAATAGGCGTCTCACGCAAAAGCACCATAAATTCTTCGCCGCCCCAACGACCAATAGTCGATTTCACCGTTAAAATCGATTCCCGCAGTCCACGGCTGGTTTCATCAAAATCATCGTCGTCTTCCATCACCCTGTAATCCGACGAGTCTATTCCCGAAAGCCCCGTTTCATCCACCGTCTTTTTCAAGACGTTGGAGATGCCGATAATGACGTTGTCCCCCTCCTTGTGGCCGTAGGTGTCGTTAATCTTCTTGAAATCGTCAATATCCATCATCACAAGGCATGCAGGCGTTTTTTCCGCTATGCATTCCTTGATGCAGCGCTGGATTTCGCCACGGTTGAACAAGTGCGAAAGGGGGTCCGTAATGGCCATCAGGGACAGCTTCGCATTTGCCTGCGCCAGTTCCTGAGTAGCCGCATCGATAAAGGTGGCAAGGCGGTTAATCATGGAAACCTGGCCCGAGAACGAGTCTTCCGCCATATCAAACTTGTGACTATCGTCGCCATCGCCTTCACGCATGGCGGCAATCACCAGCGTCACATTGTGCTGGTTTACAAAACCGTTAGTCCTCAAAAATTCGCCGGCGGTGTAAAAGCCCGATGTAGGGGCGATACTCTGGAACGGAAGGGTCTCGTTGCTGATTTCTTCTTTTCCCCAAAAAGAACGACGGGCCGCACAGGAAAAGACCTTGATGATATCGGGCTTGAACTCCCCTATTTTTTTACCATCCTTGCGAATACAGTCCAAGATTGTCCAGGGGTCGCCATAGGCAAGGCGGGCCTTGACATTCTCGTCAATGTCCGACGTCATAACCAAAGTGCCGTCTTCATTGCAGTGGACAGGCGCCCGGAGAATATCTATGCCGTTGTGCTTGTAAAAGAATGGGAATTCCAGCGTATTGGCGAAAAAATGTTCGTCGTTCAATATTTTCAGGTAGCGGTAATAGACATCGTAAGCAGGTTTGCCATCCAGTTCAAACAAAAGGGCATTTTGAGCCTTTGTTACCAGGAACTCCCTGCCGAGGGGTTTCCAGCCAGCGATATGCGTGGTGTAGATATGAAAGTCTTCGCCTCCTATCAAAAGGACAAGGATTCCCCGTTCCGAATACCCCCCTACATTCGAAAAGACGCAGGCATCGTTCTTGGACAGGTCCGGGTTAAAAGCGCCTCCCCCAAAAATGGCTATCGATTCATCTACATCGTGGAGTGCATCGCAAAGGGGAGTCAAGGACATGCCGCGAATAGTCAGTTGCAGCTCCACCCCCTTGACCCAGGGATTTTCCTTGACTTCCCGCTTGATATTTTCCACCACCTCCAACGCCGTTTCACCGTTCAGGGTGTACTGCAACAGCTTCACCTTCGTAGTGGGCTTTTCCAAGATGGTACAGACAATGGATATGGTAGCAGAGGAAAGCCTCCCTTCTACGATGTTTCCGTTGGTGGAGCAACCCATACAGATGGCGTGGGGGATGGCCCTTGTGATGACATTGCTGACCAGTTCCATCTGCCCCCGGTCTAGGGAATCGGAATATATCTGGAAAACAACATTAGAACAGCTCTTTGACTTGTACCAAAAGCGAACCTTTTCGAGATCCCGAGTCAGGGACGTGATACTGTGATAATCAAACTGGAACTGTTTCATCTCGCTACCGCCGGGCAAGCATCATATAGAAGATACCTTTAAAATCATTAGTTTACTCATAAAAAAAAGGGTTCTTTGCTCCAACTTGGAATAATCACCCATAAATCGCACGGGCATTTTTCGGCATTTTCTCTTCTTTTTGAATATTTCAAGCGAAAATCTTCGTATATTGAGAGTATGAGCAAGTTTTTCAGTCTTATTTCAGCAATCCTGCTGTTCGTCTCCTTAGCAGTGGCAGATACCACCGCAGTGGCTACCGATTCCGCCAAGACCAGCTCCACAGACACTGTGGTTCTTGATACCGACAAGGCCAAAGTTCCAGACATCCAGGAACTCAAGAAGAAACACGCCGTATGGATTAAGCTGGAAGGCGACGTAGAGCCTTCCATGTACGATTTCTGCGCCAGGGCCATCGACGACGCCCTCAAGGAAAAGCCGGACTACATCGTCTTTGAAATCAACACCTTCGGAGGCCGCCTGGATGCCGCCTTCGACCTGGTGGACACCATCATGGCAGTCAAGGGTCCCGAAACCATCGCCCTGGTGAAAAAGAAGGCCATCAGCGCAGGAAGCCTCATTGCTCTCGCCTGCAAAAAACTTTACATGCTTGAAGCCACCACCATCGGGGACTGTGCGCCCATTGTGCAGGGCGGCGACGGCACCCCGCAAATCGTAGGCGAAAAAATCCAGTCACCCCTGCGTGCAAAATTCAGGAACCTGGCCCAGCGTAACGGCTACCCGGAACTCTTGAGTTCCGCCTTCGTGACGCCGGAACTGGAAGTGCTCGAGCTCACCGCCAAGCTGGACAAGGGCAAAAAGACGGAACGGGATACCACCCTCATTATCGAAGGGCAGAAGTACGCCGTGCTGGATAGTGCAAGCAAGGCCTTCTGGGGCGCTCCCAAGATTCTCGTAAAAGAAGGCGAGCTCTTGACCATGACCGACCAGGAAGCCCTGGAACTGGGATTTTCCAAGGGGACTTTCAAGGACCGTAACGAATTTGAGACGAGCCTTGCCATCGAAAGCCGTAGCGAAGTGGAAACCACTCTCGGCGAAGATATCGCCTCGGCCATCGCGGCCATTGCGGGAATTCTCCTGATTCTCGGGTTCGGCGCCCTTTACATCGAATTCAAGACCCCCGGTTTCGGGCTTTTCGGAATCATCGGACTTATCCTTATCGGCATTGTGTTCCTGGGGCAGTTCGCGCCGCAACTGGACGGCTACATTCCCGCCATACTTCTTGTAGCCGGCGTGGTGCTGTTCCTGGTAGAAATTTTCGTGATGCCGGGGACGTTCCTGTTCGGCATAGGCGGTATCATCTGCATGATTCTGGCCCTGGCACTGAGCTTTTCGCCGGAAGAAATTCCGGAGTTCGTCCCCGAAACCGTAGAGACCACCTTCGACGCCACCCCCTGGCTGTTCGGGCTGTTCTATATGCTAGCCTGTGCGGCTATTGCGCTGGTGTTCCCCATCGCCGCCAGCAAGTACCTGATACCGCTCTTGCCCGAAGGCTGGACCCCCATGCTCAAGACGGACCTGGAAACCGCCGCCTCCCCCACCGAGGCCGTTCAGGAAATTGCTGTGGGAGCCGTCGGAGAAGCCAAGACATTCTTACGCCCCGTAGGCCAGGCCAGCTTTACCATGTCCGACGGCAGCACCAAACTTTTTGACGTGCAGACCCACGGTGAAATCATCGAGGCCGGCACCCCCGTGAAGGTGGAGTCCGTGCAAGAGGGGCATATTTGGGTGGTGCTGGACAATTAAGATTTCGGCATTCGATATACTGAATTAAATTTTGAAATAAAATACCGGAGAAAAACAATGGAAACTCTCTTAATCATCGGAATCATCATTGCGGCCATTGCCGTTATCATTCTTCTCGCCTTTATCGGCAAATTCTTCAGCCTCTGGCTCCAGGCCCTGTTTTCCAAGGCCAACGTGAGCATTTTCCAGCTTATCGGTATGCGGCTCCGTAAGGTGCCGCCACAGGTCATCGTGGAAGCCCGCATTTTGAGCTGCAAGGCAGGCCTTCCCGTCGATCCG
>CALATK010000282.1 GCA_937891805.1 uncultured Fibrobacter sp. | reverse complement strand
AGCACCATGCTTGTGGCGATGTAGCCTGCATACAGGGCGCAGCCCGCCACGACGAGGGGCTTGTCGCGGTTGTAGCTTGCGATGCTCATGGCCATGGCCGCGTTGGTCATGGAATGCCCCGAGGGCCAGCCGTAAAAGACTCCGCGCCTAAAGAATCCCCACTTGAAATCGCGGGAACGCTCGCCGCTGTTGAGTTCCGCGTCAGGGTGCTCGCGAGCCGAAATCGCCTTGAGAATATTGTTGTAGAGGAACGCCACGGCGGTAGCCTGCACGGCGACGGCGCCGGTGTTGTTCAGCGCGCGGTTGTCGCTGATAAAGTACATGTAGCCCGGGACAAGTATCGGGAAGAACGTCCCCATCATCATGCCGGGAGTGAACGCGATGCCGTACGCCAACTGGTCCTGACGGGCCGCAAAACGCGCCACCATCAAATCGTTATTTTCTATCGAGAACTTGTACGTGAGCGCTCCGCCGAGCATGTGGAACCCGAGCGGCCAGCCGAACGCACTCAGCAACATGTTATGGCCCAGGTGATCGAGCGGAGAAAGCTTTTGAGCGCTATCGACGGCTGCGGAATCCGTAATTGTCGAATCAATCGTGGGCGTTTCAGCATGCGCGAAACTTGCGAATGCCGTGAACAGCACAAGCGTAAAATGTGTTCTGAATTTCGTCAGCAAACGCGTCATCGTCTTCCCGAAGGAAATATACGTTTATTCCACCGAGAATGTCGCCCTCACGTTCCCTTTTCCGAGAATCTGCTGGAGGCGTTTCTTGTTCACGTTGTCGATACGGGCGAGGCGCGTGAAGTTCCAGGAGTTCTTGTCGTAGTAGATGGTGATGGAGTTGCCCTGGTAAAGGATGATGTCGCCTGCGTCGGTGTCGATTTGCTTGTCGTTGCGCGGAAAACTGCGCGGCAGGTCGGCCACCTTCTCAAAGCCGCCGTAGTCGTGCATGTCGAGCGTCATATCGCCCTGCGCGAGGAATTCGGCGAAGGCCTTGGCGGAGGAATTTTCTTCGAGCGTTGCCGTGAAGATGGTATCGTTCACATGGATCTTGAGTTTCACGGGAACCTCCCCCACTTTAGATGTTGAACCGGCCGATGAACTTGCGGGCACTGCGTCGGGCGTTTTACTGGCGGACGATTTCGGCGTCTGGGCTTCAGGCTGTGACGAATGGCTTGCGGCATCGCTGCAGGCCACGAGAAAGAACAACGCTACAAGGACAAAGCTTCGCATATACACAATATAAATAATTGGGCTTGCATTTCGATAACGAAGAATTAAATATGTTTAATGTAAGAATCGTAATTGCTATTTTTAGAGCAAGTCCAACAACCCCTTTACGAGGCTTATGACTACAATTCTCGGAATGGTTTTCAATATTCTTGGAAGCCTTTGCGTCCTTCTTTTCGGGATGAAACTCCTTAGCGACGGCATTCAGAAATCCGCCGGCGAAAAACTGCAAAAAGCACTCTCCTTCATGACCCGCAACCGATTCTTCGGTCTGTTGACCGGTTGCGCCCTGACCATGCTCATCCAGTCGTCGGGCGCGACGACGGTGATGGTGGTCTCCTTCGTGAACGCAAGCCTGCTTACCCTGGAACAGTCCGTGGCGGTCATTTTCGGCGCAAACATCGGTACCACGATTACCGCCTGGATTGTGGCCCTGTTCGGGTTCGATTTCAAGATTTCCGCCCTGGCAGTGCCGATTTTCGGCATCGGCTACCTGCTGACTGTGCTCAAGAAATTCAGGAAAGAAAATCTCGGGCACGCCGTCATGGGATTTTCCCTGATGTTTGTTGCGCTGGGCTGGCTTTCCGAAGCGGTTTCGCTGAACGCGGAAAACATGTCCTTCCTGGGGCGAGTCCAGGATTTGGGATTCTGGAGTTTCCCCATCGCGGTCGCTATCGGCATCGCCGTAACGGCACTCATCCATTCGTCTTCTGCCATGACGGCAATCGTCATCACCATGGCGTACAACGGTCTTTTGACCTGGGAATTTTCTGCGGCACTTGTCATCGGGAGCAACATCGGCTCCACGGTGGATTCCATCATGGCGGCCTTCGGTTCAAAGGACAACGCGCGCCGCACGGCCCTGGTCCACGTGATTTTCAATAGCGTCACGGCCATACTCGCCCTGATATTCCTGAAACAACTCACCATAATCGTCGACTTTATTACTCCGGGTCGTGCCGAAGTTGCCATCACCTACCACATCGCCATGCTCCATACGATTTTCAACGTGGTCGGAACGCTCCTGTTCCTCCCCTTCACGACGCAGGTGGCAAGGCTTACGAAAAAAATCATCAAGGATTCCCCCGAAGACATCCCCGCCGTTTACACCTTCCCGTTCCCGGATCTTGCCGCCCACGAATCCGCAACCATCCCGCTAGTTTCAGTGCGGAAGGAAATCCAGAACATGGCCGACAACACGGTGGAAATGTTCACCCGCATCCAGAACGGCCTTGCCGGAGACCCGAAGGAATTTGTCACAAACCACTACGACTGGCTAGAAAAGGAAGAGGGCTACCTAGACCAGATGCAGGAGCAGTTGACATCGTACCTTTTGAAGTGCCAAAAACTGAACCTGCTTGAATTCCAGATGAACGACATCAACTCCATGCTCTCCATTGTCACGGAACTGGAAGCCCTCTCGGACGAGTGCCTTACCGTGGCGCTGTTCATCAAGCGCGTGGCCGAAAAGAATTTGTCTATACTCCCCGAAGACAGAGAACGGCTTTTCCCCTACATCGGGCTTGTACAGCAGTTGCTGAACCTTGTGCACAGCCACCTGGGCGCGATGGACGGCGAACTTTCTGCCGAACAGTTTGCCACGGCCCGAGACCTAGAAGAGCGCATCGACAACGAACGGACCGCACTCAAGAAGGTGGCGCGCAAACGACTCGAAGAAGGGAACAACGTCAAGGCGGAACTCCTTTACATCGACATCGTACGGAAAATCGAAAAGATGGGCGACAGCTGCTTTACCATGGCAAGGCTCATGGGAGAGCGCCGATCATAGAGATATTCCCGC
>CALATK010000281.1 GCA_937891805.1 uncultured Fibrobacter sp. | reverse complement strand
TGTGGACCCACTTGGAGCGCCAAGGTGGTACAGGTGGTTCTCCCATCGGCACCAAGGGCCCCGGCGAAACCCAGCTGGAAACGGACCGCCGCATGATCCGTAAACGCATCCAGGAGCTGAAAAAGAAGCTGGCCAAAATCGAGGACGCCCGGGAAAGCCAGGCTGAAAAACGAAACGACATCTTCCAAGTGGGAATCGTAGGCTATACCAATGCGGGTAAGTCTACCCTCACCAACCGCCTGACCGGTGCCGACGTTTACGTAGAGGACAAGCTTTTTGCCACCCTGGACAGCACCACCCGCAAGCTTTTTCTGGACGGGGAGAACATTATCCTTTCGGATACCGTAGGTTTTATCCGCAAGCTCCCCCACAACCTTATCGAGACCTTCAAGAGCACCTTGGGAGTAGCAGCCCATGCGGACTGCATCTTGGAGGTGGTAGATGGAGCCGCTCCCGACTACCGGGAACATCTGGAGGTGACCCACAGGACCTTGGAAGGCATCATCGACGAAAAGACGCCCCGAATCCGGGTGTTCAACAAGGTGGAAATCGCCGACGAGGCACGCCGTACCGAACTTTTGCAGAACTACCCGGAGGCCATCCAGATCAGTGCCAAGGAGAATATCGGCATGGAGCGGCTCCGCAAGGAATTCAGGGACCAGCTGGAACGCTGGAAAGAACGCCGAACCGCTCGGGAGGCCGAAGAAAAGGAACGTGCCGAGGCGGCATGGCCTGATTGATTAGGAATTCAGATTTCGGAGTTCAGAATTTAAAATATATAATGTGAAGAAGATCATGTAGAGTGCGGAACGAGGTTTAATGAACAAAGAGGAACTTAAAGAAAAATACGGTAAGAAACGGGTGCCTCACGAATGGCGCGGGACAGACAGGTTCACAGCCCTGGTCACCACCTTCTTCGGCTCGGGAATGAGCCCGAAGGCCCCTGGAACCATGGGCAGCCTCGCCGCAACGATTGTCGCCTACCCCATGGCCCTTTTGGCGAACAACCTACTTGGAAACGGGGCCGAGCTTATTCTTTGTCGTTTCTGCTGCGTCAACCTGTATTTTCTCATGGCTGCCCTTATCGTCTTTTTCGGAGCTATCCCGTTTGTGAACAAGGCCATGCGGGACACGGGTACCGATGACCCTGGCTGGATCGTGATTGACGAGGTGTGCGGAATTTTTATGGCGCTCGCATTTTTCCCCACTGATATAATCGTCGCTCACCCTTGGTTTTTAGCCATAGCATTTGGGCTTTTCCGATTTTTTGACATCTTGAAGCCGCTTGGAATACACCGTTTCGAGAAATTCCCCGGAGCATGGGGTGTCATGGCAGACGACCTGCTGGGCGGATTCTATGCGGGAATCCTGATGGTCCCCATCAACATTGCGATTAACTTGTTTTCGGTTTAGCTTCTAGTAATCCTTCAGGCAGCGCACAGAATACATGTTGCTGCTCACGTCGAATTCCATGGAGAAATCGCCCGGAGGGGCCAAATGCCAGCCGTAGGCGTCACCCTCTTCGCTGGTGGCGCTCCAGAAATGGGCGGACACTCCTAATTCCACAAATTCGTCGGTTGCCTTGCCAGCAGGTACTACATCAAATCCGTAACGGTCGGAGCCGTCCCACTTGTCCCGCGACTTGAGGCTCACCCAGGCGGCCTCCTTGCCGTCGCTGTCTTCGATGACCGTGCGGAAACGTTTCCATTCGTCGTTTTCTGGCAGGTGCCAACCCGTAGGACATGCCTTCTTTGCCATCTCAAAATTATAGAGGCGGCCGTACTTTGCGCAATTCTCTGGATTGTTGTCGTAGCAGGCGCTCCCTTTCACATTGAACGCAAGGTTTTCGGCCATCCAGACGCGAGTCCCAATAACAACCGTCCTGTAAGTGTGTCCGTCGCGAGCATCGCGGAATGTTCCCGTCTGCGGAAGGGCAAAAGAAAGCGTCGCCAGAGCAATAGGCAAGAAAGCAAAAATTTTCTTCGAAAAAAACATAAGACGAAAATAGAAAAACTGCCACTCGTTTTTGCATTGTAAAATTAAAAATCGCTTTAGAACTTTTCCAAAGCGATTTCTAAAAAAAATTGCGAAACTAATGAATTTATGCTAACGAGTAATTTGACTTAGTGCTAGACCTTCAACTCACCCGCGTCGATAGTAGCCCAATCCGGGATCGCTCCAATGGCCGGGCGTACCTCTTCGGTCACAAACTTCACAACCTGTCCCGGAGCGCGACCCACGAACTTACGGAGGTCGAGGATTTCCTTAAGCTTTTCTTCGGTGATGCCGAGTTTCTGGAACTTTTCGTTCTTCAGCACGCGTTCGAGCAAGTCGTTGTCCTTGCCCTGTTCCTTGACGACCTTGCCCGCTTCCATGGACATCACGCGGATTTCTTCGTGGAGTTCCTGACGGTCGCCGCCGTTCTTCACACCTTCCATGATGATGTTTTCGGTAGCCATGAACGGGAGTTCGGCCATGATGCGCTTTTCGATAACCTTCGGGTAAACCACAAGGCCGTTGGTGACGTTCTCGGCGATGATGAGCATGGCATCCATGGCGAGGAACGCTTCCGGAATGGCGAGGCGCTTGTTGGCGCTATCGTCGAGGGTGCGTTCGAACCACTGCGTCGCCTGCGTGAAGGCGGTGCTGTTCACCTGGGCCATCACGAAACGAGCCAGGGAGCAAATGCGTTCGCTCCTCATCGGGTTACGCTTGTAAGCCATGGCGCTGGAGCCGATCTGTGTCTTTTCGAAGGGTTCTTCCACTTCCTTGACGCCCTGCATGAGGCGCATGTCGGTGGCGAACTTGTGCAAACTCTGAGCGATGGAGCTCAAGACCTGGTTCACGCGGTTGTCCCATTTACGAGTGTAAGTCTGACCGGTGATGGTGAGCACGCGCTTGAAGCCGGCCTTGGCGGTCACGCGGCGGTCCAGTTCCATAATCTTTTCTTCGTCGCCGTTGAACAGGTCCATGAAGCTGGCCTGCGTGCCAGTGGTGCCCTTCACGCCGCGGAACGGAAGCACTTCGATGAGGAAGTTGAGTTCTTCGAGGTCGATGAGCATGTCCTGGAGCCAGAGGCAAGCGCGCTTGCCCACGGTGGTGAGCTGGGCAGCCTGGAAGTGCGTTGCACCGAGCTGAGCCATATCCTTGTATTCCATGGCAAACTTGGAAAGCTTGTCCATCACGCGGCAAAGACGCTTGCGCACGAGAATCATGGCCTGCTGCATCTGGATAAGGTCGGTGTTGTCGCCCACGAATGCGGAGGTCGCACCGAGGTGAATGATGCCCTTCGCCTTCGGGCACTGGACGCCGTAAGCGTAAACGTGGCTCATCACGTCGTGACGGCGGCGCTTTTCTTCTTCTTCGGCGACTTCGAAGTTGATATCCTTCTCGTGGGCCTTCAGTTCATCGACTTGTTCCTGCGTAATCGGGAGGCCGAGTTCCATTTCGGATTCGGCGAGGTAAATCCAGAGCCTCCGCCAAGTCTGGAACTTGTACTGCGGGCTGAAGATGAAACTCATTTCCTTGCTGGCGTAACGCTTGATAAGCGGGCTTTCGAACTGATCGCGCATGATTTATCCTTTGTTTGACTTTAAAATTAGCAATTACAGTAAATCCGGATCGATGGTGGGCTCGTATCCAGGTTCTACAAAATCCTCGGGAGCGATTCCACGCCTACGGGCGGCCTTTTCCTGCTTGATACGCTTGCGTTCGGCGGCTTTGGCCCTGCGGTGAGCAG
Organism: uncultured Fibrobacter sp.; assembly: GCA_937891805.1. GTDB lineage: Bacteria > Fibrobacterota > Fibrobacteria > Fibrobacterales > Fibrobacteraceae > Fibrobacter. The sequence goes on along the minus strand of CALATK010000281.1, from coordinate 13,806 downwards.
CCGTCGCCGCCTTTTCGGCATGACGCTGGGCACGGGTCTTTCTTTCCTTCAGTTCCGGAAATACGCATTCGTCGAACTTGTCCAGCGATTCTTCATCGAATTCTTCTTCAAAACCTTCGTCAAAGCGGATGTCCGCATCAAAGTCGTGGAACCCTTCGTCTTCGTCGAAGGTCGGAGCGTCTGCAGGACATTCCTTCTTCAAGAGTTTCAGCACCTGCTCGAAAGGCTTTTCCAGGGGTACCTTGAACTTCATCTTCTTGCCCGTAGTCGGGTGGATCAGTTCAATCTTTACCGCCTGCAAAAGCTGGGCCGGCGCAATTTCCAGAACCTTGGCCGCAATGTCCTTCATCAGGGGCGACACGCGGTTCAGGCATCCATCGCGGCCGTCATACAGCGGGTCCCCTACCACGGGGTGTCCCATGTAACGGCTGTGTACGCGAATCTGGTGGGTGCGTCCCGATTCCAGTTGCAGTTCCAGAAGGGTCGCGAAGGCGAAAAACTTCTTTGCCACGTAGTGGGTACGGCTGGGCTTGCCATCTTTGACTACCGCCATCTTCAGACGGTTCTTGGGGTTCCTGCCGATGGGCGCGTCGATGGTCCCTTCCAGGTCACGGACATGCCCCCACACCAGGGCGTTATAAGTACGGTGCAGTGTCCGGGTTTCCAGCTGGTGAGCCAAGTGCCTGTGGGCGGCATCGTTTTTGGCCACCACCATAAGGCCCGGCGTATCTTTGTCCAAACGGTGGACAATACCCGGGCGGAGCGGTCCGTTTACCGCCGAAAGATTTTCCTTGAAATGATACAGGAGCCCTGCCGCCAGGGTCCCGTTCTGCACGCCGTTTCCCGGATGCACCACCAGGTTGCGGGGCTTGTTCAGCACAACGATGTCATCGTCTTCGTAAACGATATCCAGCGGGATATTTTCGGGCTCCAGGGTGCTGGCTTCTTTTTCGGGAATCTTATCCACCACCACCACCATGCCCGTCTCTACACGGAAATTCTTGGAAGCCTTCGCACCGCCCACCTTGACTTCGCCTGCGGCAATCAGCTTTTGCACGTCGGTACGGGACACGTTTTCCATGACACCCACAAGGAACTTGTCGATGCGCTCACCGGAATGCTGTTCGTTTACGAGATAGTTCATAGTTAGTTATGAGTTGTCAGTTATGAGTTGTCAATTATGGTGGAAACAAAATATTTCACCGCTCATAACTCATTACTAGTTTAATGTTCGGTGCCTTGTTTTTCGTCCTTAATCTGTTTGTGCAGTTTTCGTAAAATCACAGGCGAAAGAATCACTACCGCCACGCCCACGGTCACGAAGGAATCCGCCACGTTAAATGTGGGGAACCGGGTCATGATAAAGTCGGGCAAATCGCAATCGATAAAATCCACCACCATGGAAAGCCGCATGCGGTCAATAAAGTTCCCCACAGCGCCGCCCAGAATCATCACCACGCCCAGACGACTCATCCAGTCCCGCTTGTCGATGGAGCGGTAGAACCACAAAAGCACGACGCTTGCCACGATGGAAATCAGCAAAAAGAAAAGCCAAGGCGGTAAAAAAGGCATCAGGTCCTGAGGGCGGCTACTGAAGGCTGCGCCCTTGTTGAACACCAGCTGGAACCGAATCCATTCACCAATCACGTTGATCACGTCGTGGTTCGGGGCGCCCGTATCGTTGGTAAAGCGCACCAGCGCCCACAGCTTTGTGAGTTGGTCAGACACAATGCTAAATACGATAACGCCCAAATGGAACGGCCACTTGTTTATGACATCAATTATTTTCAAATTCCAGCTTCCTTCTTCAATTTCGCATAACTCTTGTCTATCCACTTATCCGAATAGAAATGCATCATGGTCTGCTTGATAATCCGCTTCACCGTTTCACGGGTGATTTTCACCTTCTGGTCCGAGGCAAAAATGCTGGAGCCATCGCCGATAATCTTCATGTTCTCTGCAGCCATGAACAAGGGCCACAGGCAGAATAGGCGGGTCCGCATTTTCACATTGGGCAACAGCTTGGTATAGGCGATGGCGTCATCCAGATGACTCCAGGCCTTTTTCACCAGTTCTTCCATCACGGCGGCACGGCGCTTGTTGTAATCTTCCATGTCACCCATAGGCGGCCCGAACATCTCGTAAGAATGCTTGAAGCCGTGACGGCGGCAAATTTCTTCGGGCACAAAGCACACCCGTCGGGTAGAATCCTCCACGCAGTCCTTCACGATGTTTGCCACCTGGAGCGCAAGGCCAAAACTCACATCCAGCTTTTGCAGTTCCGCCTTGCGGGCAGGGCCTATCAGTTTTGTATCGGCAGCAAAAAGGTTGGTGAGCAGTTTTCCAACGATTCCCGCCACGTAGTAGCAGTATTCGTCAAGATCTTCAACGCGCTCCAGCGTAAACCAACCAGAGCTGAGGGCAGCCTCTTGCCTAAGGGCAAACTTCGCCATACCCTGGCACATTTCCACCGTCACCGCCCGCACCGGAGCGGCATACCGTTCGGGCAGTTTTTTAAGCAAGGGCACTACCACATGGGTGTGGAGGCACAGGTCCATGTAGGGGTGATCCGATTTATGCCAGCTGTCGGGCAAAGCCTTCTCAAAGGCGGCCACCGCCTCGTCAGAAAGCGCCGGCGTCTTGAAGATGGCAGAAAAAAGCCCAAGCACAATGTTCTTGCGAGATGCTGTCATCTCCGGGTCGTCTTCTACGGTATCGGCGATGCGCAGGTAAAGGTAGGCAAGCAAAATGCTCTTGTGCAGGCGTCCCTTGAGCACGTTGATATTCAAGGCAAACGTCCTAGAAACCTTCAGCAAAATATCTTCGGCGTACTTCCAAGCCGCCCGTCCGTCCAGGACGTTCTCCCCTACACCGATGGAATCCAATATATTAGACATTCTACCTAGATCCTAACCTCTAAATCCTAGACCCTACCCTAGTAAACTTCCGCAAGGATATCAGGGGGGATCTTTTTGGTTTTCGCCATGGCGTTCACGTATTTCCAGAGCCTGCCGTGGGATTCCGCATGCCTCAGGTTCTTGGTAAAGCTCCAGATGGCACGGTTGTGGATATCCGCCTCGCTCTGCATCTTGCCCTTGCTATCCGATTCGTAGTGGGCGCGACGGTATTCCAGAAAATAGGCGGACTGGAAAATCACCGCCACCTTCCCTACGGCAAGGCGGTACAGGACCATCGCAAGCACCAAGAACGCTATCGCCGATGCAAAACCGTAAACCGCAGGAACCTGGGTCCACTTATTCAGCGCCCAGACTACGCCGACAGAAGAGCTCAAGGATACGACCAGAGAAAAAAGCACGTTCAAAAGACGATATATTGCCATTCGCGGGGAATTTTTTCCGAACTTTTCGGGCACGTAGGCCCATTTCTTTCCCTTTTTCACCATTTTCTTGAAAAACAGCGGATAGGAGCAACGCATAAACCAAAAAAACAGGGGAACCCACAAAACAAGGGGAATCCAGAACACATAATCGAGACGGTCAAGAAACTGCATAGGTAACCCAAATGTAGTTATTTTCGTAAAATTTAAGGATTTTACGCCTCAAACGGGAGGCATTTTGCCCTTCCCGACAATTACATACAAACTAACAAAGAAGTAATATAAGGCTTCAAAAATTCACCCTGTTCCGCCCAGACCCTATTTTTTAATTTTTTGACTATCAAGGACTTAGAGTGCCGGTTCGGGGTCTTTTTCGCCCCTTTTTTACAATCCTTTGACTTGAACTTATCAACAACAAAGGCTATTTTTCTAGATTGTAGGGCCTACCTGTTGATAGATTTGAAAACCCGGTCCACCGGTCAAGGATAGATGTATGGCAATTGAATGGGAAAGAAGTTTGAACTACCTCCGCGGAATGCTTTCTGATTCCGTGTTCAAAACCTATTTTGCTCAGACCAAGCTGATCAGCCAGACCACGGGACATGCCACCATCTCTATCCCTCCCGGATTGGACACGTCGGTCTATTCCGCCTACAAGGAACTTATCCGTCTCGCCTGGAAAGAAACCAACCACGACGACGTGGCCATGGAATTCGAGTTTCAGCCTCAAGAGGTTATTCCCCAGGCACCCAAGAACGAAAACGAATCCTTCAAGGATTTCATCAAGCCTAGCGTTCCCCTTTCCAGTAGCTACCGTTTTGAAAACTTTGTGCCCGGCGACAAGGCGCAGCTGGCCTTCAACGCAGCCCTTGCCGTTGCAAGGAACCCCAACGGTTCCCAGTACAACCCGCTGTTTATTTATGGTTCCTCGGGCCTGGGCAAGACCCACCTGTTGCAGGCCATCGGTAACTACATCTTGGAAGAAAATCCGGCGAAGCGGGTCTGCTACCTGACTTCCGAAGATTTCTCCCAGCAGTACATGAAGAGCCTCCGCGAAGGTCGCGTCACCGAGATGAGCGATTTCTACCGCAATGAAGTAGATATCCTGCTCATCGACGACATCCAGAACTGGACCGGCAAGTACGAAACACAGAACGAATTCTTCTTGATATTCAACGCGCTGCACCAGGCCGGCAAGCAAATCGTGCTGACCTCCGACGCCCCCGCCGCCGAAGTCAAGAACCTGTCCGACCGTCTGGTGAGCCGTTTCGCCTGGGGCCTTACCGTTGACATCCAGCCTCCCGAGGTGGAAACCCGCGAAGCCATCCTCCACAAGAAGGCCGAAGAGCGGCACTTGGAAATCAGCGACGAAGTTTTACATTATTTGGCAGAAAACATCGCAAGCAACGTCCGCTGCCTGGAAAGCGCCATCATCAAGCTAACGCTCCAGTCCAGCCTGCTGAACCACGATATCGACATGAGCATCGCCCAACGGGTGGTGACCGAAATCGCCCCCACCCTCCGCCGTCGCGTGAGCCTGGATTCCGTGCTCCATACGGTGTCTGCCCACTACGAAGTTCCCGAGGCCAAGCTGGTGGAATCCGGACGCGGCACCAAGGAAGTCTCCAAGGCCCGTCAGGTGGCCATGTACCTGATGCGTGAACTCTCCCCCATCAGCCTCCAGAGCATCGGTTCCCGCTTTGGCGGAAAAGACCACTCCACCGTGGTTCACGCCATCAATTCCGTAAAAAAGGAAATGGCCTCCGACCCGAGCTTCGCCCGCCTTATCGAAAGCCTCAAGAATTCCATACACGACTAAGCGTGTTCTAGATAATTAGCGGTTGTTCAGATAATCCAGCACTTTCTGGGTCAGATCATTCTCTTTTTTCCAGAATACCACCGCGCCTGTTGCACGGTCCACCACCATGTCGTAGCCTTCTTGTAAGGCAATTTCATTGATGGCCTTGCGGATTAGCTGGATAATGGGGCCGCTCACCTTCTCGTTTTCGGTAATGAGCTCACCCTTGCGGCCATAGACCCGGTCGATGAATTCCTTCAGTTCCGTTTCTTTCTTGGCGTAGTCGGCTTCCAGTTCACGTTTCTTTTCGTCAGAAAGCATCAGTACCTGCTTATCCAACTTTTCCTTGATAGCGGCCAGCTCTTTCTGAATCAGGTTGCCCTGCTGTTCCCACTTGGCCACCTGTCGGTCATATTCTTCTTGAGCCTTCTTGGTTCCCTTGTAGCCGTCAAAGATTAGCTTGGAATCCACATGGGCAATGCGCAGTCCATCTTCGGCAAAGGCGGAGCACGCTAGAAGCATAGCTAGCAAAATCACCAGACGACGAATCAAAGATTTTTCGAGCATAAAGCCTCCTAGAATCCTTGGCCTATCACAAAGTTGAATTCCATGTCACCCACCTGGGTGCGCTGCAAACCAGAATAGGTTTCTCCCACATCCAAGGGCCAAGCAAAGTCAAAGCCGATAATACCGAGCATGGGCACTACCACACGGAAACCAAAACCGTAGTCCTTCTTGAGACTGGTGGGATCCCATTCGCTCAAGGGATTACGGCTGGGTTTGGCCACCTTGGTCTTGGGATCGTAGCGTTCGCCGAACACGTTACCCGCATCAAAGAAGAAGGGCAACAGGTAGAATGTCTGGGGAACAATTGCCAACTGGAGTTCTGCTCCAATATACTGGTAGCTACGGCCCAAGCGCCTGTAGCCGATAGAGCCCGAACTGTAACCGCGCATCATACCCTCATAGCCAAGAACACCGCCCATGGTATAGAGTGTTCTATACTGGAGCTGATCGCCGAAGATGACACCGTATTCGTTAGTAAGTGCGATCGCCAGACGGTCGCGGAACAACGGGAACCACCACTTGATGGTAAGTTCCGTCTTGACGAACTCAAAGTCACTATACAGCACATCATCTGCCACTTGAACATCCAGCACGTAGCGGGAACCGTCCGTGGGGAACTGGGGCAGGTTTTTGTCATCACGGATCAGGCGGAAGTTCACCGCCGATTCCAGACCGGTATAGACTACATAGCTGTCATCAATATTGGGGCCCTGCTTGTTCATAAGCCAGCTGTAACCCACTTGGCCGTAGAAGTAGTCGTCGGGCCACTTGAGACGCTTACCCACATAGACCTGACCACCGTAACGGGTAATGTCCGGGTCGTCGTAATCGCTCATATTCCACCAGCTATAGCTGAGGCTTGTACCTACGGTAATGGGCTTGTCCAAGAACCAGGGTTCCTGGAAACTGATGGAGGCACTCTTCTTGTCCATGCCGTATTCCACACTGAAGGATGCCGCCTGGCCGTTACCCATACAGCAGTTGGGAATAGACACACTGGCCGTACCCACAAGTCCATCGCTCTGGCTATAAGACACACCCAAGCTGAACTGGCCCGTACCCGCTTCCTTTTCTTGCACGTTGAATTCCAAGTCCACTTCCTGGTCACCCACCACCTTGATGTCGGGTGTCACCATGTCGAAGTAGTTCAACTGCATGATTTCGCGGAAGCTGCGTTCCAGTGAAGACTGGCGGTAGGTGTCGCCCGGATACAGGCGCACTTCACGACGGATGACCTTTTCATTCGTCTTGGTATTGCCGCGTATATAGACCTTGTGGATAGAAGCAGGCAAACCTTCGCGCATGCGGTAAGTCAAGTTCACCACGGAATCGTTCACGAAGGTCCTTTCCTCGTCAAACTGAGCGAACAGGTAGCCATCTTCACGATAAGAATCCAGAATAGCCTTGCGTGAGGCGTCATACTTATACTGGTCAAAGACCTCGCCACTATCCAGGCGGAAGGCGTAATTCAGCACGGCATCGCTCAGGACCTCGTTCCCGGTAAAGTGAACATTGCCCATGTAGTACTTGCGGCCCTCAATCATGGAAATGTGAATGCAGATTGCACTAGACGTCTTGATATTATCGTACTTGTTAAGAGCCGGGAACATGTCCTCAATCATGTAGCGGACCAGGAGCTTTTCCTCGTAGGGCCGCAGTTTCTTCAGTTTCTTGAGAGAATCAATTTTCGGATTGTTGAACTTGCGACCGTCCACTATCTTTAGCCATTCCTTACGGGATTTTTCGTAGCGGATAATATCGTTGATGAGTTTCAGAGCATCTTCTTCGGACTTGACCTGGGGTAGCGGACGGGACACGAACCCGTGAGCCCCAACACGTTCATTTCGGAAATAATGGGTCACTTCCATAGTGGGCTTGCCCGCCATCTTGGCCATAGCCGTAGCCGTATCCCCCATGGCTCGGTTCAACTGATCGTAGAGCGGTTGTAAGGATTCCCCGACAGGGACCATTCTTCCTAGGTAGAACAGGCAACTAGAATCGGGCAGATACTCCGCATAATATTCGGTCAATTCTGCATCCAAGTAACCGAAATGACGAATAGCATTCAGCACCGTATCTCGGTCAGCTTCAAAGACGGCTTCCTTGAATTCGCCGCCACCCCACCACTGGTCCAGCTTGGTCAGCATGTGTTCCATGATGTCTTCGGCAAGCACATTGTCGTTACCCTGAATATCGAACTGACGAACCTTGACCTTTTCCCCTTCACGGACAATAAAAGTGACCTGGTTCTTGTTCTCATCGGTGGGAGTTTCTCGGTAACCTACTTCGGCAAGGAGGTAACCTTCGGAATGGTAATAATCTATCATGGCCTGACGGTCACGTTCCAGCTGGCTCTTGCTATAAACCTGGCCCGGAATCATGCGAATCTTGAGCCGTAGATCTTCTTCAGAAATTTCATCACAGCCGTCAATGATGGCCGTGTCCAAAGCAGGCAGTTCCTTAATCTTGAAAATCAGGTCCACATCGGATCCGTCACCCACATAGTCCACCCAAGCCGTCACATCATCAAAAAGTCCCGACTGGTAAAGGCTCGTCACCGCCCCCTGGACTTTTTCGGACAAGGCCGCAGGGGAATAGCTCTGGCCGTCCCGAATTCCGATTCGACTGAGCACAGCCCGTTCATCCATGTGCTGGTTACCCTCCACACGGACCTTGTGGACCTTATTCTCCGCCATATAGTCGGCAGACATCTGGGACATGTCCAAAAGCTGGGCAGAAGCCAATCCCACAAAAAAGAGCAACAAAAACACAACGCGAAGGTGCAGAATAAACCTACCTATCAAGTCAAAAAAAACAAAATTCTGCCCAAAAATACAAAAAACACAGTGATAGAACCCACAAAAAAATTCCAAAAGCGGTTCAAAAGCCCATCAAGATTCCATAAACTTTACATTTTTTGTCAGGGCCATCAAATCACCTATCCAACCCCCAAATTTTTCATTTTTTTTGATTTATTCCGGTAAAAAAAAGATAAATTCTACTCCGTATTTTTCACACTGGTCCTGAGGACCGCTATTTGAGGTTTATATGCGTTCAACCGCCTGGAATGACGAAGAAAATAGAGTCTTGCCCGAAATGGCCCTGGATTTCATGCCCGAAGACAAACTGCGGGAGCTCCAACTCCAAAGACTCCGAGCCACCGTCAAGCTCGCCTACGAAAAGGTTCCCCTGTTCCGCGAACGGATGGACGAAAAAGGCGTAAAGCCCGACGACATCAAGACCCTTGCAGACATCAGCAAGGTTCCCTTCAGCATGAAAAAGGACTTGCGCGACACCTACCCGTATGGCCTGTTCGCCGTAGACCTGAGCGAAGTCGTGCGCCTGCACGCCAGTTCCGGCACTACCGGTAAGCCCATCGTGGTTGGCTACACCAAAGAAGACATGGAAGTCTGGGCCCAGGTTGTAAAACGCGGGCTCCTGGCCTGCGGGTTCCGCAGCACCGACATCGTGCAGAACTTCTATGGTTACGGACTGTTTACCGGCGGTCTCGGTATCCACGGCGGTTTCGAAGCCCTTGGCGCGACGGTTATCCCCATCAGTGGCGGAAACACCGAACGCCAGGTGATGCTCATGAAGGATTTCGGAGTCACCGCCGTGGGCGGAACACCGAGTTATTTCGTCCGCATTATTGATGTGGCCGAAAAAATGGGCGTCGATATTCGCAGTCTCAACGTAAAGCGCGGCATCTTCGGAGCTGAACCTTGGAGTGACGGCATGCGCGACTACATTGAAGAAAAGACTGGCATCAAGGCCTACGACATTTATGGACTTTCTGAAATCGTGGGACCCGGCGTAGGTTGCGAATGCGAATGCCGCGACGGTATCCACATTTTCGAAGACCATTTCTACCCCGAGATTATCGATCCCGAAACACTTGAACCCCTGCCTGACGGCGAAGAAGGAGAACTGGTCATCAGCACCCTGAGCAAAAAGGCTATGCCCATTTTGCGCTACCGCACCCGCGATATCACCGCTATCGAAAAGACCAAGTGCAAATGCGGACGCACCATCCGTCGCATTCGCCGTATCGGTCGCCGTAGCGACGATATGATCATTATGCGTGGCGTGAACGTGTTCCCGAGCCAGATCGAGACGGCTCTTCTCCGTGCCGAAAAAGCACTCCCCCACTACCAGATTGTGCTCGACACCAAGAACAATATGGACACTCTGGAAGTGAAGGTGGAAGTTTCCCGCGATATGGTGAGCGACTCCATGGGCGCCATGGAACAGCTGAACAAGAGGTTCAAGCATTCCATCGAGCAGATTCTCGGCATTTCCGTCATCGTCACCTTGTGCGAGCCCGACTCGCTCCCCCGTAGCGAAGGCAAAGCCAAGAGAGTTGTGGACAACAGGAAGAAGATGTGACGCCAAAGGCGTAGTGGGTGGTGAGTAGTGAGTAATGAGTCGGTGCTTCGCACCTTTGAGTTTCAATAATCGCGCCTTTGGCGCCAAACTATATACTGATAACTCATAACTGATGACTCATGACTATTTTCGTCTAATTCTCCCCCTCCAGCACAGCTCTGATTGCTCCGAGCTTTTCGTTCGTTTCTTCGAATTCGCGGTCGGCGTTAGATGCCGCGACAATGCCGCCACCGGCCTGCAGGCTGATGGTCTTGCCCTGCTTGAGGCAGCAACGGATAGCGATACAGAAATCCAAGTCGCCGTCGGATTCCATGTAACCTACCGCACCCGCATAGAAGCGACGCTTGACCTTTTCGAGGCCAGAAAGGATTTCAATCGCGCTGATTTTCGGGGCACCGCTCACCGTACCTGCCGGGAAGCTGGAGCGCAGCACTTCAATCGCCTTCTTGGTCTTGGAAACCTTGCCCTGCACGTCAGAGACCAGGTGAATCACGTGGCTGAACTTTTCGCATTCCATGTACTTGGTCGTTTCCACCGTACCCGCTTCGCAGACGCGGCCGAGGTCGTTACGGGCCAGGTCCACCAGCATCAGGTGTTCGGCGCGTTCCTTCGGGTCGCCCTTCAGGTTCTTCATCAGGGCTTCATCTTCGGCATCGTCCTTGCCGCGGCGACGGGTACCTGCAATCGGGTGAATCGTTGCAATGCCTTCACGCACACGCACGAGGCTTTCGGGCGAGGCACCGATAAACTGGTGCGTACCGTAATCCAGGAAGAACATGTACGGAGACGGGTTCACCGTGCGGAGCCTGCGGTAAATATCCAGCGCCGCGATGTCGCTTGCAAACTGAATGCGGCGGGAAGGCACGGCCTGCACGATGTTGCCGGCGACAATGTGCTTCTGCAAGGCGGCGACCTTTTCAACATATTCCTTGCGGGACTGTTCCAGGTCGGTCATCGTAATTCCCTTGCCGTACTGCGGTTCGGGAGCGAGGTAACTGAAGTCCAAATCCGCGAGGCGAGTTTTCACGTTCTCGATGGCCGCCTTCAGGTCAATCTGGTGCTCTTCGTAGTTCAGGGCGAACAGGTGAAGCTTTTCGGTAAAGTGGTCAAACACGATGTAGATGTGGCCCACCAAAAATTCCGCTTCGGGTATGTTGAGTTCATCGACCTGCGGGGCAAGGCGGATGGTATCGCAGCGGGCGCAGAATTCGTAGCCCAGGTAGCCCACGCCCGAGGAGGGAATCGGAATCTGGTTGGGCGGCACCGTATTTTCGGCAGAAATCAGCGTAAGGGCGTCGAGAATGTCGCCCTCGCCTTCCTTGAGGAAGGTGCTTTCCTTGCCGTCGATGATGATGCTCACGTCCTTCTCGTTCTGGCGCAGACGGAAGCCTTCGTCCACCATCAAGGTGGAGTAGCGGCTACGGCCGTGCGAGAAACTCGCGGATTCAAAGATGGCCTTCGCACCGAGCTTCTTGCCGAGCGAAAACGGGGTGTAACGTTCGCCCGGGAGCGCCACGTAGATGCTATCGGTACGCGGTTCGTAACCCTGGCTTTCGGTGATGTGTCTGATCTTGTTGGTCATTTTATCCTCTGGTTTATAAACTCGTTTGCGTTTCCTTTTTGGTCCGCAAAGGCTTTTTTTCCCGGAGGATTTCAACGATTTTGGTAAAAGAGAAAGGCCTCCGCGAGTCCGGAAGCCTTTGCTTTAAAATCTTGGGTGATTTGCGACAAATACCGGGCTCTATGTCAGAGTCCGCGCCACCAACGACGGTTGAGAGTTGCACATGTCACAAAGTTCATCATGGGCACAAAGATATCAATACAAGTTAACTTCGGCAAGGGGTTTCTTCAAAAAAAATCAAAAAATTGCAAATAAATGCAATTTTTTACATTGTGTGTAATAAAAAAGGGACGCCATTACGCGTCCCTTTCACATATATATATTGTCAAAAATGATTAAACTCGGTTACTGGGCCTTTGCTTCGGCTGCACCGTTGTTTGCTGTCGTAGCGCTCGAATCAGCCGCCGTGGCATTCGAATCGCCCGGGGCCGCAACTTCGATCTTTGCAATCTTGTCCCAGTCTTCCTTGTCGTAGTTCCTCAGGAACATGGCCCCCTGGTAACCGCGGACAATTTCCACCGCCTTGGCAGTATCCTTCTGGCTAAGGGCGTCCTTGGCGTCTTCCAGCACATCCTTCTGGGCGTTTCGCTTGTCCAGGATTTCGCCCATGCGGTTCTGGCGGAGAACTTCCATGGTATCGCTTACAAATCCCAGGTCCCAGGTGCTGTCGAAGCAGGCTTCTGCATCCAGGTATTTTTCGGGGTTCGTGGCCGCCTCGTCAAAAAGGGTGTTGCAGCGGGCGAAGGTCTCGGCACTTTCGGTCTTGGAATGCTGGTAATACTGGTAACCGCCCACGATCAGGCCGATAACCACCAGCAAGAAGAGCCCGTCCTGCCAGCCCATGACGGGACCGCTAGGCATCTTGGGCCTTCCGTTGACGGTTTCCCCGGCTTCTAGTTTTTCTTCTGCTTCGTCAAAAGGGCTTTTTCCGTTTAAGAAACTGAACATGATTCTACCTTACCTTTTGGATAGTGCGTCAAAGACGCGGGCATATAAATAAATCTGTTTCACGAGGCTTGCAAAGCCGTTGCTCCGGGTGGGGGAAAGCCCTACGTTCAGGCCGATATCCCTGAAGAATTCCGGGTTTACAGACAAAATAGCAGATGGCGTCTGGTCGTTGTAAATCTGTAATGCCAGCGCACCAAGGCCCCGGCTAATCAGCGGGTTGGTGGTACCGCCTTCTACGTCCATTTCGAAATGGATGACCTCGCCGTTAAAGCTCGGCACCAAGTACATGGTGGAGGCGCAGCCCTGGATGATAAACTTTTCCGCCTTGAGGGCTGGGTCCATTCCCTTGTGGTTGCGGGCGAGACCCAGCAGGTATTCCCACTTGCCGTCGGCGTCTGTAAAGCTTGCGAATTTCGCCCGGAGTGCGTCTTGTCGTTCTTGGATTGATTCTGGCATGGTTCGACCTTAACGCAAGAACGAGCGCATCTTCCAGATGACTGAGGGGCAGGACCAGAGCACGTTCCAGAAAATGCGGACCAGGGTCTGCTTTTCGCGGGGCAGCCTGGAGAGCCGCTTGGCTGCCTTGTCCAGCTGGTCATCGGTAATGCTGTTGAAACCCGCCTTGGCGTTGGCGATTTGCTTGTGGCTCTTGCCCAGGGCTTCCATCCAGCGGGTGAGGGTAGAGGCCTCGATGGCATCCCGGTTTTCTCCGCTGTCCTTGAGCCACTGGTCCACCGCTTCGGCGGCAATCTTTCCGCTAATCAGGGATTCCACGATGCCCGACCGGCTGATGGGGTTCACGCAGCTGGCGGCATCGCCCGCCTTGAAAAGCCCGCACTTGGCGAGAGGCTTGTCGGACTGCCCGCAGGCGATCATGCCGCCATAGACGGCCTTCACTGTCGCTTCCGGGTAGTTCTTCGCGATAAAATTCATGAGCTTCTGGCGCAGGGGCTCTCCGTTCTTTACGGTCTTGCCCAGCACGAAACCGATGTTCACTTCTTTGCCGTCCCGAGGGAAAATCCAGCCGTAACCGTCCTGGAATTCGCTACCGAAGAACAACTCGATGTGCTCGGGGCTGTGCTTGATTCCGTCTGCTACGGCAAAAATGCCCGTTTCCAGGTCCGTATCGCCGGACTCGATTCCTTCGAG